>JAGCZH010000005.1 GCA_017960475.1 Bacteroidales bacterium | reverse complement strand
CCCCCTAGGTATCCCCTGGTGACATGCGGCAGCAGAGTGCCCTCTCCCTCTACGAAGCCCTCCGGACCCCACTCCACCTCGCACCATGACGCCGAGTCGGGCATCTCCCACGCCAGCTGTATGGTGGTGTCTGTGGCCACAAAGAGGCTCACATCGCCGGCGGGCTCGCAGCGCAGCGCAGTTCGGAAGAGGCACACCGTCTCGTCGGAGTAGGCGCTGTCGCACCAGTTGCTCACCCTCACCTCGTAGTCGGTGCCCTCGGAGAGCCCGTGGAGGGTGATCCTGTTGCCTGTGACACCATCTATCACCGTGCCGCTGTCCGGGGCGAACCCTGCGGGGCCGTACTCGACACGGCTCTCGGGCAGCCAGAAGCGCGACATCCACTCCACAACGGCGGAATCGTAGCCGATGACAGAGGCTCTAAGGACGCCTGGCTTGTAGCAGCCCGAAGGAGGAACAAGAATTGGAAAAATGCCGTTCCATAATCCATCCGCTTGATATTGTTCAATCGAGATTAAATTACCATCGCTCATACAGCGGACGGTGTGCATGTCTCCTGATGCAGGATGTTCGAGAAAATTTAGTATTTGTGGTAATGTGAAAAAAGAGTCGACGTAGTCAAGGATGGTGTCATCCGGGAAAAGATCGTCAAAAATTGAGCGATCGAATGGGTAGAGGGCATTAGCAGGGAAAAAATCCGATCCGACATAAAAAGAGTCGTTTACGATGAAGGGCTGATCGAAATAGACTTCAAGGGTTGGGAAAGAGAAGTAAGGCTGATTGCCGATAAAAGGGTTAATAGAATCGCCAATCCACATATTGGGGAAGAGGAACCTGCTGTCGGTGATTGTGTTCCATTCTGGGATGACAGAGACAGAGTCAATCAGCCAAGGATGGTTATTGTCGCTGTCGTTATGCCGCAGGAACCACATCTTAAATCGATCCAATTCTGAGCGGTGCTGAAGGGTGTCTATCGCATTATTCCATGCTCTTTCAATCTCACCAATCGGAACGCTGTCGAAAAATGAGAGGCCTGCCAAAAGACTCATAAAGACACCTTGATCTCGCCCCTGGTTACCTTCATGAAGAGAAATACAGTAAGGGACTGCGATACCGTATACGGCTCTGCCATTCATATCCTCGACATTACATTTGTTCACGAGTCTACAATAATTAGTATAATTAAGTTCTTGGTTGTTATGAGGGGGGTAACACTGAAATGACTTAATTAGAGGAAGCCTTATTGTAATAAGATGATTATTATGACGCAAATCCGCCTTGATGTATGGCTCCACATAGTATCGTTGAGAGGAAGTGTAGTATTCCACATGCTGAGCAAAAGCAAAAGAGGATATAAAACTTGCAATTATAAATAATAAGACTTTCCTCATATTATTAATAGTTTTTCAATATGATCAACAAATGGTTTTAAAGACTCACTGGTCACAGGTCACTCGTCACAATTCAAAATTCAAAATTATATCTCTATGTTGCCTTCGAAGTTGAAGGAGACGGGGCCGATAAGGAAGACGTTTTTATATTCGGAGCCGGTTGACTCGAATTCGACATTGAAGTCACCTCCACGAGTGACTAAGCTGTGTTTGCCGCTTACTATGGCGCATGCCGTCACTCCTGTGCCGCAGGCCCAGGTCTCCGCTTCGACGCCACGCTCGTAGGTTCTGACTTTCAACCTGCCGTCGGGCATATCCTCAATGAAATCTATGTTGGCGCCTTCAGGGAAAAGGTCGGTGCGGTAGCGCAGCCTTCTCCCCTCACCCTCGACATCGAAATTGTCGATATCCACAACCCTTTGCACGTAGTGGGGTGAGCCGGTGTCAAGAAACCAGCCTTCATGGCATTCGCGCACGGTTTCAGCGGCGATATCGCGCATGCCCAGTCGAACCACCCCCCTGTCGTTGTCCCATGACAAGACCTCGGCTTTGTGAGGGCCGTCGAAACCGACGAAATCGTAGTGGCGTCCGTCGCCAAGCCCGAGTTGTTTGGCGAAAGCCACTATGCATCGGCCGCCATTGCCACACATAGAGCCCAGCTTGCCATCGCTGTTGTAGTATCTCATTTCGAATAGAAAAGGATGCTGGCTAGGGCCGAGAGTCATCATGCCGTCGGCGCCAATGCCGAAGCGGCGGTGACAGATATGCTCAATCTGCTCGGTAGTGAGTGAGGGATAGCCGTTGCGGCAATCGATAATAACAAAGTCGTTGCCTGCGCCGTCATATTTATAGAAATGCAGTTTCATGAGAATAAGAAATGTTTGTCAGTTCTGAAAGGTGGCGTTTTGAAAGAGATAGGGATTTTTGAGATGTTGATAGAAGTCATTCATAGTCTCAGGCCTCTTCCCTTGTCTCGGGTTTGTATTCGGAATCGATGATGCTGCGACGAGAAAGGAGTACAAGTACAGAGCACAGAACTATAGAGAAGAAAATTATGGAATAGACCATGCATTCAATGCGTTCGGCATAGGGAATGATCTCGTATCCGGCAGCAAGGTTGATTTGTCGCGGCATGGAGGCAAGAACAGCCGAGGCCAAACCCTTGGGCATCATGATGGAGACAATCCATCGGTCGGTACGGGTGTTTTTGATGCCAACGATGAAGATAAGAATAGTTCTGGCGATGAATATAGCCACGGCAATTATCACTCCATATAGCAACGCCATGTTGTCGGTGAAAGGAATACTTATGCCAATATAAACAAAAAAGAATGTCTTTAATATGAAAACCAACTCTTTGAAGAAAGATTTCTCGGTTTCCTCAAGAGTCTGCATTTTCGGTTGTTTTTTGCGGTAGATTTTGCTGACAAAAGAGAGCTCGAAATAGGATGCGTTGCCAAGTACAATGCCGAAAGCGAGAGCCGAGATGGCGCCGCTATAGCCCAATGCCTCGACGATGCCATAGATGACAAAGACAAACGCTGGTGTGAGGAACATGGAGTTCTGGCGACGGCGGACACGTGTGAGAAGACCGGACCACACCATGCCACCCACGGTGCCCAGCAACAGAGCCATGAAGAATGATGCCAATACGTTGCCGGTGATTTTCTGAAAGCTGATATGTCCTAGTTTGAAGCCCTCCATGATGGCAAGGGCGACAACGATACAGAGCACGGCGGAAAGAGCGGATTCGAGAGTAAGCACTGTGCGTGTCTGGTCGCTGACTCGCATCTGCTTCACCATGGGTATCACTATCGAGGCGCCAGTGCCTGCTATCATGCTGCCTATGAGCAATGAAGTACGCCAGTCGAGCAGGGCGACATAATGAGAGATTATCGCCGCCACAGCCATTGTGAGGAAAAATGAAAAGGTGGTGACTTGTACCATGCCTATCCAATAGCGCCTTAGGTCGTCGATATGCATATCCAGACCGCTGTCGACAAGGATGAAGACAAGCGTTATTGAGGCGAATATACCCCCTATGCTTCCAATTTTATCAGGGGTGACCCAACCAAGGACGGGTCCTATGACAATGCCTATAAGGACCAGGAAAAGGACATCGGGCACACGTCTTTTGCTGAAAAAGGCAGAGAAAAGATGGGCGCAAAAGATGAGTATTCCTATAAAAATCAGTGTTGGACCCATGGGCGGAAGGTTGTAAAGGGTTATAAAGGTTAAAAGGTTAAAAAGTTAAAAGCTTAAAAGGTTTAAAGGTTTAAAGGGCTAAAATGGTTTAAAAGGGTTAAATGAAATGATAGTTGGATGTGTGTGGGTTCGCTATGAGTCCGCTATGAGTCCGCTAAACGTTAGTTAAAAGTCGATATCGGGGAATATTTTTCGAAGTGTAAGCATGGAGGGGTTGCGTGCCGCCATCTCGTCGAATTTCTCACGAGGCAGATAAGCGCGGGCTTTTGTCTGCTCAACGACGACGGTGGCCTCGTATTTCAAAGCCTCATTGCCGGTGGCTTCGCGCAAGAAAGAAAGCATACGTGTTTGGTAGTTGCGGAGCTGAGTGTCGAAATAAAGGTTTGGCACCTGGATTTGAAACAAATTATTGCTTTTGAGGACGACTTTTTTGTCGGCTATCAATTCGTGCATTTTATCATCATCCTTGCAGCTGTCGATAAGGTTGCCCCACAGCTCCTCAAGTCGCTCTTGTGTCAGCGGCTCTATCTCGCGTTTCTCAAGGGAATTGATGGGTTTGATAACCTCGGTCGGGTTGATTGAGATAGAGGAAAAACTACGATTGGGAATGCCTGACAAAGGCTTGGCTGGAGGATCTGCAGGAGCTTTGTCAGGAGTGGTGACAATAGTATGCGATTCGGCGTTTTGAGGCGCATCGGCACCGGATTCGACGGATGCGGAATCCTTCGCCGCCTCATTGTTGGCGGCGGCTTTGTTTGCGTCACTATTTGGGGTTATATGTTCCGCTTGTGGCGCTCTTGCTATCTATCCAGCGGCTTGCTGCTGCATGTTCTTCACCACAGCGGCCATCTTCATCAGCGCTATCTCAATAAAGAGACGCTTGTTGTTGGCGTCACGGAAACGGTATTCGAAATCGGAGGCTATATCGAGATATTGCATTAGTAGCGGTAAACCGCACGCTTGTGACTGCGTGCCGAAACGTTGACGGACGGCATCGCTGGTGTCTAACAGCTTATGTGTGATTGGGTCGATGCTGACCATCAGGTTGCGGATATGTTCGGTAAGGCCTGTGATGAAATGCTGACCATCGAACCCTTTGTCGATTATCTCCTGGTAGAGAAGCAATGCGTTAGCGACATCGCCTTTCAGGAACATATCAACAAAACGGAAGAAATAGTCGCGGTCGAGCATGTTGAGATTGGTGAGGCAGCTTTGGTAAGTAAGGTTTCCGCCAGTGAAACTCACCAACTGGTCGAAAGTGGAAAGCGCGTCACGAAGGCCGCCTTCCGCTTTTTGCGCTATGATGTGCAGGGCTTCCGGCTCGAAGGCTATGCCCTCTTTGCTGGCAACAAATTCGAGGTGCTTGACGATATCTTCGGTCTGGATGCGTTTGAAGTCGAAAATCTGGCAGCGCGAGAGGATGGTTGGTATGATCTTGTGTTTTTCTGTTGTGGCGAGGATAAATTTGGCATACTCGGGAGGTTCTTCGAGGGTTTTCAGGAATGCGTTGAAAGCCTGGGAGCTGAGCATGTGAACCTCGTCAATAATATAGACTTTGTACCGGCCGGTTTGCGGAGGGATTCTGACTTTTTCGTTAAGGTTACGGATATCTTCGACAGAGTTGTTGGAGGCGGCATCCAGTTCGAAGATGTTCATCGACTGGTTGCTGTTGAACGAGCGACAGTTTTCGCACTCGTTGCAGGCCTCCATATCGGCGGTAGGGTTTGTGCAGTTGATGGTCTTTGCGAGTATGCGGGCGCAAGTGGTCTTGCCAACACCGCGGGGACCACAAAACAGAAACGCTTGCGCAAGTTTGCCATTACGGATTGCGTTTTTGAGGGTTGTGGTGATATGGGACTGTCCTACCACACTGGCGAATGTCGCGGGGCGATATTTACGTGCTGATACTATGAAATTTTCCATATTAGGAGATGATATTTTCAAATTGCAAATTTAAAAAGAAAAAACGAATTATAAAGTATTAATATTATTTATAATGTTGATAAAATATATATCTATTTGCTATATACGCTTTTATGATTTGATAAAATGTATAAGAGCCTAAAAATGGCAAATAAACGATTGTATTCTACGATTTTTTGTGTATATTTGCAAAATCATTCGTGACATCAAACTAGAAGTTGATAGTAACCAAACTTTTGAAAATAAATATTTTAAAAATGAAAAAAGCATTATTACCATTATTTCTGGTAAGCCTTTTGTTTACTTCGTGCCTCAAAGACGGATTGAACGACTTTGAAGCGTTGAAGCATCCTTTGGCTATAAACGGAACCGTGAGCCCCACTCTTGGTGTCCCTGTGGCACAGGGGTCCGCAACCATTTTCGACATGCTGCATATGGTACAGATCTCGCACTCCTCTATGGAGGTCAACGAGAATGGCATCCTCACAATCGCATACGACACCACAAACACTTGGCATATCGATGTCAACAACTCGAAACGATCGAGAAAATCAACGCCCAAAAGCAATGACATTGTCCATATATGGCAAAAGTCTATTGATGGCCACGTTGCTGTCGACCTTTTCAAGAATATCCAAGGTCTTGATAACGCTGAACTTGAGGTTGAGAATCTCATGCTGAATGTACAAGCTTACATTAAGGCACAGGCGAATCAAACAACCGAACATGCATTGGATTCCTTCCATGTTCATGTGTATTATGACTCGCTTTTCATCGATGTGCTCGGCAAGGATAACACACACACAATAATTCCTTTGAACGACTCCGTTCCCATCGACAGCCTTATTCATGGTCAAAACATTACACTTTTCGACAATTACGATATCAGCTCCACTATCAACCACCGCCCGGTGGAGATCAGATATGGAGCCCGTATGAATATCGCCTTTGAAGCTGAGTTCTTCTCTTCAGGCATTACCGAGTCGGATTTCGTTGTTGACTCTTTGGGAATCAACTCCGTCGACATAACCGCCGATATTAAAGTGCGTTTCCCAATGACGGCATACATCAGCAACCTTGATTATGAGACCGACATTGACTTCGCCCCCTCATTCAGTTTCAGAAATCTAACTATCGACTCCTCTATGCTTTGGCTCAAATGTGATAACAGCATCCCGTTGTCATTGCTGCTCCGCGCCCAGCTAGTGGACTCCAACAATGTGATTCTTTGCGACCTGCTTGACCCAGCATTGACAGAGGTTGCCGGCGCGGATGTCACATACAACTCGGCAATCAACATGTATGTCTCTTCCAACCCCAAGGAGACTCTGGTTAGCATACCGGTGACCGAGAGCGTCTTCAACGCATTGCTGAGAACGAAAAAAATCCGCCTTAAAGCGACGCTGAACACCAGCGCCACCAACAACACGACACAGAACCGTGTCGCCATTCAGGCTTCAGACAGGCTCCAGTTGCTGTTAACCGCTAAAGTCAAGCCGTCGTATGATCTCAATATCAATTTGAACGGTGGAGACAGCGAGGAAGGAGGTGAGAAATGAAAAAGATAAACAACAAGATGAGACTTTTGTTGCTGACAGCGCTTTTCGCCGTTCTGGCCATGCCTCAGCTTTCTAACGCTCAAAGTAACTTGATGTACGGCTCGTCGCGCAACCCGCTCATGAATTCCGCCAACCCGGCATTCTTCCCCAGCCGCGCCAAAGTGTATATCTCATTGCCAAACGCCAACTTCAACTTCACGAGCCCCCTCTCGTACAATAGTATTTTCCAATACGACAGCACTCAGCAGAAAACAATCATTAACGCCAACAGCATTATCGACACTCTCACTGATGGCTCTGCCTTGCGTTTCGGCACAGGAATCTATCCTGCAGGATTGGGTATAGATTTCGGCAAATTCTTCCTGACTCTCTCTGCCCAAGCCAAAGTGGATATGGGTATGAGTATGCCTACAGGACTTTTGACATTCCTCACCGAGGGTAACTATGGTCATACCGGTGACGATGTCATTGAACTTCTGAACGGTGACCTTATTGGTGCCCGTGTATATGCGGAAGGTGCTCTGGGCTTTGGTATACGTCTCCTTGACGATGACCTCACCATCGGTGCCCGCGCCAAATTGCTCATGGGTTACATGGACCTCTCCAACGCCGCATCATCCCTCACGATTAGAACTGCCGAGGACTATTCGTCAATGACCGCCAACCTCAATCTTGACATGAACATGACTTCATGTCTGGATATCATCCGCGACACCGTCAATGGTACCACAAGTGTCAAAGTACGCACAATCATGCCCAAAAACTATGGTATCAATTTTGATCTTGGTGTGAGATACACTATCGGTCGATTCGACCTTTCCGCCAGTATTCTTGATTTCGGACCTGGTATTCACTGGACCGACGGCGTCAAGAAAGTTGTTTCCGCTAACGAGAACAACTCCTTCACCTTCACAGGTCTCGATGTCAGCCAGGCCATGCAGGGCGGTACAATGGACTCCACTTTCACCCGTATGCTTATTGACTCTTTGAAAACTCTGGCAGAATATAAAGTTATCGACGGCGGCGAAGGCTATTGGACTTCCATACCAACCAAAGTCAACCTCGGAGGTATGTTCAATGTCACCAACTGGTTCAGCGCCGGTGTTCTTTTCCATGGTGAATTTGACCGCGGTGTGGTCAAGGTTGGAGACGCCTTCAAAACAAAAACCACAGGTTTCTACAGCCGCACAACCCTTATGGCCCGCGCGGGATTCAAAGACTGGATCGAGGTTGTGGCAGCCGCTTCGATTGTGTCGAGCAAGAGCGATTGGAGCTTCTTCAATCCTGGCGTCGGTGTCACCTTGACTCCTTTCCGCACTTTACAATTCTACGCTTTCCTGGATTATATCTCCAATATTTATCTTGTTGACGCCAAACAGTTCAACATCTCGTTTGGTCTCAACCTCTTCTTCGGAAAAGGAAACTCGAAATAATTTTCAGAGAATGTGACTTTGCTGAAAGGGTTGGAAAAGGTTGTCAGACTATATGCGAAACCTTTTCCAGCCCTTTCAAATGATAACCAAACACCCATTGCTTTATCATGAGAAAAACACTCATTTTTATCGCTATAACCCTTGTGTCGCTGGCATGCAACCGAGATATCGATGAGTTCAAATTCTCCGCTGTCGTTGTCGGAGCTAAGATATGCTCATCGACTCAAGTGGCTTATATTATCAACGTTATCTCTCCTAAAGAGATTGGTGTCGCATACTCAGGCAGTACGGGAGAATACGACAATGCCGTTATCGCCTATCGTGCCAGTCGCATACTGAAAGCAGGTGACACAATATACGGGGTGGCATATATCACAGAGAGTTACGCCGCTCTGAATTGTTTCGGCATAATAGAAAAAGATATGCCTGAGGTCATCCTCCTTTCTGACGACGAAGAGCCGGAAGAATAAAACGATAACTGGAAACCGCTCAGCTATAAAGAGAATAAAAAAAAGAAAAACTCACAAAACTATCCAAACCAATTCGTAGATGTCAAATATCGTAGCTATTGTTGGACGCCCTAATGTTGGCAAATCAACGCTATTCAACAGACTTATAGAGGAACGTAAGGCTATTGTCGATGAGACCGCCGGAGTTACCAGAGACCGGCAATATGGCCATTCCGACTGGAACGGCAAACATTTCTCCGTTATTGATACTGGCGGTTATGTTATGGGAGGCGACGACGCCTTTGAGACAGAGATACGCAAACAGGTGGCTCTTGCCATAGATGAGGCCGATGTCATACTTTTTCTTGTCGATGCGAAAGAGGGCCTTACTCCAATGGATGAGGATGTGGCCAACATGCTGCGTCGCTGCAATAAGAAAGTAATGCTGGTCGTTAACAAGTGCGACACTGCAGCTCGACAGGAGACAATAGGAGAATTCTATGCTTTGGGACTTGGCGAGCTATACCCTATCGCAGGCATTACAGGAAGCGGCACTGGCGATCTACTTGACGCTGTTGTCGCTGACTTTGACGAAGGCGAAGCCGAGGAGGAAGACACTTTGCCTCGCATCGCCGTTGTTGGTCGACCCAATGTCGGCAAATCATCGTTTATCAATGCCATCACAGGTCAGGAACGTAATATTGTTACACCTGTAGCCGGGACAACACGCGACTCACTCCTCACCCATTACAATATGTTCGGGTTCGACTTCAATTTCGTGGATACCGCGGGATTACGCAGAAAACAGAAGGTGAACGAAGACCTTGAGTTTTATTCGGTATTACGATCGGTGCGCGCCATCGAAAGCTGCGATGTCGGAATTCTTATGCTAGACGCCTCTCAGGGCATAGAGCAGCAGGATTTGAACATCTTCGGGCTTTTGCAACGCAACCGAAAGGGTGTTGTGGTAGTTGTAAACAAATGGGACCTTATCGAGAAAGACAACCATACACACAAAGAGTTTGAGGAATTAATAAGAGAACGTATCGCTCCTTTCGACGACGTACCAATCATTTTCACCTCCGTCATTAACAAGCAGCGTATATACAAGGTGCTCGAGATGGCACGTCAGGTGTATGAATCACGAAGCCGCAAAATATCCACATCAGAATTGAATGATGTTTTGCTCCCCATTGTCAAGGAACAGAATCCACCTCCCAGCGTTAAAGGCAAATGGGTTAAAATCAAGTATATCACTCAACTGCCCACTCCTTATCCCCAATTCGTGTTTTTCTGCAATTTGCCTCAGTATGTTCGCGACCCATACCGCCGTTTTGTAGAGAACAAAATGCGTGAGATATGGGATTTCCATGGCGTACCAATCAATATCTATTTCAGGGCAAAATAGGAAATCCCGACAATGCATGTATTAACCATAATCCTTTCGCTGTTATGGATAATATCAGAATAGACAAATACCTGTGGGCCGTTCGACTGTATAAGACTCGTGCCATGGCCACCGATGCCTGCCGATCGGGACAGGTCAAGATGAATGGAATGCCTGTGAAACCGTCTCACGAAATCAAAGAAGGCGAGATTTACGAGTTGAACATAGAGCAGATGCATCGCACCGTCCAGGTTAAAGCAATGCTAGGAAATCGTGTTGGAGCCAAATTGGTCGAGAACTATCTTACCGACCTTACCCCTCAAGAGGAATATGAGCGTATTCAGATGGCTCGCCAATATGGTTTTGAGCGCCGAGATCGAGGATCGGGACGTCCCACAAAACGTGACCGTCGAGAGATAGAGGAGTTTAAGTATCGTTAACAAGGATTTACCCAAAAAGTGTTATTCCTTCTCACTGGGGATCAACATCAAAGAGAATTTGCACACGTGCGAAAGCTTTATCCTCTAATAGTTCCAATGCGGTTTTCTGCATGATTCTCTTCCCTTCGGCTATGGCTTCGCCAAATGCAAAACGAACCATGGCTTTTTTGATGTATTTGTTCCTTATGCGAGAGACGCTGGGATATTCAGGCCCCAATACTCTGGCTCCCAATTGAGAACGCAGCATCTGAACATATTTCGCGGCCGCATTGTCAACCACGTCTTTGTCAGCGTGTCGCAATGTTATGTCAACCAATTTATAGAATGGAGGATATTTGAAAACACGCCTCTCTGTTATCTGGCTAGAATACATAGACATGTAGTCGTTGTTCATGGCGTCGCGTATGGCTTGGTGGTAGGGCTGATAGGTTTGAATAATGACTTTGCCTTGTTTGCCACGACGACCAGCACGCCCGCTAACTTGTGTCATAAGTTGGAAACTGCGCTCGTATGCCCTGAAATCAGGATATGAGATTAGATTGTCGGCAGACATAATGCCCACTATGCCTACATTATCGAAATCCAAGCCTTTTGTCACCATCTGGGTACCTACCAGAATATCTATTTTGTGGTCTTCGAAATCGTTCAGAATCTCATGGTATTTCTTTTTTTGCATTGTTGTGTCGAGGTCCATACGCTCAACATGGGCTTCGGGAAAGAAAATGGAGAGATCGTCCTCGATACGCTCGGTTCCAAAGCCACGCATGCGTAGCGATGAAGAATGGCAGGCGGGGCACTCTTTAGGGACAGGTATGGAGTAGCCACAATAGTGGCAGCGCAAACTATTGGTGGCCTTGTGGTAGACAAGCGACACATCACAGTATTTGCATTCTGGAATATGGTGGCAGACATCACATTCAAGTCTTAGCGAAAAACCTCTACGATTTTGAAACAAAATAACCTGTTCCTTCTCTTTCAACGCCTCACCGATATTGTCAAGAAGGAACTTGGAGAAATTCATTTTGACCTCTTTCTTTTTCGTTGCCTCTTTCATGTCGGCGCACATCACCTCGGGAAGTTGTGTGCCACCATAGCGGTGTTTCATCTCGGCGAATCTGTATTTGCCGTTCGAAGCATTATAGTAGCTCTCTATAGAAGGTGTGGCAGACCCGAGAACAGTCTGGGCATTCCATAAAGAGGCAAGGTAAATCGCACTATCTCTGCCATTGTAGCGCGGCGCTGGATCGTTCTGTTTGTAGCTACTGTCATGTTCCTCGTCAACAATAATCAAACCCAGGTTGTGGTAAGGCAGAAACAACGCGGAGCGGGCGCCTAAAACAATCTTGTATTCTCCTGGTCCGGAGTCTTTGACACGATGCCATATCTCGGCCCGTTCCTGTGTGCTGAATCTTGAATGGTAAACACCGACAGCGTTTCCGAAGTAACGTCTCAGTCGGTTTATAATCTGAGCCGTAAGTGCTATCTCGGGAAGAAGGAAAAGAACCTGTTTGCCTTCTTTAATGGTGCGCTCTATCAGACGTATGTACACTTCCGTTTTGCCGCTCGATGTCACACCATGCAACAGACACACATGTTTGTCGCTCGTTATGATGGCATCCAACGCCTGTTGCTGTTCGTCGCTGAGCTTTATATTGTCGACACTTTCGGTAGAATCATATTCTTTCAGACGGCTCTCTTCCCGGTCGAACACATGAAGGACCTTCTTTTTTATGAGCGATTCCAATGCCGATGTTGACAAGTTGCTGTTATCTGTCAAGTCTTTCTTGGCCAGTGCGTCTTTCCCGAAGTTGGTCAATTGCAGGAACTGCATAAGAACAAGGAGTTGCTTTTGTGTTGTCTGTCTCTTTTCCAACTCGTCAAACAGCTCGTGCAAAACACTCTGATCAAGATATTTCTTGTCCAATTCAAGCCATGCGCTTTTTTTAGGAGTGTAACGTTGCTTAAGCTCTTCATCCATGAGAATGACGCGCTTTTCTATCAGGGTGTTGAGCAATGGCATGATTTTTTGATGACCAGTGGCCTCAATGACTTCAGACACCTCTATCCTACCCTTTCGCAAGAGTAGTTCCACAACCTTTAACTCGTCTTCATTCAGACTGCTGATGTCTCCGTCATAGTCGGGATGAACCAGAATATATGACTCACTGCTAAGCCTGAATGCCGAAGGGATGGCCACAGCCATTACATCACCAGGATAGCACATATAGTATGTCGCCATCCATTCCCAGAAACGGAACTGAAATTCGCTAACTATTGGTTTTACGTCGAGAATGGAAAGAACATATTTTGTTTTGTATTCCGGCACATTGGTGTGTATCCTGCGCACCAAAGCGGAATACAGGCGTTTAGTGCCGAACTGCACCACAACACGTTGCCCAACATTAATGGTACCGTTGTATTCTCGCGGTAGCCTGTAAGTATAAGTGTCAGGCAAATGCAGCGGCAGTATTACGTCGACAAAATATGTTGGGGTTTCTGTCGCTTCCATCCTATTTCGACATATCGTCTTGCTGTTTCTCGAATAAGAGCAGAACCTTGTCTTTTTGTTTAAGCTCTAATGTGTATTCGCCAAGGGTGTAGTTGTCGCAAAGACGGAGGAGTTGCATATAAGCCCCCTCAATTTTGTGGAAAGGCTCAGGGCAAGCCATCTTGGTGGCGTTGATCATTCCAAGTTCAAACTGTCCATCTCCAAGGTCTTTGAAGTCTCCAAAATATCTGTTACAGCCGCTATGCCCGTTCATAGTGCCGGCTTCCGGATTTATCACAAGTGTTATTTGTTTTTGACCTTCGTTGTATACGACCTCCTTACCTCTCATTGATACAAGCATCCAAGTCTCCTCGGCGTTGAATTCCGGTTTTGCCTCAATGACAGCGACTTTTTTGTGGCATTTGCATGCTCCCATAGATATGGCTGCAATGGCAATGATAATAAGGACTAGTGTTTTTGTTTTATATTTCATGTCTCTTCGTTATAATAAACTTTATAATATTTGCCTTTTTCGTCTTCACCCTGTTATATCAGTTTGCGGTCACCATGGACATAAATGTGAAAGTTTTTATCCAGTTTGATGACGCATTTATAGGAACGGGACTGCTTTTTGACAGCTCCTTCACTAATGCTGAAACTGTCTGGCAGTTGAACATCGAACTCACGTTCATAGTTCTCTTTATAATCTTTAAAGCTGTCAATAACCTCTGACTGGCCTATCACGTCGCGAGTGAAGTCGTCCATTTCAAAGTTATCATTCTGTTTAAAGAAAGTAACACTTCGATTCAACAAGTCAACTTGGTCGGCGCGACTTATCTCAAATTGTTGAGGCAATTCGTCGGTGACAAATCTCTTGTAGGCCTGCATCACCTGGTGAGTGTTGTAATACTCGTCCTGTCGTTGCTTGATATGCAAGAAACTGTCTTTCCAATACACAGCATCGACGCCACGGTTGGTGTTGTCGACAACACTAACGACAAAACCTTTGTCTCTTTCGGTATTGAAAATAATGGTACCCTTATCGAGATGTCCAGTGTCAATGCCTTTGTCTATGTCCATACGGAACACCGCCGTCGCGCTTCTGTCACCGTCTCCGCTACACCATTCCTCTTCATCGTGAGACACCTTCAGAAATTGCGATTTGTTCTCGGATTTGAAAATGCCTATGGCGTCCATTGTCTCGCCGTTAAACTGGCATTCCTTGAAATAAACAACAAACAGGTCTCCACTCTTGATATTGGGATGTGTGCATGAATCGTACAAATGACGCGCCACATGTTTCGACACATCCAAAAGCGCCTCGTTATCATCAAACAAACGGCAGGCATACTGGTATATCTCGTTTAATTCCAGCTTGTCATCGTCGTAAAGATGGTAATACTCCTCCGCTTTGAAAGGTGTCAATAAATATTTTACCAGCAGGTCTTGCATAGCCTCTCCTGGACGAATGACTTTATCAGAGAGAATATAGCCTTCATCGGTTTCCTTATTACCGACATGATGAAGAACGACACTCTTTATTGATGATGATTCAAAAGATGGCACGGTATATGATTCGGTTGTTAATCGATGTAGGTGATGGTTTCTGATTGGTTAACCGTAATGGTCACACTGTCAAGGTCATTGTTAACCGTCCTGTATGAATAGGTCGCAACTCGATGTGTGGGATAGTCGTCTTTGTACTGGTATGTATAACTGATGCTTGGACGGTTTTTCTCGGTGACAGAGGTAATATTGTTTTTCGACATGATTTGATACCGGAATCCCGCCTCAATCATATTGTGATAACCGATAAGCTGTAAGTATGGGTTGTATTTATTATCATAATTAAGATTAACCACATAACTATTATCGCTTTTCGCCACCCTAATCAAGTTGTCTCCACTCCAGGTCAAGAAAAACTTGTTTGTAATAAAAGAACTGTCGCTATAGTTTGACTTATTGGCGTCGTTAGCCACTTTGCCAATGATCGCTTTGGCGCCATAAGCCCCCATGGTACGGGAAAGTGCCAGGGTAATAACATTCATAATATCATTGTCTATGCCTTTTTTGGATGGCAGTAACGAGGTGACATCAATACTTGATATCTTATCCTCGTCATTGTGAGTGAAAAGAAAAGACATGTACTTATCATCGTTTCTTGTAACATCAATGCTCTCCAATTTCCGACCATCGTAGCAGTATTCTGCTTTCAGGCCGTATGCCGGTATTGTTGTATAGGCGATGCGGCCACGTCTGTCATAGAAGAAATTCTCAGAATAAGCACGAAAACCGCCATAGTCGATTCGGTACATTTCATTGCCATCCCAATTCCACTTCTCAGAGATAAAGTCACCTGAAGTGTAGAACTGGTCGCCATCCATCAAGCGTGTCTCCACTGTAGTGATAGATCCTACACGATGTTTTTTATCCGGAGCCCCCTCCTTGGTACTGCATGATGATAATATGGCTACCGTCATGAATATAAATAGTATTCCCTTTGTCTTGTTCATGGTTGTATCAGAATAAAATGGGATTATTGTTTGGATTTCGTTTTTTTGTCAATAGTGTTTAGCGCGTTTCAATATATATGGCAGCATTACCTGGTCAAACCCTTTGTTGATGTCGACAGGAATATAATCGATATGATATTGCATGGCATGGCGTTTGACATCGTTGGTTTGGCGTTCCATAGCCAAACGGTATTTTTCGGCTATTTCATGGGGAAACACTTTCAGGCGGCGACCTGTTTCCATATCAATAAAAAAATATGGTTTATTGTCATAGTCAAGCTCGATCTCTTTGTCCCAGTCGAAAGTATGGAAAAGCAAGACCTCATGCTTGCAATGTCTCAAATGGCGCAATGCGTCCAACAGTTGTTCCTGCTCGCCCTGCCGTACAAAAGCGTCTGTGAAAAGAACGACAAGAGATCTACGGTGCATTTTCTCTGCCAATAAGTGAAGGGTTTCGGCGATAGTGGTGCCCCTGCGGTTGGTGTCATCAATTTCCACAGGTTTCAACAACTGCTCAAGCAATGAATAGATGTGTCGTTGATGCATTGTACTTGAGCGCACCTCGGTTTGAAGGTCTATAGAGTCAGAGAAAAGAGTCAACCCAAAAGCATCTCGTTGACGTACCAACAGCTCTACCAAAAGCGCTGAGGCGTATACAGCAAAAGTCAGTTTATTGGGTGTTTCGAAAATGCCATGTTTCTCGAGAGGGAAAAGCATTGACGAAGACTGGTCAATAAGGATTTGGCAACGCAGGTTTGTCTCTTCCTCGAAACGCTTAACAAATAGTTTATCAGTGCGTCCATAGAGTTTCCAGTCGATGTTTTTGGTCGATTCGCCAGTGTTGTAGAGCCGGTGTTCTGCAAATTCCACAGAAAAGCCATGAAAAGGACTTTTATGAAGACCCGTAATAAATCCCTCAACCACCTGACGAGCAAAGAAATCGAGTGATTTATATTTTTCTACCTCTAAAAACGACATCTTGCCGAAATGTACTATTTGCTTATACAACAAAGAAGGGAGAACAGGTTCCCCCTCCAATATTTTTTGTGAAAGGGACTATGATGTCCCCAACAGGACGACAAAAATTACAAGATCGCATTGAGTTTGTCGGTAAGAGTGGCTTTAGCCACTAGGCCGACTGATTTGTCAACAAGTGCACCGTCCTTGATGAACAGCACGGTGGGGACATTACGAACTCTGTATTCGGCTGCTATTCCCGGAGCGTCGTCAACATCCACCTTACATACCAGAGCTTTGCCTTCATACTCTGCTGCTATTTCTTCGACAATGGGTGCCAAAGCCTTGCATGGGCCACACCATGTGGCTCCTATATCCATCAGTATAGGTAACTTTGACTGCTTGATTTCAGCAAAATTTTGATCATTAACTTCAAGTGCCATAATGTATTAATTATTTTAGGATTATTGATTATTTTATGCAAATATACAGATAAATTTGAAATAAAAACACTGATAATCGCATTTTATTATAACTAACAATTGATTTTTTTTATTTGAGCATATTTTAATTATCTGAGAAATTATAATACAGACTATTACACATGAGAAAGTGATAATATCATTTTTGTAAACTATTCTTGAAGCATGATAAAAATGAATTTCATAGTTTTCTGATAAATAATCGTGTCGTATTATCAAATAGTTATTTATTTATTGTTTTCGACTATAACCATAAATAATTATGAATTAGTAAAATATGAAATATTTGTTTTTTTTTGGTTTAAAAAGGCACTTAATTGAGCAAAAAATATTATTTTTGCACTAGAGAAATTGTGCAATTTTATTGCTCATTTCAATACTGATACAATAGAAACTGTTTAATATTTCATACTATAATCATGAAACACAAAATAGCCTTGTCGATACTGCTTGCCGCTCTCTTATGCTGCCCGGCAGCTATGCAAGCTCAAAATAAGGGTAAAAACAAAAACACAAAAAATAAAACCACAAAGCCTGAAAAACCTGTTCAGGATTTGAAACAACTGCCACCAAACAGCAACGACTGCCTTTTTGCCATTGAGTTGCTTCCCGATGTGCCCTATGGCCCAACCACAGCCCCCAAGGACCCTGGCAGACAGCTTGAGGTGATGCGTGACAAGAACAACCCACATGCTTTCGAGGTCGAACACAACTCAACATGGTACAAATTCACAGTACCTTATTCAGGTAATCTGGAGGTGAGCATTACTCCTAACAACGAATGGGATGATTACGATTTCCTTGTCTACCGTTATACCGATGTTTATTTCAGCAACCATCTGATACAAAACAAAATCAAGCCTATTGCTGGAAGTTTGGCTTCAAAGGACACCACAGGTATCGCTGCAGCAACGCCAAAGAAAGGTAAAGACAATGAAGCTGCCAGACCTCGCAGCCGTCGCATGACCACTCCTACTTTGGGTATGCGTGCCGATGGCAAACGCTTGTTTATTGCACAGCATGAGCAGGAGGAATTCCTGAAATCTATTCCTGTCCGCAAAGGGGAAGTGTATTATATCGTTCTTGACAACAAGAGCAATAATGGCGAAGGTCACAGTATAAAAGTATCCATTCAGGTTGAATCTTTTGAGCCGTTGGTTGTGTTCTATGATCCTTCTTTAAAGAAAAATGTTGAGGTGGATTTGGTTATTCAGGAGAAGAACACCAACAACCGTCCTATAGTGAAGAATCCTGCTTTCCGCGGCGGCAAGGTAAAGTTTGTGCCTGGTTTCAGATATTCTCTCTATGCTAAAAAACCTGGATATTTCACCGTTTTCAAAGAATTTAATTCTAATATTTTCAAAGAGGATACTCTGTTGAGATTTATAATGAACAAGACAGAAAAAGGCACTGTCTTCCCCATCACCGACATTTATTTTGACGATGATGCCAAACTGCTGCCAGAGTCGGATACATCATTGCTCAATTACATTCAGATGTTTTTGGAGAATCCAGAGGTCTCTTTCAAAATAAAGGGCTATATTCAGTCGTATGCTGTGGATATTGAGTCAGACCAGAAACTGTCAATCGCTAGAGCACAAAGTGTGAAAGAGTTTTTTGTGGCGCATGGCATTAGCCCGGATAAAATAGAGATTGCTGGAATGACGCAAAACGAAATAAAGCGTTCTGCCGCAGCAGTGCTCAACAAGCGTCAAACATTCAAAGACACAAAGGTCGAATTGATTATCACAGGTATTAATAAATAATCATTCTTCCCCAATATAAAATTATAGATACTTAAAAGGCGATGATATCAATGATACCATCGCCTTTTTCATATAATGGGATTAGCGTTTACAACTTGGGGCCCGCATCGACAAGGGCTTTACCGGCTTCGTTGTAGGTGAATTTGACAAAATTCTTTATAAAGCGGTCAGCGAGGTCACGAGCTTTTTCCTCCCATTGAGCGACATCGGTATAGGTGTCGCGAGGATCCAGTATTTTGGGATCAACGCCTGGCAACGCTGTTGGCACCTCAAAATTGAAGTAAGGAATCTTTTTAGTTTCGGCCTTCAAGATAGAACCGTCAAGGATGGCGTCGATAATGCCGCGGGTATCCTTAATGCTGATACGCTTGCCGGTGCCGTTCCAACCGGTGTTGACCAGATAGGCTTTTGCACCACTTTTTTCCATGCGTTTGACAAGCTCCTCGGCATACTTGGTGGGATGCAGCTCGAGAAATGCCTGGCCAAAGCATGCGCTAAAGGTTGGTGTAGGCTCTGTGATGCCGCGCTCAGTGCCTGCCAACTTGGCGGTAAAACCACTCAGAAAATAGTATTTGCACTGATCCGGTGTGAGAATGCTGACAGGAGGAAGAACGCCAAAGGCGTCAGCGCTGAGGAAAATGACATTGTCGGCAGCGGGACCTGCGCTCTTGCCACGTACAGGCTGGACAATCTTTTCAATGTGTTCGATGGGATAGCTAACGCGGGTGTTTTCGGTAACACTCTTGTCCTTGAAGTCAATCTTGCCATTAGCATCGACAGTGACATTCTCCAACAGGGCATTGCGGCGTATGGCGTTGTAGATGTCGGGCTCGCTCTCCTTGTCAAGGTTGATGACCTTGGCATAGCAACCGCCCTCGAAGTTAAAGACACCCTCGTCATCCCAGCCATGCTCGTCGTCGCCGATGAGGAGACGCTTCGGGTCTGTACTGAGAGTGGTCTTGCCGGTGCCGCTGAGACCGAAAAAGATGGCGGTGTGCTCACCCTTCATATCGGTGTTGGCGGAGCAGTGCATGGCGGCGATGCCCTGTAGTGGCAGGTAATAGTTCATCATACTGAACATGCCCTTCTTCATCTCGCCACCATACCAGGTGTTGAGGATGACTTGCTCACGGCTGCTGACGTTGAAGGCCACGCAGGTGTCGCTGTTGAGCCCGAGTTCCTTGTAGTTCTCGACTTTGGCCTTGCTGGCTGCGTATACAGTGAAATTAGGCTTGAACTCTTTCAACTCCTCGTCGGTGGGCTTGATAAACATATTGCGCACGAAATGGGCCTGCCAGGCAACCTCCATAATAAAACGAACAGCCATACGAGTGTCCTTGTTGGCACCACAGAATGCATCTACAACAAAAAGCTCCTTGTTGCAAAGCTGCTTCTTTGCGAGGTCGCGCATCTGTGCCCACACCTCTTCGCTCATAGGGTGGTTATCGTTTTTGTATTCCGGGGTAGTCCACCATACGGTGTTCTTCGAGTTTTCATCCATGACAATATATTTGTCTTTGGGCGAACGGCCAGTATAAATGCCAGTCATAACGTTGACTGCGTCAAGTTCTGTAAGCTGACCTTTGTCGTAACCTGTTAAGCTTGGGTCACTCTCGAAGTTGAACAGCTCCTCATAGGATGGATTGTAATGGATCTCCTTGGCACCAGTGATACCCAATGCTTCAAGGTCTTTTCTGACTGTGTTGTTCATAGTCTTTGGTTTTTAAGATCTATAGGGCTTATAAGACTTCTAAGACATATATTTCTTATAAGCCCTATAGAACTATATTGTTATAATTATTTTTCTCTGGCTTCTTTGATTGCGGCCTGAGCGGCAGCTAGACGTGCCACGGGAACACGGAAGGGGCTGCAACTTACGTAGTTCATTCCAGCTTTGTAGAAGAATTCAGCAGCAGTGGGATCGCCACCATGCTCACCGCACACACCGCACTTGAGGTTGGCGCGGGTGCCACGGCCACGCTCGATACCAACCTTCACCAACTGACCGACACCTTCCTGGTCGAATGAGTTGAACGGGTCGGCAGGGATAATCTTCTCATCAACATAGGTCTTCACAATAGCGTTGACGTCGTCGCGGCTGAAGCCGAATGTCATCTGGGTAAGGTCATTGGTACCAAAGCTGAAGAACTCGGCGACCTCGGCAATCTGGTTGGCGACAAGGGCAGCACGAGGTATCTCTATCATCGTTCCAAACTTGTATTCAAACTTGATGCCGTATTTGGCCTCGACCTCTTCCTTCACCTCATTGGCTATAGCTTTCTGGTGCTTAAGCTCTGCAGCGTTGATTGTCAGAGGAACCATGATTTCAAGCATAGGATGCATTCCCTCCTTCATCAACTCACAGGTTGCACTGAAAAGGGCACGGAACTGGACACGGGTAATCTCGGAATAGATGATGCCGAGACGGACACCGCGGAGACCCATCATCGGGTTAACCTCATGCAGGCTGTCGACACGTTTCTTGACATCTTCGTAGCTAATGCCGAGACGTTTGGCAGCTTCTTTCATCTTCTCTTCGCCCTGAGGTGCGAACTCATGCAGCGGAGGATCCATGAGGCGGAAGGTCAAGGGCTTGCCGTCCATAACCTTCAGGGTACCCTTGGCGCTCTCACGGATATAGGGCTCCAGTTCGTCGAGGGCGGCGATGCGCTCTTCCTTGGTGTTGGCCAATATCATGTTGCGCAGCTTCTCAAGAGGCTTCTCACTGTTTTCGCCATAGAACATGTGCTCTATACGGAATAGACCGATACCCTCGGCACCGAAATCGATAGCCTTCTGGGCATCAGCGGGGTTGTCGGCATTGGTGCGAACACCCATCTTGCGGAATTTGTCGACCAGTTTCATGAACTGCTGGAATAGTGGATTCTCAGTGGCATTGATCATCTTGACCTCTTCGTCATAGACCCAGCCTTTGCTTCCATTCAAGCTCAGCAGATCGCCTTCCTTGAAACTCTTGCCGTTCATAGTGATAATGCCGTTCTCAAAATCGATCTTAACGGCATCACAACCCACGATACAGCATTTTCCCCAACCGCGAGCCACGAGAGCTGCGTGTGAGGTCATACCTCCACGAGCGGTAAGGATACCGTCGGCGGCACGCATACCTTCAACATCTTCGGGATTGGTCTCCTCGCGAACAAGGATATTCTTAATGCCGGCAGCCTGATATTCTTTGGCTTTCTCGCTGGTAAGAGCTATTACACCTACGGCACCGCCAGGACCTGCGGGAAGACCCTTGGCAAGAACGGTGTGCTTTTTCTCGTCGCTGGAGTCAAGGATTGGGTGCAGCAATTCGTCGAGCTGAGCGGGGCTAATTCGCATCACGACTTCGCTCTCGTCGATAAGACCTTCTTTCAGCATATCCATAGCCATAGTGAGTGCGGCGACACCAGTACGTTTTCCAACACGGCATTGGAGCATGTAAAGCTGACCGTCCTGGATGGTGAACTCAATGTCGAGCATGTCGTGGTAGTTCTTCTCAAGAATGTTGCGGATATCACAGAGCTCTTTGTATGTATCGGGCATAAGCTCCTGCATGGAGTGCATGTGCTTGTTTTGCTCGTTCTTGGTATCGTCGTTGAGTGGGTTGGGGGTACGAATACCAGCGACAACGTCTTCGCCCTGAGCGTTGATAAGCCATTCACCATAGAACTGGTTGTCGCCAGTGGCGGGGTTACGTGTGAAAGCGACACCGGTGGCGCTGTTATCGCCCATATTACCGAACACCATAGCCTGAACATTGACAGCAGTACCCCAGTCGTCGGGGATGCCCTCTATTTTACGATAAGAAATGGCTTTCTTTCCATTCCAGCTTTTGAAGACAGCCTTGATACCACCTTCCATCTGGGCTTTGGCGTCGTCTGGGAAATCAGTGCCGAGAACCTCTTTCACTTTTTTCTTAAACTCTTCAGCAAGATATTTAAGATCTTCGGCTGTGAGTTCGGTATCGCTCTTGTATCCTTTATTGGATTTGTACTCGTCAAGCATATCGTCGAGTTGTTTACGGATGCCTTTACCGTCAGCGGGTTCAATGCCTTCTGATTTTTCCATAACAACGTCGGCATACATCATGATTAAACGACGATAGGAGTCATATACGAAACGGGGGTTGTTGGTCTTTTTCAACATACCAGGGATTGTCTTGCTGCTGAGACCGATGTTGAGAACAGTGTCCATCATACCAGGCATGGAACTGCGAGCACCCGAACGGCAAGAAACGAGCAGGGGATTCTCTGGGTCGTCATAGCGCATACCCATAATATTCTCCACATTTTTCATTCCGTTCCAGACCTCTTCCATAAGACCGTTGGGCAACTGGCAATTGTTGCTGTAGTATGCTGTGCAGCATTCAGTAGTGATAGTAAGACCTGCGGGAACCGGTAGTCCTAATAGACACATCTCGGCCAGGTTTGCACCTTTACCGCCGAGCAGATTCTTCATGTCAGCTTTGCCTTCGGCTTTTTTGCCTCCAAATGTATAGACGTATTTTGTCATAATGATTAAAATAGATAATTGATTATTAATATATTATTTTATTATTCCTCTAATGAATTGGAAATTGCAAATTTAAGAAAAAAAAATCACCTTTTCAGTGGAAAAAGTGAATTTAATTAATAATTGTATCCTATTATTCTATTAAAGACTGAATAACAAAAGCTTATTACATAACTTAAAGTAAAGAAAGGAGAATTCGGGCATTGGCCTGGTTGCTGTATAGAGAGCCCAATAAATTCTGACGTCTTTCTATGTCTTCTGTTGTAAATGGCGTCACCATTAATCGGTCGAGGGCGTCACGCAAATCCTGCGCGCTGTCGGCAATAGTGCACAACTCCCCTAGTTTCGTTCCCGCCACCATGGCGCTGTTTACCAGACAATGACGACCGGCGTAAAGTGAGTTGAGCAGTTTAAGCTTCAAACCTGTAGGCATCGGAGTTGTCATCAATATGACCTGTGAGTTGGCTATAAGACTCTGCATTTCTGTCTCGTCAGGATTTGCGTACAGCTTGGTATTTTGCAATTTACAAAGGGCTTCGGAAACCGCGGGAGCTGGATTGCGTCCAGCAACGACAAAACGATGCGTTGAGTTCCGAAATACATTGTTTGCCAAAAACAAAACCGATTCGACATTCTCCGGCACCGAAAGGTCAGCATGGTATAAGACATAGCACTCGTCTTTTGATAAGAGCTGAGATGGCTTGGAAACCACCGAATCGTCAATGTGCGACGAAGGCATAAGAAGCACTTTAGGGCAACCGATGGAGCGAAAATGTTCAGCGTCGTTTTCAGTAACGGCAAGAATCGTATCGGCTTTTCTCAAAATTGGTTCATATCGTTCCAGTTTACGTGCGTCACTGCGCAGGTACAATCTGCGAGGCAAGGAGTGCTCTACTTCGGCGAGGCTGGAATAATAATCATGTTCCACATTGTGGGCACGGACAAAGAAGCGTCTGTTTTCAATTTTTTCGAGCAGATAGCAACAATGGAGCCCCTCAAGCAGAATAGGTGCATCGTCTTTGTTTAAATTATCGATAAGTCGGCTGCTGCGTCGTGATTGGACTATGTAAGGGCGCGGCGACATGGCCGAAAGGATTCCAGTGCGGCGACGATAATAGTGGACATTCCCACACAACTCCTGCAATTCCTTGGATTCCGGTCGACCATATTGGAAAGTGTGAAGTTCAATGTCGACACCAAGGTTCCGAAGAGCTTTGATACGATAAAAAACATCTATGACACCGCCATAATTGGCAGGATATGGGACATTGAAAGAAACTATGTGCAGCTTTTTCATCAGTGCTATTTGTCCACTTTATATGATGGAGCTTCTTTAGGAAGTGGCTTGAAGTCCTTGTTGAGCTTTGGGTCGTCAAGACGGCCCTGTGCGTTGTCGCGCAGCTCCCATCGTCCGTTTATGAAAACATATGCCATCTCCGTGCCAGTAGGAACATAGTATTGAGGTAGCCCATCCATGCCTGGTAGCATAGGCGCTATCTCGTCGAAAAGTATCATCTTCATTTTCTCTTCCTTAGGCACTTGTATATTTATGGTGCGTCCTTTCTTTTTTATTTTCTTGTTCTCATAAGTACGTACAATCTGTTCGTCAAAACGCAGATTAACCATAGCATTGCGAGAATATTCCAAAACGACGCGACGAAGGTTCTTCTCGCGACGAAAGAGAGCCTGCCCAAATTGAGGTTTTGATGTGTTGGAGCGGAAAACGATGGGCTCAATTACTTTACGCTGGACCAAGGCATTGACCCCTGTCCAACCCAATAGAGTGTAGTAGGTTTTCCCTTCGTGCTTTGTCTCGATAATCTGTTGATACACGCAGCCTAACCAATTCTCTGGCTCCAATACAACCTCGTTTGAGGAAATAATGTCGTCTGATTTGTCATTGAGAACATAAACATCATATTCCTCAGTCTTACTGTTATAGGATTGAACAAAGCCGAAACACTCATATTCACCATTGTCACGAACAACGGGCCATGTTATAACTCGGAATTGCCTGTCACTGGAGGTTAAAACCGACACAGTAGTTCCAAAATCCCACTTCCAATGGATGGATTCCTCTGTTCGAAGTGCTTCATCAAACAACTGAACAAAAAGCTCGTTGGCATTATATCGCTCATTGTCGGTAGGGGCATTGACAATTTTTTCAAGCAAAGGCTGCATATTGCGTTGATATGCACTCATCACGTCACGATTTTGCGCATTGGCATGCCAGCAAAATATCGTTACCAGTATAAGAAAAAATAGATTGTATTTCAGCGAGAATGATGATATTCTTCGTAACTTGGTTGTCATATAGAATTTTATTAGTACTTTTGTAATTACTCAAAAAAACGCTTTTTATTGTAATCAATTGAAAAAAAATATGTCTGAACAAGAATTAATAGAACAAGCTTTCGAAAACCGTTCAATGTTGGATAGCGCCGACGTCATTAAAGCGGTCTATGACGTTATAGAACGACTTGACAAAGGACATCTTCGTGTCGCAGAACCAGAGGGGGAAGTGTGGCATGTGAATGAGTGGGTTAAAAAAGCGGTACTTCTTTATTTTCCGCTGTGCGGTATGACGACTATTGAGGCGGGGCCATTCGAATACCACGACAAAATCAAGCTGAAACACGACTATGCCGCCCAAGGGGTTAGAGTTGTGCCGCCTGCAACAGCCCGCTATGGGGCTTATATAGCTCAAGGTGTTGTGCTTATGCCGAGCTATGTCAATATTGGCGCATACGTCGACAGCGGCACGATGGTTGACACGTGGGCCACCGTGGGCAGTTGCGCTCAAATAGGCAAAAATGTTCATCTAAGCGGTGGTGTAGGTATCGGCGGCGTTCTCGAGCCTGTCCAGGCCGCCCCTGTGATAATAGAAGACAACTGCTTTATCGGGTCGCGCTGTATTGTTGTAGAGGGCGCTCACATCGGAGCCGAGGCTGTTCTCGGTGCCAACACCGTCATCACCGGCAGCACCAAGATAATTGACGTGACGCATTCCGAACCTTTATATTATAACGGATATGTACCACCCCGCAGTGTGGTCATCCCTGGTACATATAACAAACATTTCAACGCTGGTGACTTTGGAGTATCATGCGCATTGATTATCGGTCAACGTAAAGAGTCGACCGATAAAAAAACATCGCTCAATGCCGCACTTCGCGACTTCGGTGTGTCAGTGTGATTATAACAGACTCATTCAAAACAACTATGAAATACAGATTTATCACCCTGGTTGTATTAACTATAGGATTGTTGGTTTCATGTGCCGATCATGATGATTTTGATTTCACGGGCACTGTGGTCGATTACGAGATGTGCAATGGCATATCGGAAATGGGATACGCAATTGCTCTTTCCTCGCCTGATAACATCGGTGGCAATTACGTCACAAGGGAAAATGAGGAATACTCGAACGTTGTTGTTGTATATGGCTCTGACCGTATGCTTAAATCAAAAGCACAAGTGAGTGGTCGTATCTATCTATCCCCGAATTATTCTCAGACAGAATGCAGCTACCACTACACCGACAACGATGTTCCAGAGGCTGTCTTTACTAAACTAAAAGTACACTAAAGAAAACCATGGAATTGTTTTCCATCAGTTTTCATTCCGACTTTTTGCTATTGTCTGCAATTTGGCGTTAGCGCATTTGCAGCGACTGTTAAAAACGAAGAGAAACGGTGGCCGTAGGGACGAATGACATCGCTGAAGACAACCCTGTCATTGGCGCTATTGTTGGGATGACATTAAGGCTAAGATCGTCGGATATCTGAAAATCGAAAAGATGTCCAAAAACATATGCGTCGACAATGTTGATAGCATATACAGCAGCGGTTACTATGACTGCCAGCTGGAACGACCTGTTGTAAGCCTCATAAAGATTGTAAATATTTGATGTGGGAGCAGCCGAGATGTTCACATCTTCAGTGTGCAACACAGCATTGTTATTGTTAACTCTATAAAGGTATTCCTCTTTGTACAATTTCATTTGAGTGAAATTGGTATAGGCATAATAGCCTAACCCTCCTATAGCCGCGTAAATAATAGGCAATTTCCACGCCTGATGGTTGTATATCTGACCAGCACCAGGCAAAACTGCCGACAGAAAAAGCGCGGTTTGGGCACTGTGCTCCTTTGTGACCTGAGGAGTCTCGACAGCGCTAGACACAGTGTCAATCAACCTTTCTTGCGATGAGGCCGGAATGACAAAAAACATAAAGAGAGCAAGGCAACTTAGCCTCACCCCTTTATGTAGTGCTATACGAATATGTCTGGAAATAACGATCATTTACATTCTGCGAGAGGAACATCTGCTTGGCATACGTATTAAAGGGAACAGTGTCAATTCTCCTTTATAAGACGTACAATGCGTTCAAAGTCGCGGTCGCTGTTGAAATGGATAGTCAATGTGCCTTTGCCTCGACGACTTCTTTTGATGTCAACCTCTGACTGGAGATATTGCTTCAATGATGAGCGTGAGGCGGCATGAATCTCTGGAAGGTCGTTTTTCTTGCGTATCGGAGATGGTTTAGTCGTTGTGAGTTCTTTCACCATCTGTTCGGTCTGTCGCACAGAGAGCTGCTTGTTGATAATATCATGAAGAATGGCAAGGTGTGTCTCGGTGTCTTCCACATTAACAAGGCAACGAGCATGAGCCATACTGATTTGGTCCGAACTCAGCGCTATTTGTGTCTCCGAAGGGAGGTTAAGCAGGCGAAGATAGTTGGTAATGGTAGAACGGTTCTTTCCCACTTTCTCGCTAAGTTGTTCATGTGTCAGCTGGCACTCCTCGATAAGTGCGTTGTAAGAGAAAGCGATTTCCATGGCATTGAGGTTCTCACGCTGGATATTCTCCACCAGAGCCATCTCCATCATCTGGGTATCGGTTGCTATACGAATATAGGCGGGTATCTCCTTAAGACCCGCCATCTGCGAGGCCCTCAGACGGCGTTCGCCGGCGATTAGCTGATATTTGCCATCAGGCATCTGACGGACAGTGATAGGAGTAATAACGCCTTGCTGACGAATGGATTGAGCCAATTCTTCCAGGGCTTCTTGGTCAAACTCTTTACGAGGCTGGAATGGATTAGCCTCAATATCTCCTAGTTTGATATTGGCGATGGATGTGGTGAGGTTGGCTTTGCCCATGGCAACATTAATGTCGACATCTGGCAGGATAGAGCCCAAACCGCGACCAAGACCTGTATTTTTTTTCTTTGTTGTCATAATTTCAGCTAATGTCCTTTAATGCTAACAATTTATACTTTCGACATACCGTTGCGTCTAAGGATCTCGTTGGCAAGATTCAAATAGTTGATGGCGCCGGGGCATGTGGCATCATACATGATTATGGAACTACCGTGACTTGGTGCCTCTGCCAACTTGGTGTTGCGATAGATAAGGGTATCGAAGACCATCTGTTTAAAGTGGCTACGTACATCTTCCACAACCTGACGTGCCAAACGGAGTCTCGAATCGTACATAGTAATCAGAAGTCCTTCGATAGACAGTTTCGTGTTCAGACGTGTTTGCACAATTCGAACGGTATTGAGAAGTTTGCCTAACCCTTCCAATGCGAAATATTCGCTTTGTATAGGAATTATGACTGAGTCGGAAGCCGTAAGGGCATTTATAGTGATGAGACCCAACGAGGGAGAACAGTCGATAATAATAAAATCATAGTCATCTTTGATGGGCTCCAAAGCTTTGGCGATATAATATTCTCTTTGCTTTTCATTGACAAGGTCAATTTCCGCGCCGACAAGGTCTATGCGTGTGGGTAATAACCAGAGGTTGGGTGTATCGGTCTCAACAATACACTCTCTCGCTGGAGTCTGGCCTAAAAAACACTCGTAAGCACTGGCCTCAACCGACTCAGGATCTATACCAAGACCCGAAGTCGCATTGGCTTGAGGGTCAGCGTCAATAAGAAGCACTTTATATTCTAATACTGCAAGAGAGGCTGAGAGATTAGTGGCTGTAGTGGTCTTCCCTACCCCACCTTTCTGATTGGCTATCGAAATAATTTTTCCCATTATAATACTTGTATTTTACATGAGATGTGAATACCGAAACAAACGCCTCAGACTTTGCTTTGTAGGCATTGTCGTAGGCGTATTGATTTTATTCGCGAAAGCCCTGCATATTTTGGCTAAGCTTAAGCGGCATGGGTTATAGACGGATTCAATTAGTAGCTGAAATCAATACCGTCGATGACATTGGCGTTCGACGAATCCTCATTATTGCTAGCAGCGGCGTCATAACGGGGATGATCGTCCATTACCGGTTCTGGTATTTCTCCAGTCTCTATGAAATGGAGAGCATTGGCGAGACCTTTCTGGAACTTCTCGAAATCCTCTTTATACAAGAACATTTTGTTCTTCTCGAAATAAAAATTACCTGTGTTGTTGTCAAAAATCTTACGACTTTCTGCAATAACAATAAATTTGTCGCCACCACGAGTCTCCTTCACATCGAAAAAATATTTACGTTTTCCTGCGCTAATAGACTGTGAATACAACTCTTCTTTCTGTCGGTTACTATTAAAATCCATAATGATAATTAATTAAATTTGGAATCGCAAAAATACAGTTTTTTTTTGAAACTTTCGAAATGAATAATAATTATTTTATGTTGTTATTATAATTGTTTGTGAGTCATTATATCGAGTACCATATCGTCGGTTTGGTCCATACCATCGTGTCCAAGACGCCCCAAATTGCGTATCGAATAGTCTATGTCTCTTTCCGATAGGCCGTCACAAGTGTCAACCACCTTATCGTGCAGAGCAAGTTCGGCACATACAAAAGCGCTGTAAAGACCTGTTGACATCTTTAGGGCACACGACGGTTTAGCACCGTCACATACCATTCCAGCCAATGTGTTAATCATATTTTTGATGGCATAACACACCTGGTCGTAATTCCCACCATGTAGATAGGTTATGCCGCTAGTAACGCCTATTGAGGCATTGACTATGCCGCAAAGAGCCGACAAACGGCCTATGCCACGTTTCACATATATGGATGTGAGATGACTCAGGATTAAGGCACGGATAAGTTGTTCATCGCTGCTATTTTTAGCTTTGCCGTACTCAAATACGGGCAAAGTGCATGCAATACCCTGGTTGCCACTTCCACTGTTGGAGTATATAGGCAACGTGCAGCCGTCCATGCGTGCATCTGATGCGGCGACAGTGCGGGCAATAACATAATGGACAATATCACCGTTGGCATTCTCCATCAGAATCTTGCCTGTGTTAAGACCATAGCCTTTCAACCCTTCGTTGGCGGCAGCACTGTTGAGGTCTATTGTTTCAGCAATAAACCTCAGCTCTTCAATGGGAGCCGTTGTCGCATATTCAAAAACTATACGTTGTGACAATCTCGGTTCGTTGCCATTGTCGTCATCTTGTGAATGGGAGCCGTTCTCGTTGTCTAGAATGACATTTTGCCCATGAGCGATATAAACGAAATTGGTATGCCGTTTCGAAATAATGGCTGTTGATGTGTCATTCCCTTTGTGGCAAATACATTCAATATATAGTTTATCCTCACAACGATCTTTAAGTCCAATCTTTATTTTGTCGCCATTGTTGGCAAGCCATTTTTTTGCCGCTTCAACCGACTCCTGAGGTACTGTCAGCACTTCAAGCTCTTTCTTTGAATCGCCAGCCACCAATGCTATGGCCACGGCGATAGGCAATCCTACCATCCCAGTGCCAGGAATACCAACGCCCATAGCGTTCTTAAATACGTTTTTACTGAGTAGCACCTCAGTGAAGTCAGGAATTGATCCCAAAACTTCGCGAGCCTTGGTGGCTGCCAGAGCCACAGCGCCAGGCTCAGTGCAGCCAGTGGCCACAACAACCTCACGCTGAATTAGTTCTTTGATTTGGCGGCGTAGGATTTCTTCCATTTCCTATAGTGATTTATAAAAAGAAGGAGGACCTATTTCTCGAATATCTTCTGCCAGTTTTTGTATTCACGTTCACGCCAAGGGCCATTGTGGTACACATAGGAGGCGATAAGGGGTATTACCGTTGTGCCTTCTGCGTATACCATCTGCTGCAGCTCCTCAGAGACTTTGCCCCATGAGCCGGCTTCAAGCAGTGTGGACGATGAGCAAGCTCCGTCACGCACATCGGCTACGGTAATCTGGATAGCGTATTTATGCATGGGAACTTCGTTACCCAATATCTCAGCACAAACCACTGTGTCCTGCGCAAAGTTTTTAGGTGTGCCGCCACCTACCATAAACAGTCCTGTTTCAGGAGCTGCCATCTTAATCTTGGTAAGCTCGATGAAGTCGCATACCGAGTCAATGCTGAGGTATGGTTTGCCCTCTTTGGCGCGCATCCATTGATGTTTGCCAATTCCAAAGCCTGCCGAGCAGTCGCTGAAAGCGGGAACAAAAATAGGAACACCACATTCATAGCATGTCTGAATAAGACTGTCTTTCTTTACGCTACGTCCGTTGTGCAGCCATTTACCAAGCTCATAGATGAATTCACGTGAGCTATAAGGACGAGCCTCAAGCATATTAGCCAATTCAAATGTTGCGTTGTCGCAAGCTTGCAGTTCCTCTTCATCGATGAAAGTGTCATATATGCGGTCAATATATAGTTCACGCAGCTTGGTGTCTGGAATGACATTCTCTTTGGTACCAATATAGTGTTTAAATCCAAGAGCCTCAAAGAGATCCATATCAATTATGGAAGCACCGGTAGAGACAACGACATCAACCATTTTGTTGCGAACCATATCCACATAAACCTGCATACAGCCTGCCGCGGAAGTTGAGCCTGCGATAGTGAGAATGTTGGTGCAGTCTTTTTCAGCACACATCTTCATGAGAATGTCTGTGGCGCGAGCAGTGTCACGGCTAGTGAAAGACATGTGACGCATAGCGTCAATTATCTCAGTCGAGTTGTACTTTTTAATGTCGATGTGCTGAACTGTTTCCTTGAGGAGATCTTTTTTTTCCATTATATATGTTTTTTTTAATTGTTAATCAAACTAATGAATGTATTATATATATTTAATATGAAAATGCAAATATATATATAATTTTTTAAAGTTTGAAGAAAAAGTGAGAATCAATTCATGAGCACCGTTTCATATGAAACAATGTTCATTCTTTTTGAAGATTTAGTGGGAGTAAAAGTGGAAGTTAAAATGGAAGTTAAAGCGGACGAATGAATATGTATTGTCCTGTGCAGCGCATAACTTCCTTTTTTCACCCATCGAAGATTATCTCCCGTTTTTTACTTCCCTTAATTTTACATTATTATTTCTTAGACACCGAGATACGAATAGCCTGCAAACTAAAACATGGTTTCATTCTCCATATCGTCGTTGTCTAACTGGTTCATTTTCGATTCGAATGTAATACTTTTCCCATCAGCACTGGTCTCAAAAGCCGTATTGGGGGCAAGTCCTGATGCCATTGAAAAACCGGCCACCTCATCACGGTTCTCAAATTTGGCATATTGCTTTACAAATTTCAATCGCACCTCACCCACTTCTCCACTACGATGCTTGGCAATAATGATGTCGGCCATTCCAAGCGTTGAACCACCATTGTCTTCATATATTTGATAGTATTCAGGACGATATATAAACATGACGATATCTGCGTCTTGCTCGATAGCTCCCGATTCACGCAAATCGCTGAGCTGTGGTTTCTTGGTGCCGCCACGTGTCTCCACTGCACGTGAAAGTTGCGACAGCGCCAATACCGGGACCTCAAGTTCTTTCGACAAAGCCTTCAGTTGTCTCGATATTAAACTTATCTCCTGTTCTCGATTGCCGTTGCGCGACAAGTCACTTCCTCCCTGCATAAGCTGCAGGTAATCAATGAAAATCATCTTTATCCCATGTTGCTGCTTCAGGCGGCGGCATTTGGCTCTGAGCTCAAAAATTGACAGCTGAGGTGTGTCGTCTATATATATAGGTGCCTCTGTGAGCGATTGGGCTCTCGAATAGAGTTGTTTTTTCTCTGCTTCGGGCAGCTTCTCGCCTTTTTTCAGCCTTTCTCCAGAAATACCCGACTCACTGCTTATCAGACGCATAACAAGTTCTACAGCTGTCATTTCAAGAGAAAAGAATGCTATAGGCATCTTCATGTCTACGGCTATGTTGCGAGCCATAGTCAACGCAAAAGCAGTCTTTCCCATAGCCGGACGGGCTGCGAGGATTATAAGTGTACCTGGCTGGAAACCTGCCGTCATGCGGTCAAGCTCGACAAAACCTGTCGGAATGCCCGAATATGAGTTTTCACTGTTTTGTGCCGCCTCTATCTGGTCGAATGCCGACTTCAACACATCCTGCATGTTGCGGTATTCAGTGTGGAAGTTTTTCTCGTCAATCTCCATCAGCACTCTCTCGGTTCCATCCAATAAATCAAGCACGTCAGTGGTTTCGTCATATGCCTTAGTCAACGTCTCAGTACAAATTCTAATTATCTCACGCTGTATATATTTCTCAGACAAAATACGCGAATGAAACTCAATATGTGCAGCCGAAACAACTTTGTTGGTCAATTGAGACAGATACATGCCTCCCCCTACAGCGTTCAGTTGCCCGTCTTTCATAAGTTGTTGAGTGACGGTGAGTAAATCAATCGGTTTTGACTGCTCAAAGAGAGACAGTATTGCACGAAAGATTATTTGGTTCTCCTGACGGTAAAAATATTCAGTACGAAGCATCTGAATGGTGTCGTTCAGTGCGTTTTGATCTATCATCAACGCACCCAATACAGCCTCTTCAATCTCAGTGGCTTGAGGTGGTGTTTTACCATTAAGCGAGAATGCCTGTTCGTAAGTTATTCTTTCTTTTCTTTTTGCAATATTTCTATTTGTAGTTTCCATGTTGCAAAAATAATTCAATTTTTTGAACATTTATTGATGATTTACTACAATTTTTTTTCAACAGGTGCGTTTTTATTAGGTTTAAATGATTTATGAATCGAGCCCTTATTCTCTTTGTTTTCAAAAACGTCAAATATGAGTAAAGATAATTGTCATAGATTTTAAAAATAGTCTTTTTCTAATCTGTTTCGGCTCTTTTCTTTCCATCACCTAAAAACAAACAAATCTTCCATATCAATCGTGACATTCTCTCCATCAGTTATTTACACTCCAATATTTCCCTTGAATATCCCAAACAACAAAAATGACAAAACACTCAATATATAAGACATTATACATATTATTCTTTTCGTCCCTCTTTCTCGTCACTTCTATTGACAACCTGCAGGCACAACGTCGTAGACATTCCCGTGACCAAATTATCAAAGCCTACCCTTCCATTGGAATAACATCCTCTCAAATAAGGGGCGACGAGCTTAAAGGTTTCAAGAAATGGGGCTTCACCGCTGGCGTTGGTGCCTTGGTAAATCTAACCGATAACGAGATGTGGCAAATGTCGCTCGAAGCGGACTTCTCCGAACGTGGTGCCTTCAACAATACAGGTGACCCCTACAGCCTAATCAATTTCACATTGCATTATGTTGACATCCCTCTTACTTTTCATTTCACCGACCCATGGGGTGGACTAAAAATCGGTGCTGGATTGGTTTACAGCCGATTAGTTCAGCAACCCCACGGTTCTATTCGCTACTCTCCGTCATATTTTGTTCCCGACACAAGCGACATGTCATTTTTGCATAATGATTTATGTGCGGCCATCGATTTAAGATTCCCCATCTGGAAAGGGTTGACATTCAACATCAGATATCAGCATTCTCTTTTCCCTGTCAAACGTGACTGGTGGTTCACAGAACATCTTTCCGCTGTCGAGGGGGATGTGAGTCGCTGGAGCAACAATTGCTACAATAGCTCTGTCATGGTGCGTCTTCAGTATGTTTTTGGTGAAGATTCGGGACATAAAAAAAACAATTCTTCGAGTCGCAGCCATAAAACAAAAAAAAGACGGTGATAGTACTCGGATGTACATTAATTTAACATCTTTATACCCCGTAGTGGATGTGAGCACACTTGAAATAAATGAATTAAAGTGAATAACGTCACACGTTAAACTCTACTAAACACTGTTCCCATGAATCGAATTGCTGTTTTTCCTGGTTCTTTCGACCCTATGACGAAAGGTCATCTGGCTTTGTTGAAAAAAGCGACACTCTTGTTCGATAAAATAATTGTCGCCATAGGCATAAATACAGGTAAAAAATGTTTCCTGCCAATCGACGAGCGAAAAGAACGCATCATCAATGCTGTGAAAGGAATGCCCTCTGTCGATGTGACAACCTACGACTGCCTAACCACCGACTTATGCCACAATATTGGAGCAGGGTTTATCCTTCGCGGAATACGCGATAATTCCGATTTCGAATACGAACGCAAAATCGCGGACATCAACCGCATTATCGCTCCTGACATCGAAACTGTTCTTCTTTTCGCCGAGCCCGAAATGGCCACCATCAGCTCAACAATGGTGCGTGAACTTGCCGCCTTTGGCAAAGACATCTCGGAGTTTATTGTTTAAGATCGCTATCCACATAAACATTAGCAAAACGTTAAACGACACATAAACTTGATCTTCATTGATACTCCCATAGAATACCTCAAAGGTGTAGGACCAGCCCGGGCTCAACTTCTACAGCGGGAACTCGACATATACACCTTTGGTGATCTTTTGGAGTATTTCCCATACCGATATGTCGACCGCACCAAAATGTCGACAATAAGTGATATGGATATCGACGAGCCCTTTGTGGTTCTGCGTGGCACACTTCACGACATGCACACGGTTGGTGAAGGCCGTTCCAGCCGGCTCACAGTCCAATTACGAGACGCCACAGGCCAGATTGAACTCGTGTGGTTTCAAGGGTTGAAATGGATTAAAGAGACTCTTAAAAGCGATGTGGAATATATTGTGATGGGTAAACCATCCATCTTCAATGGTCGAATCAGCATAGCTCATCCCGATATTGAACGTGCTGACCGCGATAATGCTGTGTCGCTAAAATATATTCCCATATACTCTTCAACAGAAAAGCTCAAATCCAAAGGCCTCAACACCAAGGGTATCGCCAAACTGACCGAGCAACTGTTGCGTATGGCCGACAAACGTATACCCGAGAATCTGCCAAACAGTGTTGTCACAAAATACAATCTTCCAAACCGAGCCAGCGCCATCGAGGTAATCCACTACCCTCTCAATCCACAGGATATCACTGTTTCTTTGCAACGAATGAAATTCGAGGAGCTGTTCTTTCTCCAACTCGACTATCAATACGCCAAACATGACAGGCAAACAAAATCTGGAGGCTTCCGTTTCGACATTATAGGTGATTTTTTCAACCGTTTCTACAAAGAGAAACTACCCTTTGAACTCACTGGCGCTCAGAAACGCGTTGTCAAAGAGATTCGAGCCGACATGAAAAGTGGTCATCAGATGAACCGCCTTTTGCAAGGCGATGTCGGCAGTGGCAAAACACTCGTAGCCCTTCTTTCAATGCTCATAGCTGTCGACAACAAATGCCAGGCTTGCCTTATGGCTCCTACCGAGATTCTCGCCGACCAACATTACGCAAACATCAGCAGTATGCTCGATGGATTGGGTCTAAGAGTGGAATTGCTTACCGGTTCCACAAAAACCAGTGAGAAACGCAAAATCAAACAAAGCCTGCGAGAGGGGCAGATAGACATACTCATTGGCACTCATGCATTAATTGAAAAGGATGTTCAATTCAAAAATCTAGGCTTTGTGGTTATCGACGAACAGCATCGTTTCGGCGTAGAACAGAGATCCAAATTATGGACAAAAAACACAACCCCGCCACACGTGCTTGTTATGACCGCCACCCCCATTCCTCGAACACTGGCTATGACTGTCTATGGAGACCTCGACTGTTCTGTTATCGATGAATTGCCACCAGGACGCAAAACAATCAAAACCATCCACTGCAACGATTCACAGCGTCTCAAAGTGTTTGGATTTATTCGTGACCAGATATCCAAGGGACGACAAGTATATATTGTATATCCTCTCATAGAAGAGTCGGAGTCTCTGGAACTCAAGGATCTTATGGATGGCTATGAGAGCATCGTCCGGGAATTCCCTCTTCCTTATTACCAGACAAGCATTGTGCATGGTCGTATGGATGCCCAGGCCAAAGACTATGAGATGGGACGTTTTAAACGTGGCGAAACCCAGATAATGGTGAGTACCACAGTGATAGAAGTAGGAGTCGATGTACCCAACGCTACTGTTATGGTGATTGAGAATGCCGAGCGTTTCGGACTTTCTCAATTGCATCAGCTTCGTGGACGTGTGGGTCGTGGAGGTGAACAATCATACTGCATATTGATGACCGGCAACAAGTTGTCCAATAGCGGCAGAGAACGTATAAAAACGATGGTCGACACTACCGACGGTTTTCGCATAGCCGAGGCCGATTTGCGTCTCCGGGGTCCTGGCGACTTGCAAGGTCTTCAGCAAAGCGGCATTCTTCAACTGAAAGTAGCTGATATTGTTAACGATGAACCCATTGTACGTGCCGCTCGTGAATGTGTCCAGGATATCCTTCAAAATGATCCTGATTTACAAGCACCTGACAATGCCTGCCTAAGACTTTATCTCCAAAAAAACAAACGTGGTCTCACCTGGAGCAAAATCAGTTAGCGCCACACTATACCAGACACTCATATAGCATTTTGTTATTTCATACTATATTAACCTCTCAAATGTCCAAATTCAGATTCATATTTCCTCTTTTGTTTCTCGTTTTGTTTTCCCAGCTAAACGCACAACAAAATCAATCATTAGTCGACAAAGGTTTGAACGCCGAGAAACTAGGATTACCCTCCCGCGCCGAGGATTATTACAGACAAGCCATTAGCGAGGACCCTCAAAATCCGCTTCCTTACTTTTTGCTTGGAAAATCGCAACAAAAACGGTCTCATCTTGATGAAGCCGCCGACATGCTTCGACAAGCGGTCTCTCTCAATGAGGATTACGCCGAAGCATATGAATGTCTTGTGGAATGTTACATCGACAACGATGATTTCGAGGGTATTAAAAGTGGACATTTCAATGGTGTCGATGAACTAATAAAGATGACATCCCACGCCATAGAACTCAACCCCAAGAGTACTTCTGCCTTATGTAGTATGGCGCTTATTTACAACTATAAAAAGAGTTTTACAAATGCATTGAGTTGGGCTAAAAAAGCATTGGACACCGACAGCAAAAACCCTCGCGCGATAAACACATTGGGGGTCATATACTACAATCGTGGCAACGATAACGAAGCAATGTCTCAGTTTAAAAAAACATTGGACTTAGACCCTGACAATATCGACGCCTACCTTAATCTCGGTGTAATGTATACCCGCAAAAACAATCATGAGACAGCCATCTCCTATCTTCGAAAAGGTCTCCAGCGTGACAACAAATCCATCAAATTATACTATTATTTGGGAATAGCCTTCATGCAGCGTGGCGACGACAAGAGAGCTATAGCATGCTACGAGACAATTATCGGTTTGGATAGTCTCTACATCCCCGCCTACAACCGTTTGGGGGCCATCTACGCCACTAAGGGCAATTACGATGAAGCCATTGCCTATCATCAGAAAGCGACTCGCTTAAAACCCAATGATGTGGAATCTTTCAAATGTCTTGGTAAGGTATATACCGATAAAGGAGACTATGTCAAGGCCCTTCGCAACTATCAGAAGGCTGTGGCTATCAACGAACGAGACCATGAAACCTACTGTCTTATAGCCAAGTTGTATGCTAAGCAAGGTAACAGCGCACGAGAAACTTCCAGCTACAAAAAAGCCGCCAAATTGGGCAACAAAGAGGCTCAGGCTTGGATGGTGTCGAAAGGAATGGCTTGGTGATAAATGGTGAGAACTTGTTGATATTTTTTTCTCAATAAAAGATATTGATATATTAAAATGCGTATTTTTGTATTTGTCATAGAAATACAAAAATATGCCTTTAAGCATTGACAATAAGCTTGTTAACCAAATTAAATCCAATCTTTTGAAAGCTCAAAAGATTGTGATTCTGTCCCATATGAACCCGGATGGCGATGCAGTGGGTTCCTCTTTAGCTCTCCAAAACTGGCTTATCTCTTCTTTTTTCTGTGACAAAAACTCCCCTATTATCAAGATTGTCATACCTCATACATGTCCACAAGACATGAGATATCTTCCATTAGCGGAAAGCATTCTTGATGCTGAGAATAGCTTGCAAGAATCTCTCGACTATATAGCAGCCGCCGACACAATATTCTGTGTTGATTTCAGTAAGGCGTCTCGTGTTTTACCCTTCGACAACGCTCTTCTACAAAGCCAAGCCATCAAAATATGCGTTGATCATCACCACGACCCTGACGAGAATCTGTTCGACACTATTGTCTCTGTGCCAGACCTGTCTTCAACATGCGAATTGCTCTACTGGCTTTTCTGTGCTATTCATGGTGACAAATCTGTTAACGACGACACAGCTCGCTGTCTTTATCATGGGATCAACACGGATACAGGTGGATTCTCCTATGCCAACGAGGATCCCTCTCTCTATGAGGCGACTGCAGCACTTATGCATCACCCCCTCAATGCCGCCGATGTCCATAATCGACTCTTCAACAGTTACACTATGACTAAAATGAAAACTCTGGCCTTTCTTCTTTACAACAGGTTTAGAGTTTTCCCCGATCAAGGGTTCGCTTACATATATGTATCCGCTGGCGACATGGAAGAACTTGGCGCCTCAGCATATGATTTGGAAGGTCTTGTGAACTATACGCTTATGATGGAGCAAATCAAGGTTGGAGCGATGGTAAAGGAGACCGATGGTAAAGTAAGATTATCTTTTAGAGCCAAGAATGATTTCGATGTCAATGTTTTTGCTCACAACTATTTTGACGGAGGCGGACATACCAAAGCAAGTGGCGCCACATCAAAATATGATTTCGCCACAACAGTCAGAATATTAGAGACCAACATGCTTCGCGAGTTGGACATATTCAACAAAAGAAAAGAGTCATGAGAAAGTATGCCGCCATCATATTCTGTTCGTTGTTTTTGCTTTCATGCAATGGCGACCCTCCTATCGTTGGAGCCCCACAAATGAAAGGCAAAAACATTGATGAGAACATGATTAACGCCAACAAAACCATAGCTCAAGCCGAAGAGACTGCTATCGACGAGTATGTGGGTCGGCGAGGTTGGAAAATGGAGAAGTTGAGCGAAGGGGCGCGCCTATGGGAATACGACAAAGGTAAAGGTCCGAAGGTCCAGTATGAGGACAGCGTATCCATCCATTATGACATCGAGGCAATTAACGGTACAAAGATTTATAGCAATATCGCTGAAAAATATGTAGCCGGACGACGCCAGCAAATGATTGGCCTTGACCAGGCTGTTTTGCGACTAAGCCATGGTAGCAAGGCAAAAGTCATACTGCCTTCTAGTTTGGCATACGGTATCGGCGGTGATGGCAATCGCATACCGCAAAGCACTATTTTAGTTATTGACGTCACTATAGAATAAAAAACATCCACAACGACATTTCCTTTTAGAAATCAAAATACAATGTTTTTCTGAACCCAATTAAACACTAAAACAAACAACTGTCAAAACCATCAATGCTGACCATTCAAATTCAATCATAAAACAACTAAAAACATTATAAATCAAAATGAAAAAAACAATAAAACTTTTAGCCTTGATAGTGCTCACAACCACCATTTTGGCTTCATGCGGCGACGGATTCCGCAAAACAAAATCCGGTCTGGAATACAAATTCCTCGTTCAAAACAAAGGAGCAAAACAGATAGAGGTTGGTTCAATCCCCGTTGGAACAGTAAAAATCACTCTCAACGATTCCCTGCTTCCATCGCCTGAGACCGCACAGCGCTTCTGGACAGTGGATGAGCCCCGCTATGCAGGCGACGTGAATGAGGGACTGTTGATGATGCATGTCGGCGACAAAGCAATCTTCAGAATCTGCGCCGACTCTCTGTACAAACGTGGTGCCCGTATGCCCGATTTCTATAAAGAGAATGCCGGCATGATTCTTTCTTACGAGATAGAAATCACCGATGTCGTCACCAAAGCCGAGGCCGACGAGGAACGCCAGAATTTTATCGAGGCTATGCGTGAGCAGGCAGCCGAGGACGATGAGGCCATCAAGAAATATATGGCTGACAACAACCTGAAAGCCACTCCTGAAACCAGCGGTCTATACATCATTGTCAATAAAAAAGGTAAAGGTGAGCCCGTTCAGATTGGTAGCACGATCGCTGTTAACTATACAGGCCGCTTAATGAATGGCAAGGTCTTTGATTCCAGTATAGAGAAGGTGGCCAAAGAGAACAACATCCTAGATCCCAGCAGAAAATACGAGCCTTTTGAATACCAAGTCGGTGCTACTTCTCTTATCCGCGGTTGGGACGAAGGTCTTATGAATCAACCCGCAGGTAGCAGCCTCACTCTCATCATGCCCTCTCGTCTGGGTTACGGATCCAGAGAAAATGGCGCAATTCCAGCCAACAGCCCACTTATTTTCGACATAGAGATTGTGTCTGTAAAATAGTGTGATTAATTATTACATTCCGTCAAATTTACATTAAAATCATGCTAAATATTGTTATTTTTGGAGCACCAGGAGCTGGCAAAGGAACACAGTCAGACCTCCTGGTCGAAAGATACAATTTAAACCACATCTCCACAGGAGACTTGTTACGCAAGGAGATAGCCGCCCAGAGCGAACTGGGCAAGCGTATCAAAAGTATTATGGATTCCGGCAATCTTGTCAGCGACGACATCGTTGTGGCAATGATTGACCAAGCCATAGCCACCGATACTCAGGGACTTCTTTTCGATGGTTTCCCACGCAATGTTTCCCAAGCCGAAACCCTCGATAAACTTCTTGAAAAACATGGCAGGAAGCTTACATGCGTTGTCAGCCTTGATGTCCCTCGCGATGAACTTGTGAGACGTATGCTTGAACGTGCAAAAGTGTCGGGTCGCAGCGATGACAACGAAGTGACAATCATGAACCGACTTAAAGAGTATGAAGCGAAGACAAAGCCTGTAGCCGATTTTTATGAGAAAAAAGGATTACACGTTAAAGTCAACGGTACTGGCGACATAAAAGCCATCTCACAATCGGTAATTGCAGAGATAGACAAAAGAAAATGACTTCCAATTTTGTAGACTACGTCAAGATTCTCGTTCGTTCAGGGAAAGGCGGCGCAGGTTCAGCGCATCTGCTAAGGGTCAAATACAATGCCAAAGCAGGTCCTGACGGCGGCGACGGAGGACGTGGCGGACATGTGATCCTAAGGGGAAGTGTCAACCGCTGGACTTTGTTGCACCTCAAGTACACCAAACATGTCTATGCTGAGAACGGCCAAAATGGTGGACAAAACCTTTGCACAGGACGTGAAGGCGCCGACCAAATCCTGGATGTACCTTTAGGCTCTGTGTGTCGTGACGCTGAAACTGGAGAACAGCTATGCGAAATAACAGAAGACGGCCAAACGGCCATCATCGCCAAAGGCGGTCGCGGTGGCTGGGGCAATGACCATTTCAAGTCACCCACCAACCAGACGCCTCGTTATGCCCAACCTGGAGAGCCTGCCGAGGAACGATGGGTGATAATAGAGCTTAAAGTCCTCGCTGACGTTGGCCTCGTTGGTTTCCCCAATGCCGGCAAGTCTACATTCTTGTCTGTTGTGTCAGCGGCAAAACCTGAAATAGCGGACTATCCTTTCACAACTCTAACCCCCAATCTCGGCATTGTCAAGTATCGTGATGACCAGTCTTTCTGTATTGCCGATATACCTGGCATCATTGAAGGAGCCTCTGAGGGCAAGGGTCTGGGATTACGTTTCTTGCGGCACATTGAAAGGAACTCAATACTGCTTTTCATGGTGTCATGCGAAAATATTGATGTCAAACAACAATACAATGTTTTGCTTGATGAATTGAAAAAATATAATCCTGAGTTGCTTGACAAAAAAAGAATTCTCGCAGTTACCAAATGCGACATGCTCGACGAGGAAATGATGAAGCAGATGAAACGCACACTGCCCAGATCAATTCCGACAATAATGATAAGCGCAGTGTCAGGGTATAATATTCAACAACTTAAAGATTTGATTTTCCAAAAATTAAATGAAGTCGATTGAATCAATTGATGAAGCCGTGTTCTGGTGGATAAACAATCACCACAACACGGCTTTTGATTGGCTGTTTTGGACCGTCAGCGAAAAATGGAGCTGGCTCATTTTTATCGCTATAGTCTATTGCCTGGTTGTGCTTCGCAAAGATCGCCGCAACTGGCACTGGGTTCTTTTAGGGATAGCACTCTGCTTCCTTTTTGCCGACCAAATCAGCAGCAATGCCATTAAAGACGGCGTACAACGTCTCCGTCCCTGTTACGCACTACAGAACGTCAGAATGTTCCACACTAACAAAGGAGGCCTATATGGCTTTGTCTCTTCCCATGCCGCCAATGCCTTTGCCATATCGATGTTTATCTGCCTATGGTATGGTAAAAGACGGAATAAAAACCATGAATCACCTTTATCAAACAATGATGTCAGGACCGCTGTTTTACCCTGGATAATGTTTGCTTGGGCTTTTTTGGTTGGTTACAGCCGTCCCTATCTAGGCAAACATTATCCTGGCGATGTCCTTTGCGGCGCCTTGATAGGCATTGGTGTCGGAGCAATGATTTACTTTGTCATTTCGGTGATAAGACGACGCATCTCTTCAAGATTGTCAGCGTGAAGAACCCTTCGTTTGCTCTCCTCTGTGCCAGAGATGGATTTTGAGAGTAAACACCAATACTCCTTGATTTTTCTCGTTTTCGCCTGGTCTGAAATATTTTGCACCATTATCTCATCGACTAGTCTGGTGATAAACATTTTGGCCGATGGATATGAGGCATTGACAAAACGATCTCCATTGCTGAAATCGTCAGGACATCTCTGCCTTATCATTACAGGCAACAGTGGATTGTATAGAGCCCCTCGTCCTATCATAACATCCTTGACCTGAGGGAATCGAGTACGAATTCGGACATAGTCGCCCACAGTGAAAATATCACCGTTATAAGATACAGGATGTTTTATTTTGGGCAACACCTCAGCAAATTTCTCAATGTCGGGCACACCCGAATACACCTGCTTGCCAATACGTGGGTGTATGGTTACATTTTTGATAGGAAAACTGTTGAGAATAGGTATAATTTTGTCGATCTCGTCATTGTTTCTATAACCCAAACGAATCTTTACAGAAAGAGAACATCTTATATTAGGAACCACTTCGGAGAGGATGTCATTTACCTCGTCAGGATAGGGCAATATTCCCGATCCTCTATGTTTACCCGCGACACGTCGCATCGGACACCCCATATTCCAGTTCACTTCATTGTATCCCAAATCGTTAAGCCTGTTTGCAAGATCAATAAATTCATCCGTCTCATGACCCAAAATCTGAGGTATTACTGGCATTAAACCAACGTTTGGCCCAGGCATTACATCCTCTATTTTTTTGTCGGCATCTTTTAAGTTGCCATGAGTCAGTGAGAGGAAAGGACTGACGGCAAAATCAAACGCGTCAGGATAACAAATGGAATATACTTTGCGAAAGAGCAATTCGGTGAGCCCTTGCATTGGAGCCAAAGATAGCATATCGTAAAAAATGTTGTTACAAACAATAAAAATCAGTGCAATTTACTATAGATTTGAACATCGGAAATTTCGCCATCGAGTCATAACATTGATAATATTACCCAGTTATAAAGGAGATGTTGTGGAGCTATCATCCTCCATCGATTCAAGACGATGACGGCGTTCGGCGGCGTAACATCCAATAGCTCCGACAAGGCGATTCCCTGTGCGTTCGACAGGTCGGTACAGCATGGAGGACTGCTTGCTGTTGCGTGTAAGGACATGTTCATCAATGTCAACAATAGCGAAAAAAAAGAGTAGTACACCGACTACACATACACCTTTGCACAATCCAAGAATAGCGCCGGCGGCATTGTTGATGAATCCGACATTAACAAGTTTGACAAAACGCTCAACCATTTTACCCAAAAGGATTGCCAGCAACAATACAGATATAAATATCACGAAGAATGAGATTAGAAGAGCAGAGCTGCCATTGAGGCCTATCAAATCGGCGAACCAATGTGAAAGGCGAACAGCCAACATACTACCGACAATGATGCCAACAAGTGACGCCACTTCGAAAATGATCCCCCGACAATAGCCCTTATAGATGAGATAGCCTAACGGCAATGCAATAACAATATCCAAAAAGTTCATTTTTTCAGCTAAAAAAGTGTGCAAAAATACAAAAAATATTCTCCATTTAAAGAAAAATTGTATATTTGTATGATATACGCATGTGAAAGCATTTGCATGACAATTTATAAATCAATACACTATATATAATTATATATATTTTATTGATAAAAAAAAACTTGTTTTTGCATTGAAATAACCAGTAAAAACAAGCAATGACATGCAATGACACACAAAAAAATGCCCATAGAATTAAAGCTAGGGGTTGGTTCATTCTTTCATGGGAGTGACCGTGGCGTAAGTATGCATTTTATTTAAAATAAAGTTTTTTTTACACTCATAATGACACGATTTTTCAACTATGTCTTGATTGACAACCTATCGGAAATCAAGATAGACACTCAGAACGAGACGATGACGATCGTCAACTGCCTTAATCCACATTCCTTTGTTGTTGCTCTCAAAGACGAGCGCATGAGAAATGCTTTAGAGATGAGCGACTATCTGTTGCCCGACGGGGTTGGAATTGGTATGGTTGTACGTTGGTATGAGAAAAAACGTATAGACAAAATAGCAGGATACGATTTTCACTCTTTCATTCTAGAACAACTCAAACTTCATGGTGGTAAAGTGTATTACATGGGAAGCAGCGAGAAGGTGCTGAAGAAGATTGAAGAGCGTTTAAGCAAAGAAGCTCCCAACGTGAAAGTGCGTACTCATTCCCCATCATATTGCAATGAACTACCTGAGGAAGAGAGCCGTAAGATTATTGACGACATCAATGAATTTTCCCCTGATGTATTGTATATTTCAATGACAGCGCCCAAACAAGAGAAATGGCTGCAGCGTTACAGAAACGAGTTGAAAGGAGTGAAATTAGCCTCCTCTATAGGGGCTGCCTTCGAGTATTATGCCGGCACAAAGACTCGCGGACCTCGTTGGATGATAAAAATGAAGATGGAATGGTTGGCGCGATTGTTTATGGAGCCGACAAAAGTGTGGCGTCGCACCTTTATCTCTACACCGAAGTTCCTTTTATGGACAGCAAAACACCACAAGAAAATTGAGGTGGTATAACTGTCGACCATGCATCATTTCAATATTTCATAAAAAACACCTAACGTTTAAGAACCGTTTAAAATAATCAAAACGTCATGTTTCCAAAAATTAGAACATTTGTCTTGTCGATTATTCTTGCCGCCATGGCTGTGTCGTGCGGAACAACCGAAGAGTTTGTATTGCTTAACGATCTTGATGTTGATCAACGATACAGAATGCAAGATTTCCAAGAACTGAAGATCAAGCGAGGCGACGACCTTCGAATAGTTGTGACACACAAACTACCCATGCTGGCGGAAATGTTCAACAACAAAATAAACTCACTGGAAGGCGGCGAGTCGTTGACGAACTATATGGTCAACAGCGACGGATACATCAATTTCCCATTGCTCGACACAATAAAAGTGGAGGGACTTACATGCACCGAGGCCGAGAAAATGATATCGAAGAAAATCGAGGAAGCCGGATTGGCAACAGGTGCCACTGTGAATGTAAAGATTGAGAACTTCAAGGTTACCGTGATAGGAGAAAATGCCACAGGTGTCTATGAGTTTCCCGATGGAAGAGCCACCATTTTCGACCTCGTGGCCAAAGCCAATTTGGTCGCAAGCAACTCCTCGATGGGAGGTATGGCAATACGCAGGGACAAAATTTTGGTCATGAGGGAAGTGAACGGATTGCTAAACTCAGATTATGTCAGCCTGTTGACCAAAGACATTTTCTATTCGCCATATTACTATCTACAGCAGAACGATATTGTTTATGTATGGCCATCACAGACAACAATCCGCAACAGCAACAAAATTGTGGATTTTTGGCTCGGCAGAGTTTCTATTGTCACCTCAGCAATAAGCGTGGTGACATTGGTGGCGACATTTTTTGTGAAGAAAAACCAATAGTGGAAACGAAACTAGTGTTTATAATTGTTGATTCTCTCTCAACTATTTGATTGAAAACTTTTAAATCATGATTGACCAGGCAAAAACCGAGAATAATGCAGGGGCTGGTGTAGTAAGAAAAAACACCAACAGGTTTATTATCCATAACATCATCGAGCTGTTCATGTCAGCGTGGTACTGGATTGTTGTATCGATGATAATCTGCTTCATATGTGCATGGCTATATCTGAAGATGAGTCCCGATCTTTATTCTGTATCGGCGACAATGCAGATAAACTCACCCACGACTCAGATAAACCAGGACGTGATGAAACAATTCCGCTCGCCCAGCACAGCCGAGAAAGAAATACATTTCTTCATGTCCCATCAAGTGGTGCAGGATGTTATCGAAGAGCTCAACCTGACCGTGACATATATACGTCCCCATCTGTTTCTGGATGAAGACCTGTACGATAAATCGCCGATAGAGGCTCACTTTATCGACAATGGATATCCTGCATGCAATTTCGATATCGAGTGTCGCCACGATGACTACACACTAACCACTATTGAAAAAGACAAAGGCGCCGAGTCAATGGAATGGAAAGCGAAATATGGTGACACCCTCGTCACCACGCGTGGCGTTGTGGTTATTAACAAGCGCAGCGGATATGCCAACATAGAGCGAGAGAAACTCGAAATCCACTATTGTCCCCTTAGCGAGGCGACAGCATACTATATGGGACGTATGGGTGCAATGATAGTGGATGAAGATGCCGGCAACATACGTTTGTTCATGAACGAAATAAATCTAAAGAGAGGCATTGACATCATCAACTTATGGATAGAGTCGTACAACCGTCACACTGTAGAATACAAAAACCGAGTAGCGGAAAACACGGCTCGCTTTATAGAAGAGCGCCTCAATGTCATCAGTGTTGAGCTTTCTGACGTCGAGGGCGATTTGGAACAATATATGCGTTCCCACAACATCAGTGATATGAACACAGAGATGGGTAGCAATATCAACAGCCGGACCCAATATACACAGTCGCTGGTTGATGAGGAGGTTGCTGCGCGCATAGCTCGCGACCTACAGAACAAAGTGCGCGAGTCGGAACCCTACAGCATGCTGCCCAATATCAATATTGGCGACGGTGGCGTTAACGCCATGATTGATGAATATAACAAACGTGTTCGAGAACGTCAGTTGCTTATTGCCAACTCCAGCAGCAGCAGCCCTTTGGTCGCCGACGCAGAGGCTCAGATGCAGACAATGCGTTCTACCATCATACGCTCAATAGACAACTACATTCAGTCACTGCAGATTCGTATCCGCGAATACCGTAACCAAGAATTGCGCACAACAAACGCAATCAACATGGTGCCCACTCAGCGTCGAGAAATGCAGACGTTTGTTCGACAGCAGTCAATCAAAGAACAGCTGTTCCTCTATCTGCTAAACAAGCGTGAGGAGAATGCGTTGAAGATGACCATCACCGACGCCGACACACGTGTCATAGACTATGCTGCCGGTGGCAAAGTAGCACCTGTACCCTCAAAGACATATACACTTGCCTTTATCATCGCCTTACTACTGCCTGTCGGTGTGATAATGCTAATCAAGTGGCTTGATGTTCGTATCAGAAGCAAAAAAGATGTCGAGGCATATTGTTCTATACCTGTCGCCGGAATCATACCAATGGTTGAAGGCGAAGGCTCCCGCATTATTACCAAGAGTGGTAAAGACCGATTCAATGAGACCTTCCGAATACTTCGCAACAACATACAGTTTATGAACGGAGATGTTGAGGGCGGCAAAGTGATGATGCTGACATCAACAATGTCGGGCGACGGAAAGAGTTTGGTGGCATACAACATAGCCCTCTCATTCGCATACGCAGGCGAAAAGGTGCTTTTGATCAATGCGGATATTCGCAAACGCGAGTCTTGGCATGGACAAAAAGAGAAATTCAAACATGGCTTGACGACTTTCCTCGCCAATAAGGATGACAACGTCGAAGAGCTGATTGAGGGCGATAAGATATATTCAGATCTCGATGTGCTTCACAATGGTCCAATACCTCCAAACCCTGCAGAACTATTAATGAGTCATCGTTTCGACGAACTCGTGGATTGGGCAAGAAAAAAATACGACTTCATTATCATAGATAGCGTGCCTATCGATATTGTTGCTGACGCAACTATTGTGAACCGTCTGGTAGACGCCACATTCTTTGTTATAAAAGAAAAAACCTCCGACCGAAGAATTTTGATGGAACTTGAGGAATTCTACCAAACAAAGAAACTCAAAAATATGAGCATCATCCTCAACAACTACAAAATACGCAAACACAGCTATGGCTATGGCGGCTACGGTTATGGCTACGGCTATGGTTACGGCTATGGTTACGGCTATGGTTATGGTTACGGTTACGGCTATGGTGATGGTGAAAGCGATAACAACAATGACGCCAAAGATGATAGCAATGAGGCGTGAAAAAACATTCAAAGAAACAAAATAATCACATAATAAACGATGATAAAAAGAAATTTTTTATTGATTTTTGTGCTGTTATGCTTAGTGGGCACACTCTCGGCTCAGAACAAAAATAGAAAATACGACCCACGAGGAGAAGTGTATCATGCAGAAGACACCAATGTCGTAAAAGGCAAATATGGCATTGGTTGGGTACGCTCACATCTATTTGACGAATGGTTTTTCCAATTTCAAGGTGGAGGTCAACTATACTATGGTACTGATGACAGAAAAGGTCCTTTTGGAGACCGCCTTACCGGTAACGCTGAGTTTTATATCGGACGTCGCATTTTCCCGATGTTCGGTTTCAGAGCCGGATTGGGATATGGATATGCGCATGGATTTCTGACCAAAGAGCATTACGATCAAAACAGAAACGCCATTTTGGAACATGGTTATTCAGGACAATGCGGAACCGACCCCGTTCATGGAACCCTTGGCGGTTACTATTGGAACTATAATGACGACCTGTTAATACAGAAATGGAAATATTTCTATTTCGGAGGGGATGTCTTTCTTGACTTGGGAATATTCAAAGGAACTGAAGATTATAACCCCGATAGACACTGGAATCATATTCTGTATGCCGGAGTCCATACTAAGTACGCCCTATCTGAGACCGATACCACAAACCATCGTACCGAGGCTCATGTCGGTTATGTCTGTAAATACAATTTCAACCGCAATTGGAGTATTTTCGCTGATGTCAGAGCTTCAGCTATCGAACGACTGTTCGACAGAGAATGGGTTCCTGGAATAGAATCAGCAGGAGCCGCACTCGACGGAATATTAAATGCACATATAGGTATCACCTATAAATTCCACATTCGTACAGCAGAGGAGCGCAATGAATTCAGAGCTATTGAACAAAGCGACAATGAAATGGGCAATGTAGTCCACTTTATGTATGTGAAGATGCAAGACACAAACTTTGTTGTGATGAGCGATACTATGATTTCTGGCACACACTATGACTCCATCCCCACACAAGGAATGCTCGACACATTGAATTGGCTCAATAATAATATTAACATGTGGATCGCAGCTATCAATGCTCTCAACGGAAGAGGAGATTTAGACACCAACATGCTGGGGCTGATTCTCCCCTACGAGCAGCTTTTCTTTGAGCGTGACAAGTGGGATATCCTCCCAAGCGAAGCAGTGAAAATTGCCAAAATGGCAGAAATCATGGAGCGTTTTCCCGACACTAAATATATCTTGATCGGTTCGGCCGATTCAAAGACTGGTACACCAAAACGCAACGATTTCCTTAGCCATGTGCGCGCCGACGTTGTTTATAATGCGCTTGTAGAAGAATATGGAATAGACCCGAGCCGACTTGACAAAGAGTTCAAGGGTGGTATCTTGGAATACACACCTTTCGAACTGAACAGAAGTACTGTGATTCTTATGGATCATCCTTACGTAAGAAGAGTTTTTGAGGAAATGGTTAAAAAAGGCCAAGCCGGCGGAATGGATGTAAAAATAAAATAGACAAAGACACAACAAGATGAAAAAGATATTTGTTATAGCCATGCTGATGCTAACAGCCACATCAGTTATGGGACAGCGGGTTCTTGAAGACAAACGTTCTCACATTGATACCACTAGAGAGAGTGGAGAGCACAGTGTAGGCTGGTTGCGTTCCCACATTTTTGACAACTGGTATCTAGGATTAAACGGCGGAGCGAATATGTATATGGGTTTTGAGGATAACAAAGGGCCATTTTTAGATCGTTTCTCGCCACAAGTGGAAGGCATATTAGGCCGATGGGTTTTCCCCATGGTGGGTATCAAGGCCAACCTGGGATTTGCCGGCGCTACAGGATTCGTCTCAAAGAGCAGTTATCTTGCATATCGTGACAATATGACTGCCGACTATGGTCACTGTTGGGGTTTATCTTCCGACCAGCTAATATCAGGCAAAGACACTATAAATGGCTCGTTGGGAGGTTATTTCTGGCCTGATGACGACAACGAGAATATTTTCCGCCAAGAATGGAAGTATATCTATGGTGGATTGGACTTTGTTCTTAATTTCTCATATCTCAAACGCTATGACAGGGTTGTTATCGACAGAAAATGGAATCATTGGGGATATGTGGGATTTCACGTTAGAATTGGCGTTTCAGAAAATAATCCAGAGAAATTCTCCAATTTTATAGGTATGTCCGTGGAGGATGGAAGACTCAAAAACACCAATTTTGCAGCAGAAGGGCACATAGGCTACAGCTGCACATACAATTTCAACAAACATTGGAGCATTATGGGCGATGCACGATTGTCAATTATTGAAGGTAATTTCGACCGAGAGCGTATTGAGAAAGTGGAATTCATGAGCCCGGATTTGGATTTAAGCTTTCGGGTGGGATTATTGTATAGTTTCAACATGAGAAGCGAGAATACCCGTTTGAAATACTATGTTGAGAAGGGAGTTCTGCCATATAACGCCGACCCTAATAACATACCACGCTTTGTCAACTTCGTCCAGGTTGAGGATGTAGACTATATTCAGCAAATCGACACAATCTTTGTGACAATATCCGACACAATCAACAGCACTGTAGTCATCGAAAAGAAGCAAGCTATGGAGCGCCAGAGACAGATGTTGATAAACCAATTCAACAGCCTGCCTCAAAATCTGACACTCGATAACATACTGGGCAAACGATTGTTGCCATATGAAATGGTCTTCTTCGAACGAGACAAATGGGATATTCGCGCTACAGAAGAGATAAAGATTGTCAAGATGGCTAGAATAATAAAAGCCTTCCCTGAGTGCAAATTCATCCTTTATGGTTCCGCCGACTCAAAAACCGGTACTGTAAAACGCAATGATTTCTTGAGCAGAAACCGTGCCGATGTTGTTTACAACAAGTTAGTCTATGAATATGGCATACCCAAAGATCAGTTAAAACGAGAATACCTTGGAGGAATACTCAACTACGATCCTTATATCTTAAACCGTACCACTGTCATAATAATGGAGCACCCTGCAGTATTACATGCTTTCGAAGAGATGAAATCACGTGGTCAAGCAGGTGGTCGCGTAGTTAGATATTAAACATTAGGACCAAACGAAAGTGGGGTGAATAGACATCCTCATTAATGCTCGGGTATTATTAAGCGCAATGAGAATCCTTATTGTTCATAACGACTACGGGAAATATAGCGGTGAAGAGGCGGTTGTGGATAGTATGATATCTGACGGGCGACGTGCAGGCTTCGAGATAGAAACCCTGCGTCGCACATCAAAAGGATTTCGAGACTCTTTTGGGGGCAAAGTGCATGGATTCTTTTCTGGCATATTCAGTATTTCCGGGCGCAGAATGATGAGACAGGCTCTGAAAACATTCCAACCAGACATAGTACACATACACAACCTCTACCCTTTCATCTCGCCGTCTGTATTGCCAATATGCAAAAGACATGGAGTGCCGGTCGTGATGACCGTTCACAACTATCGCTTGATATGCCCTACCGGACTATTTCTTAGAGATGGGAAACCCTGTGAGAATTGTTTACGCAACGGCAACGAAAAAGATTGTGTGAGATATAATTGTGAGAAAAGCCACATGCGCTCGATAGGATATGCTTTGCGTAACGCAGTGGCACGGATCAGCAAAGTTTATTTTAACGATGTCGACTACTATTGCTGTCTAACGCAATTCCAAAAACAAAAACTGATTGAAGCTGGTTACGACGAAAGAAAAATAAGAGTTTTCGGCAATTACACAAAATTTGTGACTCCCGAGGAGCCCAATGAGGAAATCGACAAATGGGGTTCTGGATACGTAGGATATGTGGGGCGATTGAGTTATGAGAAAGGATTCGACATGCTGATAGAAGTAGCACGTCGTCATCCTGAGATAGACTTTCGTTTGGCTGGTGAGATTAGAAACGACACTACAATAAGCCTTCCCGAGAATATAAAACTGTGTGGATATTTGACAAGTGATCGTTTGGCACGCTTCTATTGTAATTCCAGTTTCATAATGATTCCAAGTCGATGCTATGAGGGATTTCCGATGGTATTATTGGAATCCTCTTCACATCAGCGATGTTGTATCGCTCCCAATCATGGAGCATTTCCAGACATAATGACAGACAAAGAAAGTGGAGAAGTGGCAGGATCCCTTTTCAATCCTCTTGACGTAGAGGACTTGGAACGTAAAACTGTCGAATTGTGGCGCAACAGAAACGAGACTGTTCGTTTAGGACTATTGGCAGAAAAGAACTACAAGAATAGATTTATCAAATCAAAGTTAAACCAGCAGTGGGATCATTTCTTAAAAGAAATCTGTGCTAAGTAGAGGAGTCCCGAAGGAGGTGAAATATCAATCAATCAAATAGGACTTCGGACCGAATATCGAAAAGCCCCGAAGGTGGCGGCATATCATTTATATAGTATGAAAGTGGCCATTGACATAGCCTCAGTACTTCCACTCTACAGAAAGGGATGGATCTCTGGAATAGGACGAACCACAAAAGAGTTGGTTGAGAGCCTGAACCAGAAAGAGAATCTACCTTTTGAGTTGGTACTTCTGAGTCAAAACACTCACCGGATAAGCGGCAAGTCGATGGGAACACATTTCAAATGCAAGCATCTGCCCTTCCCCCACAAGTCGTGGATGAACCGTCTGATAGGTATGACACATCTTCGTGAAATAATAACAGGATACGATTTGTTACACATACCACACAATTTTGAGTGGGTACGTAAACCAGACCGTACCATCGTCACAATTCATGACGCCATGTTCTTCGCCTATCCCGATGAGGTATTCGACTATCAATATGCACAGAAGGTCTACCCCACTTTGGCAAAACGCTGCAAAGGAATAATCACCTGTTCCGAATCTTCCAAACAAGACATAATGCGCTATATGGACATTGCCGACGACCATATATCGGTATGTCCATGGGGCTATCGTAGTGATGTTTTTTTTAAACGGGACGAGGAAAATACCGGACACACATACTTTTTGTCAGTTTCTTGCAGCTTGGGACGTAAAAACACTATGGCTGTAATAAGAGCCTATGAAAAGATAGTGCATCAAAACCCTCGCCATGAGCTAGTCCTAGTCTGGCCGAATATACCACAGGAGGCTTGGAACTATTGTAATCAAGATCATCTGCGCAATCATATATATATTACAAGCGCAATGGACGACGAACGGTTAGGGAAGCTATACAATGAGGCGACAGCAACATTTTTTGTTTCGCGTTACGAAGGTTTCGGACTTCCTGTGCTTGAATCGATGGCTTGTGGCACACCGGTAGTAACATGCCGCAATAGCTCATTGACAGAAGTCGGCGGTGAAGCCGCAATATATGTCGACCCTGACGACATCGATGCCATAAGTTCGATAATGGAACGATTTGAACAGGGCGAATTGTCCAAATCAGACTACGAAGAGAAATGTCTGAACCAGGCATCTAAATATTCATGGCAACACTGTGCGGATCTTACCATAGAGGCATATCAAAAATGCTTAGGTAAATGAGATACCCAATATTATGATGGCTAGCAAAACAACTGTTCTGATAGGAATTCCCTGTTTGCTAACAGGCGGCACAGAGATACAGACATTGCATCTGGTTCAGGCTTTGGTTGAAAGCGGATACCGTTGTGTAACGGTATGCTATTTCGAGCATGATGATATTATGGTGTCACGTTATCGTGATATAGGCAGTGAGGTCATATGCCTCTCGCCAAAAGGAACACGTCCGGCAAGTAACAAAGAGGTGTGGTCTTTTCTTAAAGAGGGACTAAAAAAGGTCGTAGAAAAATATCAACCTCAAATAACACATGTTCAATATATGGCACCTGGCGCCATGCCAATATTAATATTAAATCATTTGGGTGTAAAAAACATATTGGCGACCGTACACACTGACGCTTCCATATACAAACGCTTATGGATGGTGAGATATCTTCAAAGAAGAAAAACAAAAGCCTTTCTTTGTGTTTCAGAAACCGCCGAGAAATCGTTCTTTGGTAAAAGCCGACTATATACGCCTGGGATAAGTATAAAGCGACACAACCACTTCACAATATATAATTGCCTATCTCCAGAGACAATAATAAAAGACTCTAACGGGAATATTGTTGAAGATAATTATGTGATAGGATTTGTGGCACGTCTTGAAGCGATAAAGGGTGCCGACTATGTAATCCCTGCTTTTGCCAAATTGCTAGAAAAAATAGAAAATTGTTGCCTAGAAATTGTGGGAGATGGCAAATTGCTCAACAGCATGAAGCAACAGCAGAAAGAACTTGGCATATCAAGCGAAAAAATACATTGGCATGGAATGGTGCCCTACTCTCAACTGCAATATATATATGACACTATTTCATTACTATGGGTGCCGTCAAGAAGTGAGGGGTTTGGTCTCACAGCCATAGAGGCCATGGCTCATGGATGCCCTGTTGTGGCGACAAGAACTGGTGGACTAGTAGATTTTGTGGGCAGTGACGAAAACGGAGCTCTTTTTACGCCAGGCGATATTGATATGTTGGTATATAAGACAATTGAGATATTGTCCAATAGGGGAAAATATGCTGTAATGAGAAACAATGCAGTCAATACAGCAAAAAAAAACACATACGAGAAATACAAAGAAAAAATAACGGACCTATACTCGCAGTTATAGAGATAAAAAACATTTTCTGTGTCTGGAATAGTCAATCTCATAGTATTCTTGGTGCTTAACGCATATTTTTTCATATTTATGTTCCGTTATAGCGCCCGCATCAAGGACCCCTTAAACAGCAGCAAATACCTGCTGATAGAGGGTACTGAGATGTTTTTTATTCTGCTCTTTGCAACAGGGACTCTGGCGCTTTCGTCTTCGGGCGGTGGTCATGGTGCCGGAGGAGGTCTCAACCTTCAGGCCATTCGCTTACTATTATTGGAAGTAGCATTGTTGATGTCGTTGTTCGTATGTACCGAACGACCCAAATGGGGTGCTGGAACGGTGGCATATCTGATTTACATACTCTGGTGCATATACACATTAACATACGCCAATTCAATCGAGTATGGAATCAGATACATTCTGAAATACCTATACCCGATGATAATAATGATTACTGCATCGGCATTAGTACGAGACGAACAGATATTCCTTGCGTGCTGTGTTTGGGCAAGAAGAGTGGCGATATTGAGTGCATTGATTGGGTACATTCCCGTGGTAAACAATTTTTTTGGTGGAGCATTTTGGTATGCAACGGCACTGAACCTAAATTATGTCACCATCTCACTCACTTCATTTGCGCTCTATTATTACTATGGCAAAGACAAGAAAGACCTGATATTAGCAATATTATTTGTACTGCCATGTATCTTGTTGGTACACCGCAGCGGTCTGCTTGCTATGTTCATTGGACTTGCCGTGTTTATGTTCCTTAAGCACAAATGGATATCTCTGCCTTATATCGCAGGTGTACTGGCAATTGGAGTGGCCATTGTATTCTACGTGCCATCATTCCACGAAAAGATGTTCTGGAAAGACACTGACAACGAATTGACTGTCCAGGACCTGCGTTCAGGTAACATTGCTTCCGACGATATTCGCAACAATGGACGTGAAGCGATATGGAAAATACTTGAATCACAATTCTATGTCGGTCATGAAATGAAAGGCAGCGGAATAGGCAGTTGTCAACAGTTTCTTTATGAAAATCCCGCAGGTGTCAAACAGACCCATGGCGACTATGTACAAATGCGGTGCGATACCGGACTAATCGGTTTTTGGCTTTATATGGCTATTGGGATTGTCGTTTTTTTGCATTGTTTTATAGTATGTTACACGTCATATATTCCCGACTATATAAAATGTTGCGCCATGATCGCCGCAGGCGGAATAGCAGGATGTTATGCGGCTATGTATAGCGAGAATGTAGTGACCTATACAATGGCATCAACTGGCTATCCCTTTGCATTATATGGTATTATGCTTGGAATGCTCAATAAAGTCAATAAGCCACAATATCAATATTCCGAACGAGGACTCAATTTCTGATGATATCCGTTGTTATCCCTCTCTATAACAAAGCCACCACTGTTGAACGTGCAGTGAATTCCGTTTTGAACCAAACCTTTCAGGAATTCGAACTCATTGTTGTCAACAACGGTTCTACTGATGGCGGCGAAGAAATTGTTCGCAGAATGACAGATTCCCGGGTCCGACTTGTAGAGCAAGAGAATCAAGGCGTCTCAATGGCCCGCAACTGCGGAATTAAAGAGTCCAAAAATGATTGGATTGCATTTCTGGATGCCGACGACGAGTGGATTCCAACCTTCCTTGAAACCGCCCTTCATTTACACGACAAATATCCTAATTGCGCTATTTGCGCTTCAGCTTATCGACGCTGCAACAGTCGAGGTGAACTGCAGGATATTCGATTGTTCCATTGTTCGGATAGTAACAATTTCATTATGGACAACTACTTTGAAATTGCCGCTCTGTCCGATCCGCCTTTCTGTTCCATAAGCGTGATGGTAAGGAAAGAGGCACTTGAAGCAATAGGTGGATTTCCTAAAGGCGTTCACCAAGGCGAAGATTTACTGACGTGGGCACGACTTGCAGCCTCTTATAAAATAGCTTATTGCACCGTACCGCAAAGCATATTCTATACCGCAGAGATTTCGGCGATGGATTGCCCAAAACGTGTGCCTGCCGACGACGATATTGTGGGGTGCGAACTGGCAAAGATATACAAAAAGAATCCGATGCCCTATCTTGACCAATACATCTCCAAATGGCACAAAATGCGAGCTTCGATATATCTGCGCCTTCCAAACTGCTCTAAAAAATGTCGTAAAGAAATCAAAGAAGCGCAAAAATGGCATCGGAACCCACGACTGATTTTATACTACATCCTCTCACTATGCCCCTATAATCTACGCATGTTTCTCGGCCGGCACCTTTTCAAAAAATAGCTTTTAACCCATTAAACTATTAAACTCTTTAACCTTTAAACTTTTAACCCTAAACTTTATATGTCTCCAATTTGCTTGTTTGTATACAAAAGATATGAAACCACAAAATTAATGCTAGAATCTCTCTTGCGTTGTCCTGAGTGTTCGGAAAGTGAGTTGTATGTCTTTATGGATGAAGCCAGAAACGACGCCGAGGCAAAAGATGTGGAACGAGTGCGGGAATTATTTGACGACCTTAAGGGATTCAAAACCTTACACCCTTACCCTGCCCGCATGAACAAAGGCATGGCCAATTCAGTGATAGATGGAGTTACACGTGTACTTCAAGAACATGAAGATGTGATTGTTTTGGAGGATGACCTTGTTGTCGCACCCGATTTCTTGACCTTTATGAATGCTGCGCTCCAAGCATTTCGTCAGAGAGAAGACATATGGAGCATTTCCGGCTATACACCGCAATTGAAAGAACTAGAGAACGACAGAAGTAATGGTATTTTCTTAGTGCCGAGACCACAATGCTGGGGTTGGGCGACATGGCGTGACCGATGGCAAAAAGTGGATTGGGATGTCAGCGATTATAAGCGTTTAGTTAGAAATAGGTCTTTACGTAAACGTTTCGACCTTGGCGGCAACGACTTGTTTAGAACGCTTGAAATGGAGCGTTGCGAACGTATCGAATCGTGGGCGGTAAGATGGGCATATGCCGCAGCGAAAAATGACACTTATACTGTCAACCCCATGCATTCCAAAGTACAGAATATAGGCCTTAAAAGTTCGGTAAGTCATGTGGGGTGGCATGATGAGCGACACAATGTGGAGTTGAATGGCGCCACCTCAACAATAGATCCCAATGTTGAGCCCAATGCGGAACTTATAAATGCTTTCAAAAAACACCATGATTTAGGTTTGATAAGCAAAATAGGTTATTTTATGCGTTTGCATAATCTTGGATACGATTTCATAAAGAGACTATTACACCGGAAGTAAAATAAATGTTCTTCTTCATATCCAAAATACTGAAGATCTTTATCCTGCCATTAACGTGGATTATCGGACTATTGATACTGGCTTTTTTCATCAAACATAAGGGCTGGCGAAAAGGTCTATTTATAAGCGCAATAGTTCTACTTGTAATCTTTACCGATAAACCGCTTCTGCAATGGGCACAATATATGACCACAAAGCAATACAGCACACAGACAATACCCAAAGAGTATTACAAAGTGGCAGTTGTCATGGGCGGCTTCAGCAATGGAATTGATACAACCACAACTCAAATAAGTTACGTCGATGACCGAGGCGACAGACTTTGGGAAGCAATCCGTTTATATGAAAGCGGAGTTGTTGAGAAAATAATGATAAGTGGTGACGCAACCATATCAAAAGGAATTGACGGGAACAGTACTTCTGATTATTTTCGCCGTTTCCTTTCAGACTTTGGTATGCACGAAGGAGATTTGATTTTGGAACAATACGCCCGCAACACACGTGAAAATGCCACTTACAGCATTGCCATACTTGATTCTCTTGGCTATAAAGCAGAAGACTGTCTGTTAATTACATCCGCCACACATTTGAAACGAAGTTTGGCCTGTTTTGAATCAGAAGGATGGACTATCGACGGATACGCCACCAACATCTATCCCAAACCTCACCCAAAACTCTATCAGTTTCTTCCACAATGGAAACCTTTGACCGACTGGAAAGAACTTCTAAACGAATGGGCAGGCAGCCTGGTTTACAAAATTGTAGGATACTAACAAGAGTTTGTGAAAACGGCAATAAACAAAGATATTTTTATGCTTTTGGTGTAATTAGTGTTTGAAAAATGAAGACCCTCACTTTTCTTATTCCCTGCTATAACGTCTCATCCTGCGTTAGCCACTGCATAGATTCTATGCTCGTTGACGACCTCTTTGATGATATAGAAATTCTCCTTATCAACGATGGTTCGAAAGACAATACATTGGATGTTCTACGCGAGTACGAAAATAAATATCCCTCGGTAATTCGCGTCATCGATAAAGAAAATGGTGGTTGGGGCACTGCCATCAATCTAGGCATTAGAGAAGCAAAAGGGAAATACTTGAAAGAAGTCGACGCTGATGACTGGGTTTCAACCGAGAATTTAAAAGAATACATCGCTTTCCTTAAAAACAACGACATAGACTATATAGCTACCAACTATACAGAATATTTCAAGACAACTGATAAATACGAGCGACATACCTACCAGCCGGACATCTACAATAAGCCGATGTCGTTGAATGATTTCTGGGATAATCATCCCAAAGCATGGGACTTTCCAATACACGCTATTACCTATCGGACACAAGTTTTACGTGACAACGATATCAAAGTTGGCGACCGCTATTATGGCGATATAGAATACAATCTATACCCCCTACCCCATGTTCAGACAATCTGTGTACTCCCAATCAACGTTACTATCTATTTCCGTGGCAGTGATGAGCAGAGCACCAGTACTACAGGCTACGCCAAGCACTACAAAGACTATGCCGCTATGAGTCAACGTATCACTCAATTTTATCATAAGCTACCATCGACTATGCAGTCCACCCTACGACAATTTATAGAAGATACTGTACGAGGCACTATTTTAAGAGCCTACAATCTAATGATGTCGCCAATATATGCAGGCCATGCAGAAGGTGTTAAAAACGAATTGAAACAGTATGATAGATGGCTTAAAGAGACTGATAAGGAATTATACAAATATTGCGGACACCAAAGGAAGCATGGCATAGCATATATACGATTATGGAGAAGGTTCAGAATTAATCTAATGAGTTTTTCCATTTCTGGCAAATGATACCTAAAACAATACATTATTGTTGGTTCAGTAAAGACAAAAAGCCTCGAATAGTTCAGCGTTGCATTGACAGTTGGTTGAGGGTTATGCCCGACTACAAGATTAAATGCTGGGATGACAAGTGTTTTGACTTCGAAAGCGTGCCTTTTGTCCGAGATGCTATAAAAGCGAAGAAATATGCGTTCGCCGCTGACTATGTTCGACTATACGCTTTATATACTGAAGGAGGAATATATCTTGATTCCGACGTACTTGTAAAGAGACCATTCAATACATTTCTCAATAATCAATTATTCTGTGGAACAGAGGCATTCCTTATAGAGAACGAAGTGAATTACAGAATGGAAGCAGCCATTATAGGCGCACAAAAAGGACATCCGTTCATCGAAGAGTGTATGTCATTCTATCATGAGAACAGATTTGATACTGAACGACTAAGTAAAGATCTTGTAATGCCAGCAGTTATAAGCAAAATCGCTGAGGCAAAAGGTTATCTCTACGAGAATAGAGAACAAACACTTGACGGAATGACGATTTACCCCACTTCGGTCTTTACTAATACTTTACATTCTGACACTTCCAATCCTGACCTTTTATTTGCGATCCATCAAAATGCAGGCTCTTGGATTGATTATTCCAACCGAGGCTGGTTGTTCCGTTTCTGTAAAAAACACGACTTGATGGATTTGTATCATCGATTAGAAAGATAATAATGCCGTCTCCCCTACTTTCAATAATCGTTCCCATTTATAAGACCGAGCCATACTTGGATGCTTGTATAAAAAGCATCCAAGCACAGACAATGCAGGACTGGGATTTGATATTGGTAGATGATGGCTCACCTGACAATTGCCCTGAGATGTGCGACGAGTATGCGGCCATTGATAGTCGCATAAGGGTGATACACAAATCCAATGGCGGTCTAAGCAGTGCAAGAAACAGAGGCATTGACGCCGCCAAAGGCAAATATATAGCCTTTGTTGACTCCGACGACACTATCGAACCCGACACCTACGAGGGTAACGTTGCTTTTATGGAAGAACATCCTGATGTCGACGTGGTACAATATCCAGCAAAACGCATTGGTTGGGGCGACCAATTCTATCATATACCTGATAAATATTATAGGGGTCGGAAAGAACTAATTCTCAACAACTATAAAGACACCCCAATCGACAACACAGTCTGCATGAAGATATTCCGACGGAAGTTGTTCGACACCATACGTTTCCGTGAAGGTCATGTGCATGAGGACAAGACCTTTATACTTGAAATGCTGCAACATATCAACTGCCTATATATATCAGGTATTGGTTGCTATAACTACTACCGTAGGGAAAACTCAATCCAAACCACTGACAGCTATAATAAAACCAGCGACTGGATTGATACAGAGGTTTTGACATTAAGAAACATATATGAATTTCCCGAATTAAAAAGTGAATGGATTGGTCGTTGGATGTACAATGTTCGCTGGCTGATGAATCTGCAATACAAACACAACGATTGGGATGTGAGACCTCTTTTGCAGCTACTCCGCATCGTCACACCCCGATTCAATTTTAAAACGAACGTAAAAGATCTGTTTTGGTACTGGTATATTAGAATACTCGGAACACGCAAATTCCACAAGCATTATTTGCACTTGCTACAATCACACAAAGAATCTTAAAATAATGTCTTCCCCAAAATATATTTGTCTTCGCGACGACGACACGAATTTCTATACTACAGTGGAGGAACTTCGTTTGGCCTATGGTCCTTATTGGGGCGTTATTCCCATCACATTGGCCGTCATTCCTTTCGCACATGGTTCTGAGCGAAAGATATTCGATGTGGAAATACCCTACGAGAAAAAATTTGAGAATCTTCGATTGTGGGAACAAAACGCTACGGCAGAGGAGCTGTCAGAATATCACAAACTACATCCTGTTGGAGACAACAAAGAACTTGTCCAAGAACTGACTGCTATGGCTACCCAAGGCGTAATAGAGATTGCACAACACGGTGTTTATCATCGCTACACTGAACTTGGAGCCGAACTGATTGGCGACAGAATGTCTTTTGCGTCACTGCGTGATGGGAAGGAGTATCTTGAAAAGGTTTTTCAAGTAGAGGTGAAAACAATAATACCACCAGGGAATGTGATTGATCTCACGGTGCTGAATTATATGAACATGCTTGGCATGCATCTCTTTTCTAGTGGACGTGTTCGAGCAAAAAACCGATTGGAGACAATCAAGACATATTTTGAGCATCCTGAATCTTTTATTGACAGGAGGAAAAAGACACCACAACCTCTGCACCACCGTTATGGAATTCACTATTTCGGCTCGCACACTTTCGAAGATGGGGTAGAAGCTGAAACATTATTCAAGAAAGTGAAAAATGATCTGGATAGTTGTGGTTTCTCTGCCCTTGGCACCCATTATCGTTATCTTTTAAACGATAGAAATAGAAATGTTTATCACTCGCTTATTGATAACATTTCAAAAAATGACAATGTCATATTTGTCACGGCGAACGAGTATTACGAAAAAGCATTGGCAACTAAGAAATGATTCCAAAAGTAATTCATTATTGTTGGTTTAGTGGAGAGAAGTATCCTCCGCAAATACGCGCTTGTATCAAGTCGTGGCAGAAGCAGTTGCGGGATTATGATATTGTTTTGTGGGATGGTAAACGATTTGATTTTGATAGTGTCCCGTTTGTGAAAAAGTGCATAGAGATGAGGAAATGGGCCTTCGCTGCCGACTACATTCGTTTGTATGCTGTCTACACGATGGGCGGGATATACCTCGATTCTGATGTGCTTGTCTTGAATACATTTGAAGACCTGCTTGAAAACAATGCCTTTTGGGGTATTGATGCAAATGAGGGCCAACAGTATTATTTTCCTGAAGCAGCTGTCTTTGGCGCTGTCAAAGGGTTCACGCCCTTGAAGGAGATGATGGCGTTCTACGAGCAACTTCCTGAGGATGAGGTGAGTACTGATACGTTTACGCGACTTACTAACGTTTGCGATGAACGAAACAGAACAGTCTGTAAACCCGACGGGTCGCCACAGTTGTCGACAGCGCCTGTCGTTATGGAGTCTGTGCTGCGAAAGTATGGTTATCAGCAAACGAATTCCAATCAGTCGCTTCATTCTGGTATCAAGATATATGCTGAGCCTATAATACAAAACTCGAACAAGATAGACACACCTCAAACGATAGCGCATCATCAAAATGCCTCCAGTTGGTTCTATACAGACCGGGGTCCGTTGTTTAGGTTCTGCTATAATCACCCACAATTGATGCCTTTGTATAAGAAGGTCGAACAAATACGAGAAAGATTATGATACCCAAAATAATCCATTATTGCTGGTTTAGTGGGGATCCATATCCAGACCTGGTGAAAAGATGTCTAAGAAGCTGGAATCGAATCCTGCCTGACTACAAGTTGAGACTGTGGGATGGCAATAGTTTCGATTTCGACAGCGTACCGTACGTTAAGGAGGGTATGGCTGCCAAACGTTGGGCTGTGGCGTCTGATTATATTCGCCTCTACGCGCTATATACTGAAGGCGGTATCTATTTGGACTCTGATGTCGAAGTCTTTAAGTCGTTCGATTCATTCCTGAACAATTCATTCTTCACAGGAACAGAACCGTATGTTATTGACAATAAGGTTCTCTATGACTTGGAGTGCGCCATAATGGGGTCTGAAAAAGGACATCCCTTTTTGAAAGAGGCTTTGGACTACTACCAAAATGTGCATTATACGCCAGAGAACCACACAACGGTATGTCACGCATTGGTTCCGATTTTGGAAAAGTATGGTTACACTTCGGAGAACAAACTCTATAATCTCACGAACGGCGTAACGGTGTATCCCTTGGACCACATTCATGACAAATACAGTTTTTACGATAAAAGCGCGATCCACTGGTGCCAGGGTTCATGGCTGGACTATTCAGAAAAAAGTCGATTGTACTATTTTTGCCAACGCAACGGACTGATGGGTTTCTATCATATGTTGGAACGCGTTAGAGGAACTAGAAGATGAAACTGGTGGTTGTGGCTTCAGGAGATTTCTTCTCCGACTATGGAGGAGGGCAGGTGTATGTTCGCAACATCGTCGACGAACTGTCACAACTACAAGAAATAAATACAACCGTAGTTTCGTTCAATAGAAGCCAACGACCCAGTATTCGAAAATACAAGGATATATCGGTATATCAGATAAATGATGGGACGGGACTGGAAGATACGCTTAAGGAACTTAGTCCAGATGTGGTCCATGCCAACGGGGAGAAACTCTTGACATCACGCGTGTGCAAGTGTTTGAACATACCCTGTGTCGTCACAGCCCATCATGGAGGCATCGTATGCCCGGCAGGGACACTGATCAATACAAATGATGAAATATGCTGCATTCCAGCAGACTATACCCATTGTTTGAAATGTTATCTTAGACATACACCAACAGGGTTGATGTGGTACCCGCTACTGAAGAGATGTTCTCAAGAAAACTATCTGAAATTTGGAAGATTACTGAAAAGACTACCATTCATGCCTTTTGTATCTCCTATAGGAGAAACAGGACTGATTGTTACTCAAAAGATTAATGAGTGGCAAGAACTATATGGAAATGTAACACTCTTTATATCCCCTTCCGACGCAATGGCAGATGCCCTCAGGAGAAATGGCTGCCCATCATCAAAAATCACTGTCGTCCCTCATGGCATCCCAACAATAGAATTAGGCACACAACGAATCATGAGTGACAAAACTCCAATTACTAAGTTCTACTACATTGGACGAATCAATTATGTCAAAGGTATACATGTCTTGTTGAAAGCATTTGAATCAATTGACAATACTAATATTGAACTGCATCTGATAGGTGGCCCAGGGAACAAGTCGGAACTACGTTATCAAAACAAGCTAAAAAGGAAATACCGCCATGACAAGAGAATCGTTTGGCATGGAAAAGTGCCATTCGAGCAAGCAACGGAAATGATAAGAGAGTATCATTGTCTGATACATCCCGCCATTTACCTGGAAGTGTTCGGTTTGAATATCAGTGAAGCCCTGGCCCAGCACAAATATGTCATTGCAACCCGTTGTGGTGGTGCCGAAATGCAGATACACGATAAATCCGCAGGATTACTTGTTCCACCGAATAGCCCATCTGAGATCGCTAATGCTATTCATACATATATCTCAAATACACTAGAAGCACACTGCCGAGTGAAAAATATAAAAGAGCATGTCTGCGAACTGATTAAGACATATGAAACTGTAATAAAGAGCTAAACCAGTATTGTTATTTCATTAAAATGCGATTCAGTATTACTCATATAATTAATAAGATAAGATGGGCGTTCTTTAACAAGATTAAGATATTGTTTACATGCTGTTCAAATATAGAATATGACTTACCGTTGTTGTTTCACCTTAAAGAATTGACCATTATCAATTCCTGGGTTGACTATCGTGATGGAAAAATCATTCGGAGAAATCTAGGGGACGATCTCAACTATTACATTCTAAGAGATTTATTTCATTTAAATATACGATTCAAAGACAGTTCGTTTCTATCCAAGATTAAAAGGGAGAATTATCTATGTATTGGAAGCATTATTCATTACGGGAATCGGCACAGCATAGTATGGGGAGCTGGATGCATATCGAATAATGGCCCTATTCCAAAGTTAAAACAAGTATTGACCGTAAGAGGACCATTAACACGAGAACGGCTTATTAAAGCGGGTCTGTCCTGTCCAGAGATATATGGTGATCCTGTCTTATTGTTGCCAATACTATATAAACCTACAGTCAACGTATCAGATCAGGTTGGAGTCATTCTAAATGCAGCAGATGAAACCTCTGAAATAACAGCATCCATTCGCAGTGGCAACCATATCACATATATCAGTATGGTTGATTATACCGACTGGAAGAATGTGGTGAATAGTATTTGTGAATGCAGAATAATACTATCATCTTCCTTGCACGGACTTATCATTGCTGACGCATACAATATTCCAAATATATGGGTGTCTGTTGACAATAATCAAAATATTATCGGTGGCGATTTTAAATACTTGGATTATTTGGCATCGGTAAAAAGAAAGCAAAACAAACCAATTGATTTGAAAACAATGCTTGAAACGGGTATTGATAAATATGATTACTTGATTGAAAAACCACAAATTGATTTAAAACAGATTGTTGACAGTTGCCCGTTTAAGCAAAACCTAAAAATGTAATCACGCAATCCATGCCAAAGCTATCCTCCCTGCGCCAGTTCTTGAAGCAGCATCCTCATTATTTAGGCAGTTTCTTAAAAGAAATCAGCCAAGTATGGGTGTGGCGTTTGCGGCGACAACCGATTGTGGTGCTCACAACGGAGAGCGGTGGATTGGGTGACTATCTCTGGTTCAGAAGTTATTATAGTGTTATTCGCGAGCACTATGCATGGTCACAATGCAGAATAATCGTTGTTGGGATGCGCCAATGGGTGCCGTTAGCGACAGGAATGGACTCTTTTCCTCATGTAAATCATTTTGATTTGTATCGCTCATTCGAGAGCCCAGACCATCCATTAAGAATTGAACAGCTGTTCTTTAAACTTTTTAAAGCCAACGTATATGTCGATTTTCGCGCCAGGCATCTGCAGAAACTGGTGAGAGCAGACAATTACTATTTTGGGGAAGGATTTCGCGATGCTAAGCTATATTACGAGTCAGCCAACAACAAAGTAATGAATCGATGGTTTACACTTCCTGCTGCTTTTAAACACACACCACCTATCTTGCCAATTGCCGAGAAGAGTCGTGATGAGGTTTTGAATAAGCCCTATGTGGTTGTGGTTGAGGGTGGAAACACCCAAGGCAAGTTGTCGGAAGAGCAAACAATGACCATTGTTGAGTTTTTGTTGTCAAAAGGCTATATTATCTTCTTTAATGGTGATTATAAAAAATATGCAACCATTCTTAGCGCCAAATTAGCAACGCACAACGCTCAATTCATTGACGGCTACACTTATCCATTACCTGAATATCCGGCCGTGGTATCTAAATGTTTGTTCGTGGTTACTGTAAATACTTTCATATATCACTTGGCGGTGCAACTCGAAAAGCCCTGTGTCGTGCTCAGCGCAAACGAATATGAATCGATCAAATTAGACCAGCCTAATCAAATAGTACTGTTTAACAAGGAACTACAACAAGCATACGAAAGCAATACATTGCATTCTTATCAAAGTGTACAGTTGGAAGGATTGCAGAGCATTGAAAGCGAACGTATAGTAGTGGCAATGGAAAAAATTACAGGAATATGTTAGTCAGCATTATCGTTGCCACATTCAATTGCGCCCACTACATTGAGGCAACACTGGATAGTGTATATCGGCAGACATACAACGATATAGAGTTGATTGTCACTGACGACTGTTCAATAGATGACTCGGTTGCCGTTGCCCGCCGATGGATTGAGAAACATCGTGAACGCTTTGTCCGTACAGCCCAAACGCAGACGATGCAAAACAGCGGCGTAACCGCCAACTACAATGCTGGACTTTGCGAAGTGCGAGGAGAGTGGGTGAAATGTCTCGATGGCGATGACATACTTCCTGATGATGCAATTGAGACATACGTAAAGCATTGTTCGACAAACACGATGATTCCTGTATGGTATGCTCATGAGCAACCATTTGATGACCAGGGAGCGAAAGGGCCTGTCAACCGAACACATCTTCCTCATGGTAAGGCGCGCAAACAGATGATTTACCTTTTGAACCATAGGCTTCTGGGGATATGTACGGCCACCAATTTCATCCATCGGGCTACTTTTGCCGCCAAAGGAGGATTTGACAGTCGCTATCCGATGTATCAAGACGGAAGTCCCTTTCTGCAAACATTGGCTGAAGGCAAATCTGTTGGCGTCATCGACAAAGTGACACTGCTAAAGAGGGAAAACCCTGACAGTTTGATGCATACAGCTAATCCTGTAATGGTCGCAAACATTCGAGATTGCCACAACAACTACTGCAAGTATTACCTACACTATTTTATGCCTCTGCATTACTACAATGCATGGTTAACATATTGGATTGCAACACACGACACCACTCGATGGCATTTTAAGACATTAGGGTATCTTTTGCGAAGTATAGACCTTGTCAACCTGTACAGAAAACTATTTGGCCAAAACAACTAACGTTAAAACAACATGATCCCCAAGATAATACATTATTGTTGGTTCAGTGGCGATAAGAAGCCCGCCTTAATTCGGAAATGCATACGTAGTTGGAAGAAGCATCTTCCTGACTATGAAATACGCTGCTGGGACGGCAATAGTTTCGACTTCGACAGTCTTGATTTCACTCGTGAGGCAATGTCAGTAAAACAATATGCAGCAGCAGCCGACTATGTAAGATTGTATGCCCTATATAATTATGGCGGCATATATCTAGATTCAGATGTAGAAGTTTTTAAAAATCTAGATTCTTTTCTCGATAACATCTTCTTTTCGGGCATAGACAGAAACCGATGCGGTACTGAATATAAGGACTTCATAGAGGCAGGAATAATGGGAAGCAAAAAAGGATTTGATTATTTAAAGGAATGTATGCAATATTACGAGACAACGCATTTCATTCATCATGATGGAACCTTTGACAACAAAACAACAATGGCACCTGAAGTTTATGCACGTCAAGCGTTAAAATATGGTTTTGTCTGTGAAGATAAAGAACAATTACTATCAAATGGGATTCATATATATCCACGGAGCATTTTCGCAAACGGCAATTACATTTACGATCATCAGGATGTTGACTATGCACCCCTCACAGCACTACATCACAACTTCTCAGCCTGGGGTGTTGACAAATTGAATCGTGGTAAAGTATGGATGTTTTGTTACAAGCATAATCTTCTGAAAACATATAGAAAGATTGAAAAAATCAAAAATAGAGTTTTTCATAATTGAGTATCGTCAAACTATATATTTGATATTTGAACAATTCGTGCCCCTAAAATGATTCCAAAAATAATACATTATTGCTGGTTCAGTGGTGACAAAAAGCCAGCATTAATCAAAAAATGCATACGCAGTTGGAAAAAATATCTTCCCGACTACGAGATTCGTTGTTGGGACGGCAACAGCTTTGACTTTGACAGTTTGCAATTCACTCGTGAGGCCATGTCTGTCAAAAAATACGCTGCCGCCGCCGATTACATAAGACTTTATGCTCTGTATAATTATGGCGGCATATACTTGGATTCTGATGTGGAGGTTTATAAAAGCTTCGACAATTTCCTTGACAACCAGTTTTTCTCAGGATATGAATTTTTTGACAAATATCAGATAGAAGCGGGTATTATTGGCAGTATTAAAGGATTTCCTTATTTAAAGGAATGCATGAGTTATTATGAAAGCACCCCCTTTATTCACGAGAATGG
>JAGCZH010000004.1 GCA_017960475.1 Bacteroidales bacterium | reverse complement strand
GTTGTGATTCGCTTAAAAAGCAGAGATAGAAACCGTTCTTTGACACCACAATTGTGGTAAAAAGTTAAGGAATAATATCTTATAATGTGTCTTAGAATGAAAAAATCCCGCTATTTTTGGCGGGATTTTTTATGATTGGTTTCATTTTGTTATTTCTATGTATTTGTGCTAAAACAATTCTAATTGTTGTCCTGGTGCATTAGGCGCTTTCGCTTTGCGGCTGTCGAAAAGCTCTATTTCGGCAAATTGTTTGTCTGTAATGCACAAGCAACCCACTTGTCCATATTCTGGCAATAGTGATTTGACACGTCGCAGATGAACCTGTGCATTCTCACGACTGGCACAATGACGGACGTATATAGAGTATTGAAACATTGTAAAACCATCTTTTGTAAGGTTCTTGCGGAAGTCGGAGGCGGCTTTGCGTTCCTTTTTGGTTTCCGTAGGAAGGTCAAAAAAGATGAGTACCCACATAATCCGGTATTCGCTAAATCTGTCCATCGAAAGTGGGGTAGGTGATTCGTCTCATTTCACCATTGTAACATTTGGCAAGAGAGGCTGTTGTCTGCGAAACAGCAATCATCAGAGGACTTCGTTGGCCTGATATGGTGACTTCGAGAGTCGGTATTGTTAGTAACTGACGTTTAATATATGTCGTGATTTCATCTTGGTCAGGATATTGGTGTGTTAGATTTGAGACCAGTAAGTCCACAAAAGGACGATATGGCTCCATTATGTCGTCGGCAAGGCAATAAGCGTTGTAGCGGTTGTGGTGATGTATACCGAGAGTCGGCAGTAAACCACTTGCCACAAGACCCCGAGCCACAACTGCACGAAGAACGGCATAGCCATAGTTGAGCATGGCGTTGGGGTGAATGCCATTGCGGTCTCGTGTGAAATCGTCTTGTTCAGGGAACATCTTACTCCAATAGTAGACTGCAGCACGGCCTTCGAGATTTGTACTGTCACCAGACCTTACATCGTTAGCCCAAGCAAGCATGTTGCGTGTTTCGCAATTATACAGTATTTTGAGCAGTGCGGCCTGGTTGCGAATTTTGCACTCGACAGTTTGCTGCCACAATTGTTTGCGAAGAGGCAGAGAGGCCTCTATTTGACTTTGAAAACGTTCGCTTTGCAATGTGTTACCTTCGAGAGGTAGCATTAATCCAATTGGTAGATGACGGCTGTCGCAAGTAATAATAGCCGCATTGTTGTCAAGAAGTGCAGCAATTGCTCCATGGGTTATAGTGATTTGCTGATGGTCGAGCAATACGTATGCTATGTCCTCAATTGGGATTGTGCGTTTTTCCTCAGTTTTATCTAATTGAATAACCAATTGTTGGTTTTTCAATGATATATAGGCTGGATTTGAAAAGCAAAGGGTCTTTTTGATCATAAGGTGTGATAAAAAAAGGGAAGCCAAGCAATGACATCCCTTTAAAGTTGAACGTTATTGAACTACTTTAATTATGTTTCCAAGTCTGTCAACTTGGATTGGAATACAAACTTCTTTTATCATTTCGCCTGTTAAGGCTTTCCCTATTTTGTTTTTTGCTTCAAATTCTGTGTTTTGATATATTATCGATGCTACAGAATAAGGTAGGAAAAAACACTGGTTTCCAGTCATTGAAACAGTTTTGTATATTCTTGACGTATCAATGGTGTCGGTATTGTTCCGTTTTTCTTCCGGAACATAAACCAAATCTCCAGGAGAAAGAATGTACAGAATTTCGGACTTTTCTGGCATTAATGCAATGTTTTTCTCTTTAAGCTTGTCGGCAAGATGGCTTTGCCACTCGGTTTTATACTGTTTTTGCAAGTCAATAACAATGTTGAGTGGTACGGTGGCGTATCCTCGAGATCCTTTAACGTCATTATAAATGACAAAGAATAGGTTTGTACCTTTTGCCGCCTCTACAAACTTTTTGGGTTTTATGCCGGTTGTGCCTATGGCAAATTTGTTGGCTTGTTCGTAGACTCGTACTTTTTTTATAGGTTGGTGCCTTTTTCCATTGTTAAGCTTAATGATGTTTTCATTCATGCGGTCGATACCTTCAGCAGAGAATGCATTGGAGGCGTCGTTGTTCTCTGCTGTAAGGTGAGAAAACATTATTTTGCGTATGCCGCTGTCGGTTATGGCGTTGATGGCTTTTTCGGCAGCAGCGACGTTGGTACAGTCTTTCATGTAGTCCACAAGGTTTTTGCGTGTGGCAAAATACTGTTTGTTGGTTTCTTTAGTGTAATAGTAGACGGATGTTTTCCCCTCTTTAACTTCAGACCAGGTGTCGGTGTTTTTGTTAAAGAAATCCTCGAAATAACTGACAATCTGCTTTTCGGTGTAGTGTAATTGTCTTTTTTCGTCGAGCTTTTGTTTGACAAAATGTTTCAGTTCTTTGTCGACAATTCGCTCGGGGTGTTTGATGAATTCCTTTACTTTTTCATCTTTTTGCAATTGCAGGTTAACTTCGCCATATACGGTCTCTTTGTGCAGGGCTTTGCGTATTGCCCAGTTGTCGCCTTTTGTTTGACGTGTCAATCCTTTTTTCTTGTTGCCGGTCTTGTCAATGCGCAAATTGCCTTGCTCGTCTTTGTATGAGACTATATGATTCGAGCTTTTGTTTATTACACGCAGATTCTGTTTGAAACTGACAATAATATTATTCAATGTATCATATACATCCTGGGAAAATGTATCCCAAGGTTTTTTGAATGTGCGGAATGCCTCGTGCTGTTTGCCGTCGCTACCCACGTATGTATCAATAGTGCGAAGTTTACGTTGTAAATCGTAGCGTTGCTTGTCGGATTGTGCCGCCTCATTGTTCAGCAAGTTGACATGATTTTGCGTGGTGCATGCGATTACAATGGCGTCCATTGCATGATGGCGATGGTCGATACGCTTCTTATTGAAGCCTTGTCGCATCTCAATTGGCATGTCGGGAATGGTGTGTCCTGATGCTGTGGTAGATGTGAATTGGGTTGTATTTGTTATTTCGTTTAGTCTTTCGAATCTATGCAAAATGATTCGATTCCAAACGTCGTTGATACCCCAATCTTGTTTCAGTCGGTCGGTGATTGCGCCAGAGCAAGCTATCACGTTCTTTGACTTGGCTTCTGCTTCAATATTTCCTTCCACGTCTTCGGTACGAACTATATTAGATAGCAGCTGCATTATCAGGCGGCTGATATGTCGGCTGTCATTCAGTTGTCGGCTGTTAAAGTCATCGGGTATCTCATCAAGCATCATTTTTTTGAGTTTGGCTCTATTTGATGCAAATAGTTTGTAGACGAGTTTCTCGTATGCTTCGACGGAGAGGATATCCACTGTGCCGCCAAGTGTTAGTTGTACTGTCTCACCGTGGTGATTGGTGATGAATTCGTGTCCGAGTTCTTTGCTTTTCAGTAGGTTTACTTCAGATTCACAGATGACTTTGTTAGAAAGAGAATCGTCAAAATATTTTGATTGAGGAATGACGTGCTCGATTTGGTATGCCTCTGTGAATAGTTTGCCGAGAGGAATAACCCTTCCAGTATATGGTGAAATGTATTTCTGGTCAAGCCATAATTTGTAACGAATGATTTCATTATGTGAAGGTTTCTTTTTGTTGTCGGATGCTGCTATGCGGGAACGAATGTCGCTTATCTCTTCGTATTCTGCTTTTTGGACGGCGTTCAATTCATTGATATTAATGCCTTCCCATACTCCGGATTCGTAAATTTTGAAAAGTTCCATCTGGGAAGGGGAGTGGGGACGTACGTTTTCAATCTCGTAATCAGGATTAAGAAACTCGCTTAAGAGTATACGTATGCGTTGGTTCGTCTCTTCATTGCGAGCTATGGTATTTGACATGTTTTTTCGCTCTGAGGCTGTTTTTTTGAGTTCACGCCCCATCTCGATATGTATTTCGTCAATAACACCCTCTTGTTTCCATATGTCGCGAACAGTGCGCAGTGTTTCAGTGACAATTTGTTCTACAATGGGATTGTTTAGAGAGTGCTGTTTGAAGTTGCGGAGCCAGATATCGATATCGTTAGGTGTTTCCCATTTGTTTGTGTCGGTTGTTTCGGAATGTCTGTTGTAGACTAGATAGCACGCTTGTGTCAATGATAGTTTTTTGAATTGTTCTATTCTGTCCTTCTTATCCAAAACTTTTAGAGTACGTGTGCTGATACTGTCGTCAACACGGCCGCTAATGATTTTGTTGATTCGTTCAAGTGTGTGTGCGTCAATGTTATCAACGCTCCATGATTTGCCGCAACGCATTACAGCAAGTAACTTTTTAATGGCTTTGGCGGAGTAGGCGCCATAGTCTTTTTCTTTACAAATGGTCAGTTTTTTGAATGTGTTTAGGAACGCTTCTTTTTGTGTGTCATCCCATTTTTGACGTGAACTGTATTTGAGAAGGGCATGTTCGTATTCGCCTTGGTTTTCAATGGAGTAAAGAGTGTGCCATAAAAGTTCTTCTTGTTTGCTATTCAAAAAAGAGCCTTCTATGCCTGCTTTGTTGAGTCCATCAAGTAGTATGGCACGAGTCTCGTTGGCGGGAAACACTTTGTCTTCTGAATAATTCCATCGATAGTTCTCGTATTCTTTTTTATTGAGATGGAATCCGGGGTAACGAAGAAAAGACTTCATGTCGATTGTTTTCCTGTCATTGAGCCATAAGAAAAGGTTCTCATACGACTCCTCGTTGGAAATTAATTCTGCGGTTATGTCAGTTTCGCCTGCCATACGTCCGTCAATCAAGCCACCACGTCGGTATATTTTTAAGTTTGAAATCCACTGCCATAGTCTGAACTCTTGAAATAATGGATGAGATTTAGCTATGCATTTAATGGGTGTTTTCTTGATTTCACCTGTTTCAATGTCTGTATAATTGCGAAATTCGTAGGGACAGTCGGAAATAAGAGATTTTTTACTTTTTAATGGTCTCTGATAAAAAAGGATATCGTCGGCAAGCAGATAAATGAAGTCACGTTGTGAAATACTATTGCGGTAAGAGTCGTTGTTTGGATACAATTCCTCGATACATTGGGCGTATAGATCTCTGTCGTTAAGTTGGACTATAAATTCTTTTTGTTTTTTTAGGATGGCGTGTAATTCGTCTTTGAAAAACTTTCTGTCGACGGTTCTTACCAGTTGACCGATGATTTTTTGTTGTGGGTTCTTAAGTAGATTGTCGAAAATGAATGCACCTAATGTGTGGTCGCCTTTTTCGATAAGTTGCTCAGTGAGGATTTTTAATAACGCCCAATCGTCGTCTTTGGGTGCACGGAAGGTTCTTTTGATATTGCCCTCTTTGTCTTTTTTCTCAGTTCTGTCAGGGTTGATTTGAGTGGTTACTATAAAGGCTTTGGTTTTGCCTACCCAATCGAGAGGCTGTTTCGATGTTCGCCTGTAAATCATTCCATTGTCGAGGTGGACATTATACCATGTTTCATTGCCTTTTTTGTTTCCGCTGTCTTCAACAGCAACCACTTTAGCTTCAATGTATACTTCTTTTTTGGTGATGTCATCATTTTCTTCCTCACCTCGCAATTTATTGTAGCCTCTTTTTTGGTTGAATTGCAATAACACCCACGCCAACTCTTGAGGCGTCAGCGCTTGGGATAGGGCTTTCTTTCGCAAATAATATATTGTCCAATCGTAAGGGATTTTCATACCGTCGGATAATAGTGAAGGCTGCTCCCTGCGAAATTGGTTAAGCATTTCTTCAAATGCTTGATGGAACAAAAATTCCGATTTCCCGTCTTTGCCTTCACGCCATGCCAGCTTTGGCTCGGAATCTTCCGGAATATTACCAAATCTGTCTATTTGTTTGTTATAATGCTCGGGCAGAAATCCCATAATGCGCAAAACACGCAGCATACGTGAGCGACGCAACAAATAACGTTCTCTGAGACGCCTAACCGAGCGATAGCCAGTCCTTTCTGCCGTTTGGGATACAGGGTTGCCTTTCTCGAAATCGCCTAACTTGCCTGCGTCCATGGGAATAATGCGCGATCCAGCGGCTTTGATTCTCTTCTGTTCGTTGTCGACAACAGCCCAGCCAATGCTGTTAGTTCCTAAGTCTAAACCTAATATTGTACTCATTGTTATGGATTTGTTTTTATTTGCAAAAATACAAAAAAAATGGAATTTGTGTCTGTTTTGATAATGTGTTTTTGTTATAAACCTGTCTACTGTGCTGGTGAGTTGAAAAATAGGTATATCTTAATTGATTTTTTATTGTGGTTGTGTTGTGTTTATTTTGCTACTCCTTAATACCCCGTCATTTGTGGCATGTTGATGAATGAGACTCCCAATGGGGTGAACACTATTAACATGTTGTCTTTTACAAACAGATAATCGTCGTAATTGTACAGCAAGTTAAGTTCGTAGTTGGTGCAGAAGTCGTGCATGTGGCGTGGGTAGCGTATGGTACCGTCGCGTTTTATGTCAACCGAGGGTATTTCAAGGTGCTTGTAGCCCTGCAAAATGCATGATTGTCTTACATCTTCTTTGAATAAACTGCTGCCGAAACCACCATAGTCGCCTAAATGAAGCATAGCTAGCTTTCCTTTGATGAAGGTTGTTTCCATCGACATGGATCGGTCGCAATCGGTTGAGTAAACCAGATAGAGTGTTTCACCTCCGGAGTCGCTCGTCCTAACGCTGTCGTGTTTTTCCATTCTGGCAACGACGTTGCAGTACTCCTCATGTGACATTCCTAAATGTATATCTGGTATCATGCAGCCTGTTTGCAATTCTGTACTTTGCTCTGCTTTGACTATAGCTCTGTCAAACCTCTCTATTTCTCTATCTGCCGAATTATATACCAGAACAACTATGATCAAAGCGGTTATAACGCCAATTGCAAGGAATAGTATGAGTATCGAACGTTGGGCTCCTTCGTCACCTAATGTGTAAAGATGCCTGAAATAGAAATGATTCCATACAAGATAACAGAATATGGCTGCAAATATTAGTAGCAAGGCCACAAAGGCTTCTATAAATATACTTTCGAATTCGACGAATGATAGGATGCCGACCAAAATGGCCAAAGTGAACATTCCTACCACTATTTTGGCTCCCAATGCTAATGGCCCGTCATAATCCAGCTTTCCCACAGAATTGCGTGTCATGAGGGAGTATGCGCCTATAAAGGGGGTGGCTAAAAGCGAAGCTCCAAGTCCCAGCACGACAAGCAAGATAACCAAAAGGATGAGGATTCCGAGACCTCCTCCTCCTTCAAGGCTTCCTTTCGAGAGTAATATCATCGCCATGCCGAGTTGTGCCATAGTCTTTGCATTTTAAAATGCTAATGCAAAGATACATCTATGACTGTACCACAAAGCGGTATACTTATGCAATTTTTATTGATATTGATGATAAATGTTTGATTTTAAGAGTTGAATACTCTGTCAAAAGTTGACTCTATAATGTTTGTCTTTACACCATTGGGCCATTAGGAATACTCTTTAGTGGATTATTGGTGTCATTTATTCGGTCGCTTTCACTTATTTTCTATTGCCTCTTGGTGCAATTTTTTGATTTCTTGCGCGATATTGTTGGGTGAAATCACCTCTACCCAGCGTCCGCGTGAGAGTATATGTGCCTTAAAATCGCTGGTGGGTCGCAGGCGTATCTCGAAATCGACATAGTCGTCGGTGGCTTCCAGCATTTTTTGGGTATGGTGTATGGGTAGGTCGCGTAATGCAAAACGTTCGTTGCCATAGGCTCGCAGAACTATGCGTTGAAGTGGCATGCTGTCGTCTGTCATCACTCCAAAATATTCCGAGAAGAAGCTCTCGGCGTTGAAGTCGGGATCAATGATGAAGGTCTTTTCGGTGAGTTTCAACGTCTTTATCCGGTCGAAGGATAGAACCATATATCCTTTCTTTTCGGTGCGGCATAACAAATACCACCTACGGCGAAACAACTTGATGCAATATGGTTCTACAACTCGGCTCGATCCAATATCGTGACCGTAGCGTTGGTAGGTGATAGCTACTTGCACGCTGCGTTGCATGGCGTTGACGATATCCTGAAGTAGCTCGCCTTCCGAGGGTATGTTTTCTAGCAGTATGCGGTCGTGAAGTTTGCGCACTTCGCCTACAATGTTGCTGACTGTGAGGGTGCTGAGCATCCATTGTTGGACGGTGTCGGAGTGTATCAGGTCGTTGTCTACAATATGGTATCGGTTGTCGTTGTCGCATTCAATCTTTATGCCAAAGAGTTCTTCCACGGCTTCGCGATGTCGGTTGAAGCTGGTTCGGCTCAATGGCTTGCCGTCGCTGAGGGAACTGTTTTGCCAACGCTCGTTAAGGTCGGCGAGGGTTATGCGTCGTGCCCTGTTTATGGTTTCAACCAACCAAACATATTGTTTTAAAAGTATATGTGCTCTCATGCTTTGATTCGTGACTTATTCTATGTAGCTGTCGGGACCGAAGAGTTTTTTTGCGTAGGGGGTCAGTGGGACATGTTTTGAGAGCCAGAAGATGGGCAGGAATATGGTTTGTATGCCGCATGCGTAGGGGGCTATCTCATAGATACCGTATTCGACGTAGATGCCGTTTCTGGCGCTGTCGATATAGAAGTTGTAGTATTCGGGCATGATAATGGCGTCTCGTTCCTCTTCGTAGAGGCAGTCTCTCACGTCTTTGTTGACATCAAGGTCGTGAATGGCGCTGGCTATGGCGATGCGGAAGCGCGCTGTGTCGGTGACGAGGTCGGAGATGTGTATGACGTTACCAGATGAGAGGTCGATGGTAAGGTATCTGACATCGTAAAGACCGTGTATGGCACCGTAGGCGTATTCATCCCTTCTGATGGAGAAAAGTGCCAGGTTGCTGTCGGTTTTGCATTTGACTTCGAGGGAGTACATTTCTCCAGTCATGATGTTTTTGAGTGAGTCGACAGGAGTGTAACTTTCGCAACTGTTTCCGATAAGGTTGGGGTGGGAAAGCCAATGGTTGAGGGCTGCGTCCACATTGTCGGAATTGCTGTCGCCGAAGCAAAGAAGGATGAGCTCACGTTCTGCCGCGGGGCTGATAGTGCCTTTGTCGGGCCAGACGATGGCATAGGTGCCCTCGCAACCGATTGTCTCGTCGTCGATGTCGGTGTAGGGAGCAATCCAGTATTTGTTGCCGCTGAGATCGTGGGTTGTGAAGGGCTTGGGCTCATGTTTGCAGGCGACCAGCAGCAGGGCGCATAGCGAGAAGAGAAAGAATGCTTTTTTCATATGAAAGAAAAAATTCGATTTAAAACCGATAACGACGAATGAGGATTTTTATTTTGGGTTACATATAATAATAAAGGCTTCTTGTCGTTGTAAGAAAACAGTGACAGTCACAATACAAAAAACAAATTCCAGTGAATACAAAAACAGTGTGCAATGAGGTGTGCCTTCTGGCGCGAGAGGTAGGCTCGTTTCTGGCAGACGAGCGCAAAAAACTATCGGGAAATGTGAGCTCGGAGTCGAAGGGCATACATGACTATGTCACTCGCTTCGACAAGGAGTCGGAACGCCGCATCGTACAGCGTCTCAAACAACTACTGCCCGACAGCGATTTCATAGCCGAGGAGGGCACCGCCACCCGCACAGGCAAGGAACCTTTCACTTGGATTATCGATCCTCTTGACGGCACTACCAACTTTATCCACGGCATGGCCCCAACTTGTGTCTCCATCGGTTTGCAGGACAACGCTAAATCGCTCTCTCTCAACCGTCCTGTCATGGCTCTCGGCGTGGTTTACGAGATTTGGGCCGATGAGTGTTTCTCTACCTGCGACGCCGAGGACGGGGCTCTCTTGAACGGCAACGCCATCTCGGTTTCTCAGTCGCCCTCGCTCAACGACTCGCTCATCGCCACGGGCTTCCCCTATACCGACTTCTCTCGTATCGACGCCTACATGGACCTTCTCGAATGGACAATGAAGGGCACCCACGGTGTCCGTCGTCTCGGCTCGGCGGCCGCCGATTTGATCTACGTGGCTTGTGGCCGCTGCGATGGATTCTACGAATATGGCCTCAAACCCTACGATGTCGCCGCAGGCGCCTTCATCGTCCAAAAGGCAGGTGGCGTCGTGGCCGACTTCAAGGGGGGCTCCAACTGGCTCCATGGCGCTGAGATGGTCGCTGCCAACAATCTGATTTTTGACGAATTGATTTCTGCTATCAAGCATTTCAAACTATGAAAAAACTATTGTCTTTCTTTCTGGCTGCCATGTTGATGTCGTTGGCTTCCGTGGCTCAGAACAATTCTAAGAAGGTCTACCGCTTCAATATCGACGAGGAAATCGCTCCCCCGGCATCCCTCCGCGTCGAAAAGGCTATGGAGGAGGCTAAAAATCTTAAGTCCGACATCATCGTCGTGCATATCAACACCTTCGGCGGCACCCTTGACGACGCCGACAAAATCCGCACGGCTTTCCTCCAATCTCCCGTGCCGGTGTATGCCTTCATCGACAACAACGCGGCCTCTGCCGGCGCTCTCATCTCCATCGCTTGCGACTCTATCTACATGCACAGCGGTTCCTCGATCGGCGCGGCTACAGTGGTCGACCAAACCGGGCAGGTGCAACCCGACAAATACCAAAGCTATATGCGCTCGCTTATGCGCACTACCGCTGAGTCTCGTGGCCGTCGTACCGACATCGCCGAGGCTATGGTCGACCCCGACATCTTTGTCCCTGGCGTTAGCGACAGCGGCAAGGTGCTCACCTTCACCACCGCCGAGGCTATCAAGTATGGCTATTGTGAGGCCGAGGTCGAAAACGTACAACAGCTTCTCAATCATGCCGGTGTCAAGGAGTATACCATTCAGGAACAACGCTACTCTTTTATCGACAAGCTGATTGGTTTCCTTGTCAAACCTGTCGTTTCGGGCATCCTTATCATGCTCATCATCGGCGGCATCTATTTCGAGTTGCAGCAACCGGGCATTGGTTTCCCTCTCATTCTTGCCCTCTCGGCGGCGGCGCTCTATTTCGCCCCTCTCTACCTCGACGGCCTCGCTACCTATTGGGAAATCATCATCTTCTTCATCGGCATTGTGCTTATCATCTTGGAACTCTTCGTCTTCCCGGGCTTCGGCGTCTCGGGCGTCATGGGTATTATTTGTGTGGTGACGGGTTTGGTGTTCAGTATGGTGGGCAACATTGGTTTTGACTTCTCATTTGTGCCTTCGGCGGTGATAGCCAACAGGTTGATGATTACGCTGCTGGCAATAGCGATAGCGTTGCCCCTAAGTATATATCTGGGGAAAAAACTTTTTGAGAGCACTCTTTTCGGAGGACTGGCGTTGAACACTACGGAGAGCACGACGGAGGGTTTCACTGTGGCTTCGGAGAGGGAGAAAGAGGTGATAGGCGCTGTGGGTGTTGCGGCTACGATATTGCGCCCAGCTGGCAAGGTGGTTGTCGACGGCAAACGCTATGACGCTGTCGCCCAGCTTGGGTATATCGATAAGGACTCGCCGGTTGTGGTGATGGACTATGTCAACGGCAGCTTGGTGGTGAAAGAGAAAAATTGAAAATTGAAAGTTGGTGAATGGTGAATAGTGACCTGTGACTTGTGAATGGTGAAAATTGAAAGTTGAAAATTGAAAGTTGAAAATTAATGAATAGAGAAAATTAACCACATAATCTTAAAACGTTAAACGTAAAACCTTAAACCTTAAACTTTTATAACCTTTTCTCTTGAAACAGGCATTCAAAATAATATGGAGCTGTGACCCTCGTGGGTTTATTTCAAAGCTGACGCTAACGGTATTTGTCAGCTTGTTGCCTTTGGCAAATCTTTATGTGCTGAAGGTTATCGTGGACACTGTCACTGCCAATATTGCGTCGTCGGTGCCGTTCGGCGCTATGATGCATGAGGTGGTGCCTGCTGTGGCGCTTTTTTGCAGTGTGACTTTGCTTAGCCGTATTATCGGCGCACTTAACAACTATAACAACGAGGTGCTCTCGCAACGGTTGTCGGACTATGTCAACACGATTATACAGAAACAGTCGGCCAGGCTCGATATGTCGTACTACGATGACCCGACGTTTCACGACACGCTTCACAGGGCACAGCAAGAGGCGTCGTTCAGACCTGTGCGAATAATGGAAAACATGGTGTCGCTCTTCGGGGCGGTACTCTCACTTGCCGCCGTGGCATCGATGCTTTTCTTTGCGTCGTGGAAGATTGTACTTGTTATGGTGGTCGCTGTGGTGCCGTCGTTATGCGCCAGACTGTACAAGTCGCAAAAGGTGTATGATTTCCGTCGCCAAACGACGCAGCTTCAGCGCCGAGCCAGCTACTATGGTGCGCTGCTGACATCGCGCATGTATGCCAAAGAGATCCGAACTTACGGATTGTCGGGGTATCTGCGAGGGAGATATGAGGAGATTCGCACCACATTGCTGGAGAAGCTGAAAAAAATAGCCCGCAGTCTTGCTGTTCTGGACTCACTGTCGGCATTGATAGAGGCCGCGGCTCTGGCTGTTGTCCTGCTGGCTCTGATAGCTCCTGTTGTGGCTGGGGCGTTGACAATAGGTTCCTTTGTTATGCTTTTCGAGGCTTTTCGTCGTGGCATGGGCTACCTCAACAGCCTTGTCGCCGCTGTGGGAGGACTGAATGAGAACAGGCTTTTTGTCAACAACTTGACAGAGTTTATGGCGATGGAACCTGCGATTGTGTCTCCCGACGACGCTGTGGCTTTCCCTGAGAGGGTGGAGGTGTTGGAATTCAGAGATATCACTTTTGCTTATCCCGGGATGAGGAGTCCATTGCTGAGTAACTTTTCGTTTGTGGCTCGCCGAGGCGAGGTGGCTTATCTTGAGGGTGAGAATGGTTTTGGCAAAAGCACGTTGCTGAAACTTGCCTTGAGGCTTTATGACCCTCAAGAGGGGGCTGTGCTTATCAATGGCGTTGATATACGCCGGTATAATCTGTCAGACTTGCGCCGCAATGTGAGCGCTCTGTTTCAGGATTATGTTAATTTCTATTTTACTGTGCGTGAAAGCGTTGCCTTCGGAGATATACACTCGGCTGACGACGCTAAACGACTTGAGGAGGCTCTGCTTCTGTCGGGAGCTGACAAGGTTGTGGAGGGTCTTTCAAATGGTCTTGATACTCAGCTGGGACGTCAATTCGTTGGCGGCGAGGAGCTGAGTATGGGACAATGGCAGCGTGTGGCGTTGGCGCGGCAACTGTATTCAGGTTCGCCGGTGCTGCTTTTTGACGAGCCTACAGCATGGATGGATGGCGCGGCAAGGGAACGCTTTGCGGAGACATTGCAGAAGCTGTGTGGCGAACATGTGGTGATAGTCGTGAGACATGTTTAAAGGGTTAAAGGGTTAAAAGGGTATTTGTAATTTCGAATTTCCAGGTAACTAATTTTCAACTTTCTTCACTGTATTATTTTTATTTTCAAGGTGTTCAGATCCCCTTCGGGGTGCAATTTTCACAATTCCCTCATTTAGTAATGCTCTTCGAGCAGAAATACGACAAATCTAATAAATTCAAACAAATAAGAAATAAAGTATTTGAAAGATTTGATAATATTTGAATGTTTTCTCGCAAAGCGACTCACAATGATGATTTTGCCAAATCACAATTCACCATTCACCATTCACAGGTCACTATTCACTAATTTTCAACTTTCTTCACTAGATTATTTTATTTTCAAGGTGTTCAGATTCCCTTCGGGGTGCAATTTTCAATTTTCACAGAGCACAGATTACTTTTATTCAGGTTTGAAATGGTAAAAACTCCTGTGGAGTGTGTAGAGTTGATTTTATCATTTTAGGAACATCAAGATCTTATTATAAAAATCTAAAACAAGTTTTCCAAAGAGAGATTTTTTTTTTCGAGGCAAGGACTTTGTTTTGAAAAAAATGTTGTATTTTTGCAAACGATTTGGTCGCCTTAAAGGCGTGAGAAAGGGAATCGGGTGAGAATCCCGAACAGTCCCGCTGCTGTGAGCTTAATGGTTTGCCAATCAATATTATAGTCACTGCATATCGCCATAGATATGTGGGAAGGCTGATTGGTAAAAAGCAAGTCAGAATACCTGCCAAATCTGAAATTATCGGATCACTTTCGAGGAAAAAGTGCCCGAGAAGCAGGTTGAGGCTTGTTTTTTCGACATCACTATTTCACCTGTTTTCCCCTTTCCAGCATTTCCTCCCTCGATTGTATTCCGATACTGGTTGAAAGTATTAACATATTATAAAACAGTATCGAAATGACAAAAAAAGTATTATTTTTAGCTTTAGGGCTTATGCTCTCTTTTGGTGCTATGGCACAATGGGGGCAGTCGAATCCGACGGTGCCTCAGGATAGCATTCGTTTTTGGACCGGTACAGGTTCTAACCGCGCTGTGATAGCGGTGACATGGGACGATGACATCGCTGGCGCCATAGGTATTGCCTGGGGTGTTCAGTGGAACGGCACCGCCACTATTGGCGATATTATGGACACTATAGCGCTCTATGACAGCCGCTTTGTGTTGACTGGCTCTTCTACATGGATAACCAATATGGCTTATAACGACGCCGAACTTGGCCTTAATCTGCTGGGAACAGATGGCTGGTGGTGGTATAACTGGAAAGACGCCAACGACGCCGATCATTCGTCGGGTGGTGTGTCTAACGATTATATACAAAACGGCGATTTCGTCGATTGGATGCAGACCTCTACCGCCGATGTCATGATTATGGCTACCGATCCCAACGCTCCTGAGGAATCTCCTGTCGACGCCACAATCGCTGCCTCCGACATCCTCTACTGGGTTGGCGAGGGCTCCAATGAGGTCATTCTTGCTGTCAACTGGGCCGACACGGCTCTCGCTTGGGGCTACCGCTTTGCCTCCGACAGCGTCATCCTCCAAACTGTTATGAACGACATCGCCGACGCTGACCATCGTTTCAGCTTCTCCGGCGGCTCTTTCATCTCTGATATCAATTTCAATGACGGCGTCGTCTCGTTGGGCATCACTCCTGGCAACTACTGGGAAAATCTTGTCAACGGCTATTCGGGTATGGGTATGAGTTCGGTTCTTCATAACGGCGATTTCGCCAAATGGGGCGACCCTGCCGTCGGCGTTGCTGTCGACAGCTTCGAATATGCAGGTTCTTGGTACTATTCCAATGTCTATCCTGCTACTATCTACCCCGTTTCTGTTCCTCTGCCTCAAGAGGCTTCTATCTCGGCAAGCGAGATCATCACTTGGATTGGTCAAGGCAACAACGAGGTCGTCTTCGCCGTCAACTGGGTGGATACAGCTCTCGCTTGGGGCTACCGTTTTGAGGCCGATTCTGTCATCCTTCAAACTGTTATGTACGACATTAAGGCAGCCGATCCTCGCTTCGACTACACCATGAATGGCTCTTACCTCGATGATATTTTCCTCTTCAAGAGCAACGACACGCTTAGCAAAGTGGGCTACTACTGGGAGAACCTTGTCAACGGCAGCACATGGAACTCGATGGGTATAACCACTGTGCTGAGAAACGGTGATTTCACCAAATGGGCAGACCCCATGGCCGGCACTGTTGTCGACAGCAGTGAATGGGATGGCCAATGGTACTATTCATACGTCTATACCAACACAATCAACCCCATAGGCCAGCCTGAAGGCATGGGCCCATTCTGTGGCGCCGCTGGCACCAATGGTAGCTCGGCTATTGCTTGCAACGACAGCCGTATCAAGGCATGGGCTACAGGTTGCACCGTGGAACGTGGATCGCAGAACCTGAGCAACCCCAGTGCACCTCTGGTTACCTATGGCAACAACAATGACGCAGTGGGAGCCGCTACCAACAGCACAATGGATGTCGTCAGCCTCGGCGATGGCGGTAGAGCTACCGTGACTTTCGCCAAACCTATTGTCAACGGAGCCGGTTATGACTTTGTCGTGTTTGAGAACTCTTTCGACGACTATTTCCTTGAACTTGCTTTTGTGGAGGTTAGCTCCGACGGCGAGCGCTTTGTTCGTTTCCCAGCCACTTCGCTGACACAGACTGTACGTCAGATAACAAGCCACGTGGATCCTACTTATATCAACAATCTTGCCGGTAAATACCGTGTTGGCTTCGGTACTCCATTTGACTTGAACGAACTTCGCGACAGCACCGCTGTTGACATCAACAATATCACTCATGTACGCATTGTGGATGTCGTTGGCAGCATAGATCCTCAGTATGGCACATACGACGCTATGGGCAACATCATCAACGATCCTTTCCCCACGGTAAGCTACAGCGCAGGTTTCGACCTTGACGGTGTCGGTGTCATCAACCAGAAGGGTGAGGGCGTGGAGATTGCTGACGCCACTTTGATTAGCGTTTATCCCAACCCTGCCACCGAAAGAGTCAACATTGTTGTTGGCAATGTCAACGGTGAGGTTGCCACACTATATGATGTCACTGGCAATGTGGTGATGAAGATTGCCCTTCAGGAGGGTGTCAACACCATCGATGTCAGCAATATCGCCAAAGGCGTGTATATGCTTCGCGCCTGTGGCACAGCACAGAAGATAGTGAAGAAATAACAGAATCTTATTATCAGTTTATATTTCCACAGTATGCCCTCCAAGAGAGGGCATACTTTTTTTATTACAGAAAAGGGCGGAAACGCTCGTTCAGTGATGGTGAAAAAGTGAAGTATAAGTGGGAGTTAAAGGGGAAGTAAAAGTGGGAGTTAAAATGGGATTTAAAGAGGACAAATGAATATGTATTGTCCAGCGCGTAGCGCATAACTTCTTATTTAACTTCCATCGAGGATTAACTTCCTTTTATTACTTCCACTTTTTTTATGTTATTATTTCTAAACTTTTATACAGGCAAGTAAGGGCGTCAGAGTTCGTAGACAATCTCTACTTGGCTTCGGCCTTCGCCTCGGTGTAGCAGTTTTATTTTGTTGGGGATACGTCCCAAAAGTTCCTCGCGATGGGATATTATGCCTACACGGCGGCCGTTTTGACCGCTCATCTCGCCTAGACGCTCGAGGGTGTTCATGACACTGTCCAGGTTGTCTTGGTCGAGGGTGCCGAAACCTTCGTCAATGAAGAGTATGTTAACATTCATGTCGGGGCGGTTGAGGGAGGAGAGGGCGAGGGAGAGGGACAGGGATATCATGAATTTCTCGCCGCCGGAGAGCACTGTTGCGCTGCGCACTTCGTCGCGGTTGTAGCGGTCGAGGACGAGGATGGAGAGTTGCTCGTTGTCGTCGCTGCAGGTGAGCTTGTAGCGGTCGGTGATCTGGCTGAGGTAGATGTTGGCATTGTTGAGTAGAGGGCGCATGATGTGGGTCTGCACCAGGTTGCGGAAGCGTTCGCCGCCGAAATGTTTGTTGAGAACAGCCCAATGGTCGGAAATCTTTTTGGCTTCATCATACTCTTTTTGGGCTTTCTCCTGCTCTTCTTTGTTTTGTTTGATGTTTTGCAGTATGGAATTGTATCCTGTAATGCGGTCGTGGGCAGCTTGTTCCAACTCCTTTAGTGTATTTTGTCGGCATTGGAGCGCTTCTATCTGAGTGTCGATATTCTCTATTTGGAAGGAGAATGACATTGGCTGCAACTCGTCGGTGGCAAGTTCGAAGGCAATGCTGCCCATGTCGTCAAGTTTCTTGGTTCCGTCAGCAATAGATTGTTTGTGCTCTTGCTGTTTCTGTTCCCATTTCTTGATTTCTGTCTCCGTGTCGTTTATGTGGTTGCGTATGGAGGCGATGTCATCTCTTTTGGAGGCGATGTCGCTTAGGTAAGCCTCGTTTTTGCCTGTCTGCTTAACCCATTGGGCAATGGTTTCCTCGCTTTTGGCTATTTCGTTGACGCAAATCTCTTTGGTACTGGCGAGAGCGCTGCATTGCGACAAGAGGTCGTTCCAATCGGATGTCGTGAACTCGCGTTCTTTTTGAGTTGCCGTTGATTGCTCCTTTGGGGTGCCTGTTTCTGCCGATATGTTGCTGGTGAGGTGTTGACGTTTCGACATAAGCTCTCTCCATTCGGGATGGCTCTCCAGAATCTTGTCACGAATAAGAGTGATGTTGGAGATTGTCGAGGTTAGAATGCCAAGATTATGGACCTCTTTTTCTTGTTTTTCTTTTCTTTCAAGATAAAGTCCGGCCTCCTTGTTCAACTGCTCTTTGCTGATGGTAAGATTGTCTTTCCAGTTGTCCTTCCAGTCAAGCAAGGCGTTGTCTAATAGGCTTATGAGTTCGGTTTTGTCTTTTTTCTGTTTCTCTATCTGACTTTCAAAGTTTGATATCTTGTCGTTGTTGCTTTCTTCCGCTTGCTTTGCCTTCAGGAATGTTTTTTCGCTATCGCCTCTTTTGTTTTCAAGGGTGTTTCTTACCTCAATCTGATTGTCGATATCTTTCTGGATTCTGGATACTTGCTCTTTTTTGTTTTGTATATCCTCAAGCGATTTGTTTGTTTCTTCAATCTTGGAGTCGAAGGCTTTGTTGATGTCTTGACAGTCGTCGATGCCCGCTTTTTTCAGTCTTTCGGCAACATTTGCGCTGAGTCTCTCAACCTCGGGCGAAAGGGTGTTGATAATGCTGTTCTTCTCACCAATCTTGGCATTGATGGCGCTGACTTTATTGTTGATTGTGTTTAGGTTGTCTAACGACTCTTGGTATTTTTGTTTCGCCGTTTCCTGCTCTTTTTCGTAAGGGGTGATGATTTTGGCGAAATCGTCTCGAGACAACAGGTTCTCGCTGATTTTTTGTCCGCAAAGCGGGCACACCTCGGTGTGTTCTTTTGCCATTTTGGCGCGTAGATTGTCGAGGGTCTCGTCCAAACTTGTGCTTATAGTGGCCAGACGTTCTTTGGCATTGTCGAAGATCTTGAGTTTATTGTCGTGGTCTGCTTTGGCTGTTTTCTGTTCTTCCATAGCCTTGTCGAGATCGTTGTTCAGAATGCTCCTTTGCTCTTTGGCTTTTTCCAGTTCCTGCTCTTTCTCTGTTTTGGTGGCGACATCTTTTTTGAGCAGCTCTAAGGCGGAAGAGAGTTTGCCAAGGAGTTTTCCGTCTTCTTCTAGCTTATCGGCATTGAGGCTGTTTCTTTTCTCTTTAAAGCCTTCGATAATCTTTTGTGCTTCTTTGACTTTTTTATCGGCTTCTTGATACTTTTCGAAAGTCTTTATACGGTTGTCTTTCAGTTCTTCGCACTTCGATTTGGCTTCTGAAAGCTCTTTTTCGATTGTCTCGCTTGTCGTGATGCTTTTTTCAAGCTGTGTTATTTGTTCACAACGTAGTTTGTGTTCGGTATATAATGTGTTGACTTTTAAACGAGAGTCAATCCATTGTTGCTCAGTAGCAATAGCTTCTTTTTTGTCCGTCGCTTTTTTCTCTTTCTCATTCAGGTTGTCAGCCATGGCTACAAAGTCGGCTTCCAATTTCTTTTCCTCGTCGTTGGCTTTGGTTAGTTCTGATAGTCGTTGCTGTTTGGTGTCGAGGGCTTTGCGTTCTTTGTCGGTTTTGTCCCAATCGGCGCAAAGGTTTTTTAGTCTTTTGTATTCTTCGCTGAGTGTGGTTTTTATTAGATCTGAAAGATGTTTTTTGTTCTCTTCTTCCGCTTGTTGTGAGTCTTTTATGCTCTTGGCAATGGAAAGAATGTTGTCGATGGTCTCTTTTTCTTTTTTGGCGTTGTTTTCCAAAATGGCATCAGTTTCGAGTTTTGCTTCCACAATGGTGCTATCCTCGTTGTTGTCGACATATTTTTTAGCCATTTTGAGGCGTTCCTCGGCTGCTGAGGTTTCCTTGTTTTTGTCGGCGGCAACGTTTTTAATGGCGTTGCCGTAGTCGGTGAATATGCTGGTGTTGGTGAGTTTTTCCAGGATTATGGAGCGTTCTTCTTTCGAGCCGCATAGGAAGGTTTCGAATTTGCCTTGAGCCAGCATGGCCATTCTGTTGAATTGGTCGAAAGACATGCCTATGGCGTCGGTCACCGTGGCTCCTTTGGAATCCATTTTGACCCAGTCGTTGTCTCCGACCATCACGAGCCAGTTGGATTTGTTTTTGAGTTTACCGTCGCGTCCTTTCGTGTAGCCGAGTTCGAGTTTGGCATGGTAGACGATGTTGTCGTTTCCAGTGAAGATGACTTCACTGTAGCATTCGTCTTTGGGGCTGATGCCGAGGCGGGTGTACTGCTCTATGCTGAATATGTTGACTTCGGTGCCCGAGGAGGAGAGGAAAGAGTTGCGCTGTTTGGCGGAAACGTCGTTGAGACGAGGAGTGTTCTTGAACAGAGCCATGGAGATTGCGTCGAGCAGAACGCTTTTGCCTGTGCCTGTGTCGCCGTAGATGAGGAATTTTTGGGCCGGTTTGCCAGTATCGGGGTCAATTAAGCCTCTCTCGTGATCGAAATCTATGTCGGCCTTCTCGATGGAGGCGATGTTGCGAATATGTAATTGGTTTATCTGCATGGTTTAAACGAGCACGCTAGGAAGGGTTATAAAGGGTTTAAAAGGTTAAAAAGGTTTGAAAGGTTAAAAGGTTTGAATGTTTAAAAGTGATTTTCAATTTTCAACTTTCAATTTTGAATTTTTATTGTCTTTTTCGGACATATTATGCAGTTTCCGCTCAACTTCTTCGAAGTCTTTTTTGATCTCCTCAAAGGATAAATCGGGGTATTGAGTTATGGTTTTCTTGATGAAATCTAGAGGGTTGGTCATCTGTTGTAGTTCGGCGATCTCGAATGTTGGGGTTGGGGAGGAGTCGATGTGTTCGGCGATGTTCTCGAAGATTATTTTTGGGTTGTAGCGCACTTCGTTTCCAGTGGTTTCCAGGATGTTGTAGATGTTTTGAGTGAAGTCGGGAGGAAGAGGTGTCGATGCGTCGATGCGGAGGCGGATGTATCCGGTTTTCTGTTTTTTACAGAATTCGGAGACGGAAGAGTATATTTCATCTGCGGATTTTGCGGCTGGCATTTTCTCGTTGGGGATGATGAAGAAATGCCTACGTTGTTCGATGAACAGTTTTTTGATGGAGACCGAGCCTTGGTGTTTGTCGATATCTACGAGGCTGACGCTATGGGGATACTGTTCGTCGCAGCTGACATGGAGAGGGCTGCCGCTATAGCGAACCACGGGGGCAGGATAGGAGAGGGTTGAGTTGGAGAATTCACAATCGATGTCGTGACCGAGGGTTTGAGAGCGATGTATGTGCCCCAAAGCCAGGTAGTCGTAGCCTGAGCCCAACTCCTCGAGGAAGAAAGACTTGATGTTGCCGATGTCACTGTGGCCGCTGAAGTCGCCTCCTGAGACGGCTGTGTGAGCCATGAGAACCACAGGGAGATTGTGGAGGTTTCTGTCCTGGACTCTGTCGATGACCGCTTGGAAGATCTCTTTGCGAAGAGAAGGCATGAAGGGCAGTGCGGCGATGAAGCCTTTGTCGGTTTGGACGATAAAGCGGTCCTCCCAGCCAGGGTGATCCAAGGCGTCGGAAGAGGGACCGTGGCCGATCAATTTGATATCGGCGAGAGCCCAAAGGCTACTGTCGGCCTCTATGCGGCTGCCGGAATCGTGGTTGCCGGCAGTGACAACAATAGCCATGGAGGGGAAGGTGCGATGGAGACGAGCGATGCTGTTGTTGAAAAAGGCCTTGGTGGCAGCGCCAGGTTGCTGGATGTCGAAGATGTCGCCGCTTATAAGAAGGGCGTCTGGATTGTATTCAGAGCACCATTGGTTAAGTTGTTGGAAAAAATATTCGTGTTCGTCAACACGGTTGTAATATTGGTACAACACTTGTCCAAGGTGCAGGTCGGCGGTGTGAAGTATTCTCATCGGAATGTTCGTGTTGTTTATGATTCGGTTTTCTGTGTTGGAAAATAGTTGGTTATGATTGAAAGGGGTAAATGATAGATTAGTGCAAATATACGAAAAAAAACGATTGAAAGGATAAAAAGGATAAAAAGGTTTAAAGGGTTGGAAAGGTTTAAAAGGATAAAAGGGAAGTTCGAATTTTGAATTATGAATTTTGAATTTCGAATTTCGAATTATGTTTTTTTTTGCAGATCACAGGTCACAAATCACGATTCACAAATCACGATTCACGATTTTTTACATTGAATTATTTACAATTATAAAAAAAAATGTAAATTTGCAGATACACATTTTGCGTTTAAGAAAAATATAATCATATGAAACATAGGTTGTTGTTTTGCATATTCAGTCTTATTTCCTTCCATGCGATGGCACAAAACATCAGCAATGTCGCATTTGTCAGGCATGACAAAGAGGTCACCATCACATACGATTTGAGCAAAGATGCCAATATCAGAGTGTGTGTGTCTATCGATGGGGGACGCTATTATGGAGATTATATCCAGAATATGAGCGGAGATGTCGGGAAGAATATAAAGGCAGGCAAAGAGAAGAAAATCATTGTGTATGATTTGCCTGATTTGCGAATGTTGCCATATGAGCCCGATTCGACAGGATATAATGCCGCTGACACAGTCATCAGGTTCTCGGTTGAGGTTGACGACGGCTCGGTGGATATTAAAGTCGCCGACATGAAGTTCCGTATGATGCCTGTGCCAGGAGGTACATTCAATATGGGATGCACCCGACCTGGTGCCGCCAAGCACAACTATGAGGCTGAGTTCCCAGTGCACAAGGTTACCGTTGACACCTTCTATATGGGCAAATTCGAAGTCACCCAGAGATTGTGGAAAACCGTTATGGGTAACAATCCCAGTCGATGGACATACAATGACAGTCTGCCTGTTGAGCAAGTCTCGTGGAATGATGTGCAGATGTTCATAGCCCGATTGTCGCAGATGACAGGATACCGTTTCAGGCTTCCTACTGAGGCGGAGTGGGAGTTTGCGGCGCGAGGCGGTAACAACTCGAGGAATTATGTGTACCCAGGCCAGGACGGAGATCCAGGATCGGTGGCGTGGTATGGTATGAACTCGGACAATTATACCCACCCTGTAGGGCGTAAGAAACCCAACGAGCTGGGATTGCATGATATGGCCGGGAATGTGTGGGAATGGTGCAGCGACTGGTATGAGTCCTATAGCGCTGAAGCGCAGACTAATCCACGAGGTCCGCGACATGGAGAAAGCCGTATACTTCGTGGCGGTTGTCTGAACAGTCCGTCGTGGGGATGTACAGTCAGCGACCGCAGTTGGTATCAGCCCGACTATGGATATGGGTTCCACGGCTTCCGTCTGGTTCTCGACTCGGTAGAGGAGCCTGAGGAAGAGTAGTATGGTGGAATAATGTCGCAATTGTGTTTGTAGAGATATAATCAACCTTTTAGAGATTTCAATCCTTGATAACAATACACGATAAAACATTCGGCGTCTACATGACCCATGCCGAGATAGAGAAAGAGGTGGTCAGGGTGGCGCAAGAAATCACAAGAGATCTTGGTGACAAAAAACCGCTTTTCTGTCCTACATTGACGGGCTCGTTCATGTTTATGACCGATTTGGCAAGGGCGCTAGGTTTCGATGCCGATATAAGTTTTGTGAAATACACCTCCTATCAGGGTATGCATAGTAGTGGAGTTGTCAAGAGAGAGTTGCCGTTCCCGGAGAAATGCAGAGGACGGCATGTGGTGATAGTGGAGGATATAATTGACACAGGGTGCACAATGGAGGCTATGCTTGGCGAACTGGAGAAAATGGAGCCTGCGAGTGTGCATATCGCCACATTCTTGTTCAAACCCGGCAGTTTTAAGAAAAACTTTAAGATAGACTATATAGGCCGCAGCATTCCCGACGATTTTATTGTTGGATATGGGATGGATTATGATGATTACGGCCGTTTCTATAAAGATATATATGTAGTATGAAGAACAAGTTATTTCCACTCATTTTTTTGTCATTGATAGCTTTGTTTGCATCGTGTATCGGCAAGGAAGGCGAGGTAGATCCGTCGCTGTTGCCGGGCAAATGGGTTAACGGCACCGAATATTGGCGCTATGATCCCGACGGGACAGGCAGCACATGGGATATAGGTGACGATGTCACTGAGGCGGAGGGTCAGCCCTTTAAATGGGAATTTGACGAATTTGACAACTCGTTGACCCAGGTGCATTGGATGGAGATGACGGGTGAATGGACAATACCGCAGCTTTTCACCGTCACAGAACTCACCGACTCAGTGCTGACCTACAGACACCGCTCGGGGACAGTATATACCTTTGAGAGGGTGAGATGACGAGACCCAGAGTGACGGTCAGACAAGTCTGAGCAGAAAGAACACACTTTAACATTTCAAATCATTATCAGCCTTGACAGATATAGAAAATAAGGAGACGCAGAATCCGCAGCAACCTAAGAGACGGATGAAAAAAGGATGGAAGATAACACTTATTTCCTTGGCTTCGCTTTTAGGACTCGCAATAGTGCTTGTCGTCGTCGCGCTATGGCTTATATTGACCCCGGCGCGACTTACATCCATCGTCAACAAGTTCTCTGATAAGTTCATACTTTGTGAGAATCATTTTGAGGATGTAGACCTGACGGTTTTCAAGACATTCCCATATGTAGGCCTGAATGTGCAAGGTGTGACGTTGATAAACCCTGTGGAAGGCGCACCCAACGACACGTTGGCACGGGTAGAGGAGATAGGAGTAGGGTTCAATGTCAGAGAGTATCTCAAACATGGTAACATCGAGGTGAAGAAACTTGTGCTGAACAAAGCCAAAGCCAACATCTACGTCAGCAAAGAAGGCAAAGCCAACTACGATATTTTCAAGACCTCTGAGGATACAACAGTTTCAGAGCCTTTCGAGATGCCTGATTTGGTATCGCTGAAAAGTGTGAGAGTGAAGCATTTCGATGTGAATTATCTGGACAAAAGCGCTAATATGCAGGCGGGTGTAAAAAACTTCAACCTAGGTGTGGATGGTGAGTATAATCCAGGCAATATCGATGCAAAGGTGGATTTTGACATCGCCAATCTTGACTTCATGATGTCTACCGACAGCAGCAGTATTGGCACAAAGCTCGACAATATAGTCTTTAAATTAGACGGTACCACCCAAAAGAGCAAGTTGGAGGGTGATTTCAAGCTGGGTGTCGACAATGGGCGCATAGTGCTTGACGGACTGCAGTATGTCAATGACACGTTATATGCCGACGACAACCGTTTGTTGGCAATAGAAGGTGGTTTTGCAGGCGATGTCGACTCTTTGTCGTTCATTCTTAAAGAGGTGGAGGCACGTCTGAAAGAGTATATTATTGATGTCGATGGCACGGTGACGCTTCCGAAGGATTCGCAACCTATGGCTATGGATGTCAAGTTTAAGAGCAACACATGGAAAGTGGACAAACTTCTCGCGTCGTTGCCGGAGGATTTCTCCTCGTGGGTAGGCACCATGAAGATAGACGCCGAGATGGAAATAGCGGGAACCGCCCGAGGCGAGATGGGAGACGGCAAAATGCCCATTATAGGTGCTGACTTGACAATAGCCAAAGGCAGTTTTGAGGACCGCACAATGTTGCCTTTCAAAGTGGACGCAATAAACGCAAACATTCATGCAGATTTGGACATGGCGCAAGGCGGAGTGTCGAAGGTTGATGTCAATACACTTACAGCGCATGCCCGCAACAGCAGGGTGTCGGTGAGTGGCCATATTGACGATTTGCTTGGCAAAATGACGACCGACGCTGTTGTCAGTGGCGCAATCTCGTTGCCGGATATTGAGGTGTTTATGCCTAAAGATGTTAATATTGACATGAAAGGCAAAGTCACGCCGAAGTTGAAGATACACACAAATATAGAGCAGCTACAGAAAGCAGATTTCGCAAAGATGACACTCTCTGGCGACATAGGTTTGGCCAACTTGGATGTGGTGTATGACACTATCTATGCTCAAGTGCCCAAAGGTAATGTCAGCATTCAGATGCCATCGACGATGAAGCGAGGACTCTTCAAGGAGCTGCTATCGGCCACGATAAGCGCTGACGCCCTCACAGCCAATCTCCCTAACCAGGCTATTGACGGCATGCTGGGCAAGACAAAGCTTAAGGCTGCCATTTCCGACATTTTCGACAGTACGCAGCCGTTCCGCATGGTGTGCGATTTTGATTTCGCCAACCTTGCCGGCAATGTCGACTCGCTGAGAGGAACTCTGGAGCATCCCACAGGTACCTTCGCTATGATTCCGCAGTCGGTGAACAGCGACAAGGTCAAGTATCAGATTGATTTCACGAGTAGCAGTCTTCATCTTGATGTTGACGACAGCACAACTTTTGACCTTGCGGGCCTGTCGGTAAACGGCGGTGCCAACTACGATCCATCGCGCTCGAACACTTTACAGCAGTGGTCGCCAAATCTCGACGTGGAGTTCAAGCGAGGATATCTCGATTTGGAGCAGATGGATTATATAGTCCAGATACCCGACATCAAATTCAACTACAAACCAGAGCGATGCCAGATAACCAATGCCAATGTGGTTTTCGGCAACTCTGATTTTTACCTTTCCGGTGCCGTGGAGGGATTGGAGAAATGGATAAGCCATGAGGATATGCTGAAGGGAGACCTTTATTTCACATCCAACTTCACCAATGTCGACGACCTGATGGAGGCTTTCAGTGGTATGGGAACCGATGCCGACACCCTTGAGGTGCAGCGCAAAGAAGACAATGTGGACACATCGGCACATCCATTCATAGTGCCGCGAGATGTGGATTTCACGCTACATACCCGCATAAAGGAGGCTATAGCTTTCGAGAACGATTTGCGTGAGGTGGCGGGAGACGTGCAGATAAAAGATGGTGTGGCTGTGCTCAATCAGGTGGGCTTTGTGTGCAAAGCCGCCAAAATGCAGCTTACAGCGTTGTATCGCACTCCCCGTGTGAACCACATCTTTGTGGGGCTCGATTTCCATCTTCTGGATATCAATATTCAGGAGCTTATTGACATGATACCATACGTCGATACCCTTGTCCCGCTGCTTAACGACCTGGAGGGCGCCGCCGATTTCCACCTTTGCGCGGAAACCTATGTCAATGCTTTCTATCAACCTAAGATAAGCACCCTGAGAGCCGCTTCGGCACTGACGGGCCAAAATCTCACTGTGCTCGACAACAAGGATATAGACCGTATCGCCAAATTGTTGCAACTTAAACGTTGGCGCGAGGACGACTCCAAAATACACCTTGACAGTCTCGATGTCGCAATGACGGTGTTCAGAAACAACCTTGAGGTATATCCATTCCTACTCTCCTTGCACAAGTACCAGATTGTAGCCGAAGGCCGTCATGATCTGGACAACAACTACGATTACCATGTTGAAATCGTCGAGTCGCCGCTTCCTGTGCGACTTGCTGTCGACGTGTTCGGCACCATGCCGAAACTCAAATTCGATATTTCGCCCAAATTGCGATATAAGAACCTATACCGTCCCTCCAAGCGCAATGACGCGGACAAGGCAACACTACGTTTGAAAGAGAATATTCGCAAAGCTTTGGAGGCCAATGTGAAACAAGATACACGCGACTACGAGGGTCTGGAAGATTTCTGATGTGTTGGGGGCAGTGTTATAGAATATCGTCGGTGTCCGTGAAATAGTATTAAAAACAACAAAAGACAATGATAAAAGTCTCAGTAATATTACCTGTATATGGTGTGGCACAATATATAGAGCGTTGTGCACAATCGCTCTTGGACCAAACGTTGCAGGAAATGGAATTCATCTTCGTAGATGACCATGGTCCCGACAACAGCATACAGCTTGTCAAAGACCTCATTGACGGCAATCCACGACAATCGCAGTTTGTGTTTCTGCGTCCAGAGCATAACCTCGGAGCCGGTATGGCCCGCAATTACGGTATACCACATGCCAAGGGAGAGTATCTGGCGTTTGTGGACAGCGATGACTGGGTGGAGCCGACGATGTTTGAGAAATTATATAAAAGCGCCGAGGCTGCCGGATGCAGTGATTTGTGTTACTGTCAGATCTCCAAGGACTTTCTGGATGACAGGGCCTCTGAGGTTGTTTCCAATCCCCCTATACCGCAAGGGAAAATGTCTATGGAGAACAAGCGATTTTTTTTGTCGCATTATGTATCACTCTTCTCCACGTATATATATAAGAGAGAGATGGTTGTGGCGCATGACATCCATTTCCCGGAGTCGCGAAGCGCCGATGACAGCTTCTTTGTCACCAGTGCCCTTATTTTCGCTGAAAATATGAGCCATGTTGACGAGCCACTCTATCATTATATCCTTAGACCTGGTTCGGTGACCACAACAAAAGACAGCACTAAATACCAGAAGCGTCTCGCCACCTTCGACAGTCTGCTGACCTATCTGAAAGCCTCGGGGGTGTATGAGACATATAAGGCTGAGATAGATTTCATATATTACAAGAAGGGTTATCTTACTTCGGTATTCAACTATGTGAGCAATTCCCTTGAGCCCAGGAAGGCGACGGTTATGGAAATCAGGACAGAGATGGAGAGGCAAATTCCAGACTATGCCCACAACGAATACATTAAGGGTAAACTCTCGCTGCGAATGCTGGATTTATTGATAAGAAGGTTTACCTCTCTGGCAATGAAAATAATACCCATTTATGTCCGTCGCACCAACCAGGTTGTTTAGTCCATTCTGCGTCTAGTAAGAGAAAGCGTGAAAGAATATCTCATTATATCATCGAGTGTAGAGCTGCTAAGGGTGGCCTTGGAAGATATTATCTTCATATCGAGTGATGGCAACTATTCGTCGATAGTGCTGACCAATGGCGAGTCGAGGATGGTGACATTGCAGTTAGGGCAACTGGAGAAGATGATATCGGAACGTGTGAAGCGGGACAAGATACGTTTTATACGCGCAGGCAAGAGCTTGATTATTAATTGTGAATATATCTTTTTTATTAATCTTTCAAAACAACAGATAGTACTTACCGACGGACGTCTTTCGACACATACATTGACAGCGTCGAAAGATGCGTTGAAACGGATAAAGGAGGCTATAGAAAACGAGATATTATGAAAACCATGAACGATATAGACGACAACGAGATCCGCATTATTGGCGAGCCTGATGGCGATGACGGTAGAGGCGGGAAAGGCCGTTTTTGGCTTTATGCCGCTGTGATAGCAGGTGTCGTTGTCGCGATTATAGCCCTTGTCGTGGCATTGCGTGGAGAGAAGGATGACAATGTCGACGATGGCGGTTCGACACCAGGGAAGTTAGTTACCGGGGATATCTCTGTTAGTGACATGTGGCTGAATAACAATGACGCCAGTAAGGGGAAAGGGGTTGAAAGACGCGACACAGTGGTGGATGGCATAAGCTGTGCTATATTTACACCAATCAATGTAAAGCCAGAGCTATTTGTAGGAAAAATCGACACAACGGACGAGGAGATAGTGTTTGCCGCTATGGCCGCTGATGTCAGACGAGACAATGGTAAGATTGTAGGCGCATATGTCTTGAAGGGCGAGCCTCTGGCATGGGGACTGTCAAAGAAAGGCTATTGTGCTATAATAAATGGCAATATGGCTATTGGTGTCGCCGACAATTCACCACTATTTGAACAGGCCACAGAAGAGGGCGGATACTTTTTCAGGCAATATCCTGCGGTAGGAAAAGGTCAGGCTATGGAAAATAATCCTGAGAACCAGGCGTTCAGACGGGCTTTGTGTAGCCTGAAAGGAGATATTGTCATCGTGGTTAGTATGGATAAAGTGTATATGAATGATTTCAGCAGCATGCTCCAACATCTTGGCGTTGACAACGCAATTTTTCTGGTCGGAGGTTCGGCTCAAGGATGGACGGTGGACATGAATGGGGCGAAAACAAGACTGGGTTCAAATGATATAGGAAAGAGTGATAATATAAACTATCTGCTTTTCAGGAGGTGATTTTCCGTTTTTCAAGAGATATTTAACGAGGACAACGCTTTTTTAAAGATGGGCTGTCCTCTTTTTTTTTGTATGAAATGATGTGGAGAGGTACATTTTGTACATTCCCACAAAAGGTTTATACAATGAAGGTTGAGAGACTGTTATGATTCCAAAGCTTGGTGTATTTTTGCGATGAAAAACATAAAAATACATCGAGAAATGAAAATAACGAAGATTCTGAAATTTTTTCTTTTATGCTTATCGCTGTTGGCCATATTGGCAATAACATTCCCGGACAAGGGAGTCACTGTGGCGGGCAAGGGGCTTCGCTTTGCCACGTTGCACAAAGTCCTGACAGGGCATCATGGAGAGAAAACCACTGAGGTTGTGGCTCCAAAAATGGATGCCGAGGAGTTGAGAAACATCGAGGACTCTATAGAGTATTACAGAATGCTTCTGGCAAGCGAGACAAGCCATTTGTGGTTGCCAAAGTCGGACTATGGCTATTTTGACCGTTTTTTTGCCGCTGCCACAGAGGCGGTAGAGAAAGGGACGATGGTGAGAGTGCTTCATTATGGAGACTCACAGATAGAGATGGATCGTATGAGTTGCTGTCTCCGCGACACACTGCAAAGACTCATTGGTGGCGGTGGAATAGGTATGGTTCCATTGAATCAGACTGTCAACTCAATGTCGTTTGTGCAGAAATACGAAGGCGCCGCGGCATGTGTCTCCACATGGGGAGGAAAACAGCAGACAGTGACCAAAGGCTCCTACGGACCGATGTTGCGTAGCTGGCATGTTGACGGAAAAGCCACAGCAACGTTGCGGTGTGTGACAAGCAAGTCGGCAAGTCAGCGTGTGAAACGTTTTTCCAATGTCAAGGTGCTTTACAACAATCATGGCAGGAAACTCAGTGTTGTGGTGAGCCGATTGGACGAAGGAACATCGTCGCGCAAGGAGGCGTCGAGAGAAGGTGTGGGTATGTTGGAGTGGACAATGGATTCAGCCACAGCGGTAAGGATGGAGATAAGCGGTGATGCCGACATTTTCGGCATACTTGTCGATGATGGTAACGGAGTCGCCGTAGATAATATAGCCATGAGGGGCTCGTCGGGAACCAAATTCACAGCGGTCGACAGCGTGGAATTGGCCAATTGCTACAAAATGATAAATGTAGGGATGGTTGTGCTGCAGTTTGGTGGAAACGCCGTTCCAGGTTTGAACGGAGAGAGAACGGTGGATATGTATTGCGACAAGATAAAGAGACAGATAGAATACCTGAAGAGGGTGTCGCCCAAGGTGACAATACTCTTTGTAGGACCTTCAGACATGAGCACCAAGGTTGGAGGAGAATATAGTAGCTATCCATGGCTTAGGTTGCTGGATGAGAAACTCAGAACCACGGTATTGTCGCAGGGAGTGGCCTATTGGAGTATGTTTGACGCCATGGGAGGTGACGGAAGTATGGTGGACTGGGTAGCCGCAGGCAAAGCAGGTAAAGACTATGTCCATTTCACACCCAAGGGCGCGGCGATTATGGGAGGGGAGTTAGGCAGAATAATGGGTATATGCTATCGTCACCACCTCCTGATGAGCCATAAGAATGAAATCAAACGTTGAATTTCAAATGGCTATAGAGATATGAGAGATATTTTCGTTTTTTTAGGAGATCTTTTTTCTTTCGATCAGGAGCATCCGTTGCTGTTTGTGCAATTCAATTTCTGGTTTTTCCTGCTATTGGTTATCGCAGGCCTATGTCTTATGCAAAGCAGGAAATTCAGATTGTTTCTGAAGAACAAAGGACTTATGGACAATCGGTTCGGACGATACCTGAGACGGTTGCCTAAAGTCACGTTGCGCAATGGGTATTTGTTCCTGGTTAGTCTTTTTTTCTATTATAAAACGTCGGGTTTGTTTGTTATGCTCCTTGTATTTTCGACCATACTGGGCTATTATTTGGGGAAGAGCATGAACTCGGTTTACAAGAAAAAGACGGAGAGGAGACGAAAAATGTTGGCAACAGTCGGCGTTGTTGTCAATCTGTTGGTTCTGGCCTATTTCAAGTATGCCTACTTCTTTACAGATGTATATAATAATATGTTTGATAGTGATTTGCATGTTGTCAATCATTTGGCGAAGTTTGCCAATCATTTTACAGCAACGCCGCGGTTTGATGTGGATACTATCCTGTTGCCTGTAGGAATATCTTTTTTCACCTTTCAGAATATCAGTTATATCGTTGATGTTTACAAGCGAAGAATCGCTTGTGTCGAGAATATTCTGGATTTTGGTTTCTATACAACTTTTTTCCCTCAGCTTGTGGCGGGGCCTATAGTGCGTGCCGACCAGTTTGTGCCTCAGCTATACCGTTCTTTTTTCCTCTCACGCAGGCAATTTGGACTGGCAGTGTTTTGGATTCTCAATGGTTTGATGAAAAAGATTGTCCTTAGCGACTATCTGTCGGTCAATTTTGTCGACAGAGTGTTTGAATTACCCACGATGTACACTGGTTTTGAGAATCTGATGGCCCTTTTTGTCTATTCGCTGCAGGTGTATGCTGATTTCTCGGGCTATACCGATATTGCGATAGGTGTTGCGATGTTGATGGGCTTTTATTTGCCTCAAAATTTCAATTCGCCTTATAAAGCCACCAACACCGCCGGCTTTTGGAAACGTTGGCACATGTCGCTATCCAACTGGCTAAAAGACTATCTCTACATTTCCCTGGGTGGAAACCGGAAGGCGACGTGGGTCTCATATTTTATACTTGTAGGCATGATGTTGATTGTCGCTGCAATGGCGAGGAAAGTGTGGGTGACGACAGCGGTAGTAATAGCCATAATAGCTTTGGTGGCAATCTATTGTTTTTTTCCGCTACACCGTAGGGAATTCCAAACCAATGTCAACAATATGGATACCATGCTTTTGGGAGGCTTGTGGCATGGAGCCAGTTTCAACTTCATCACTTGGGGTGCGTTGAATGGTTTTGGAATACTTATATATAAATGGTGGAAAGGTAAGGGGAAGAGGATACGTGTTGTGACGACCCAAATTTTGTTTATCGTTTTTATGCTGGCGGATTTGATATGGCCAGCGCCAGCGTTAAAACTAGGAGTTGTGTGGAGCGGTTTTATCTTTGTGGGGACGGCGTTGCGCTATTTTGTTGTGGAGCCGTTGTGTTCGGGCTATGGAAGGGTGCGGTTGGCAAAGAAGATAGAGCAATGTTGGAATATCTTGCAAACATTTGTCTTTATCTCTTTTACAAGACTGTTTTTCAGAAGTGGCTCCAATCTTGATCCGTCGGAGGCCAACTATGAAGCCTGGCAGACAGCCAAGGCTATGGTGAACCAGATTGGCGGTGTTTGGGATTGGTCGGTTGTGCCACAGGTGTGTAGCCTCTATTCCGGTGTGTTTATCGTTTTTGTTTTAGGGATGATAGTGCACTGGCTTCCCGACAACTGGAAACGCCGCTATCGGTTGTGGTTCACACGAATGCCGATGTGGCTGCTCTCCATAATAGTTGTCGCTGTGGTCTTCGTCGCATATCAGTTCACGACATCAGGCTTGCTGCCATTCATATATTTCCAGTTCTAATGGATTATGCGTTGGTTTTCTTGATCATCTTAAGATATTTGACAATCTGTTCGATGTATTCTTTGAAATCTATTGGGCCATTGCCCTGTATAGTCATATCGTACATATCCATCTCGCCTTGGTTGTCGAGAGAGAGGTTGTTGAACCCTACTTTGAGATTGGCACGGCTCAAGGCTGTGATGTATTTGCCAAAGAAATTAGGTTGGACTGTGGCGTCTATCACCAGGTCGTAGCTATGGTCCAGGAAAGCGGAAGCCACGCCCTCTTTTGGGAGACCAAGTCGAGTGAAGTCCTCCTTCTCATGACAAATTGTGGTATGTGTGTGTGAGAAGATGTAATCAATCTCGTATTTATTGGCTTGGAAACCTATTAGATAAACCTCTTTACCCTGGCTTTGCTGCGCTGTGATGAAACGATGTATGAGGTTCCACTGATTGTTGTCGCCGACAGTGAAAATCATGCCAATGTTTTTTATGTCGTCCCAGTTGTCTATACGTTTGTCGCGGGGCGTTCCCATGAATTTACGAAGTTGTCGCTCGTGGTATTTTTTGATGATGAAATCGAACATATGGTGGATGTTAAAAGGTTTATAGATAAGAGAGGGTGATGTGCGAAAGAAGTTTTTTTTAATAACGACGCTTTTAGTCGAATAGTGTGGGCTGTTTGTATAATGAGAAGGATTTGCGGTGTAGAGGTGATGGTCCATACTGCTCTATGGCTTTGAAGTGTTTCTCTGTCGGGTAGCCCTTGTTGCTGTCCCAACCATAGAGGGGATATTGTTGGTGAAGCTCTTTCATGAAGTCGTCACGGTAGGTTTTGGCGAGTATAGAGGCGGCTGCAATGGACATGTATTTGGCGTCGCCCTTGACAATGCAGGCAAAAGGGATGTTGTGCTCGCTCTTGAATCGATTGCCGTCGATGATAAGAAATTGAGGCTTTACAGCAAGTTGAGACACTGCCAAGTTCATGGCATGGATGGAAGCCTGTAGGATGTTCATTTTGTCGATATCGACGTTGTCGACTTTGGCCACAGCCCAGGCGACGGCATCTTTTTCTATCTCATCGCGTAGTTTGTAGCGTTGCCGTTCTGTTAGTTGCTTGGAGTCGCCTATCATCACGTTTGAGTAATTCTCTGGTAGTATTACGGCAGCGGCGAAAACGGGACCAGCCAGACATCCACGGCCTGCTTCATCACATCCGGCTTCAATCTTGTCTGTTGTGTATCTCTGCTCTAACATTGTAGGTCTAAGATGATTGTTTTCGTTCCGATTACCCTAATACTGCGCTTATGCCTACGGCGGCTATAATAGTCCAGAAGAGAGTTTCGTTTATCCATTTGCGTTTGCGGGGATAAAGCAAAAAAGCCGACAGCAGAAATGCCGCAGGGAAGGAGAGAGCCTGCATGTTGGCAGGGAACATGGTTTCGTAGAATGCCATAACGACAGCGCCTAGGACCGTGAGAGTGGTGACCCAGACGTTGATACGGCGATGGATGACATTGTCGTTCATTTTTGACAACTGCAGCAATATGGAGGCTAGTAGAAACAACAGCAGCACAGCGTCGCCAATGGTTTTGTATAAGTTGATTTCGTTGACGATTAGTTTGAAATCAACTATATCGTGCTGCATTAATATCAGGCTGTATTGTAGCCTGTTGTTCAGATAAGTGTATAGGAAATAGACAATGTATGGGGCTATCAGACCGAAGAAGGCAACTGCGATATCGCGCCATTTGTATAGTTTGTACACTATGAATACTAAAAGGAAAGGAAGGATATAACCCAATGCGGGAAGATAGCATAGAGAGGCGAAGCCTATGCAGAAAGCGGCATTGAATATTTTTTCGAAAGAAAGTTGAGAGGAGCCGTCGGAGTACAGCTGAGAGCATGTCGCTATGACGGCGATGTTGACGATAAGTTGTGGTGTGATTGTCAGAGAGGACGGATTCCAGCTCATCATCAGCAGATACACCATTGTTGGCATGAGGCTGTTGGCACTGACAATTTTGTGCGAAGCGAGAAGCAGGTTAAGCCAGGCGCCCTCTAGCAGCACCAACAATAGCGCAATGCCGCTTGCCAGCCTGGGCAGGTTTTTGAAAACCATATAAAGTGGTTCGTACAAAGGTGCAAACCTTGAAGCCGCCTGTAGATCGATGGGCTGAATAAAAGCCCTGCTCCAGAGCGCTATCGCAGCCAAGAGTATGACAATAACCTGTCCTAGAGTGTTCTGTTTGAAAAGATTAATCAAGAGGGGGTAGGTGTTTTATTGTTTGACTAGTTTGGCTGTGCGAATACCGGCGCGGTCCTGAACTTGCATAATGTATACACCTTTAGAGAGATTGCTGATGTCTATTGTGGCGCTGCTTGATACAGAGGTTCTTTTGACCATGCGGCCATCAATGCTGAATATTTCGACTGTCTCGGGCTTGTTGCTGCCTGTTAGTATGGTGACGGTATTTGTGGCAGGATTTGGAGCCACAACCAGAGCGGGTCTGATTTTTGCGGCGTCCTCAATGCTGAGTTTGTCATAGGCGGCATTGACAGCGTTGAGAGCGTCGACTTTGCCCCACCCCCAGCGTACGCTGACGCTGTCGAGTTGGTGCAGGGGACCGGTCTTGTCGTCGTTACGGGATGTGGAGGTGATGATGTCGCGGACCTCTGCAGAGGTGAGGTTGGGATTAGCCTGCAGCATAAGGGCCACGATACCTGTGACTGCGGGAGACGACATGGAAGTGCCGCTCATAGTGGCCCAGATGTAGCGTCTTCCGCTGGAAATGGCTTCGTATTTGGCGTGATATTCGCCGTCGGTCCAATAAGATATTGATGATATCACACCATATCCTGGCGCCGAGACATCGGGTTTTGCGCGACCGTCAAGTGTGGGGCCATAGCTTGAGAAAGAAGCCAATGTGCCGGTTGTTAAGTTGGAGCCGCTGTAACGGTCGGCGGCATGGGCGGCTACCGAGAGGGTTTTCTCGGCGCAAGCGGGCTCGCCTATGCCATAGTAGTTGTCGCCTCTGGTGCATCGAGCCATATTGCCGTGACCAAATGCGCAGCCCATGTTCCCGGCATGGTTGCGTATATTGGCGACATTCCATACGTTGACAAGAGTCTCACTGTCGGCGGTGCAGAGCATCATCAGCATATATTTATCGTTGCGGCCAACATTGAGAAGCACATGGGGGCGGTTGTCAAGAGGATTGGCGTCTTCGGTCATAATGTCGTAGTAAATGGTATCGTCGCCAGCTTTGACAAAGGATTCGTAAAAGTCGATGTTTTGTGATGTGCTGAAAAGAGGTGATCGGTAAATGACGGAAGTGTCGGTTTTGTCAACAAGGGCAAAACCGGCTTGAAAACTTCCAGACGCGGTGCCTGACGAAGGAGGCTCACCCCAGTATATCAAAGCTTGACCTATGCCGTCTTGGTAATAGGCCGCAATAGAGGCCAGGGTGTCGTTTTCTCCGAAAACATGGCGCAGATGGTATTCGTCGTCGCCGTTGTTGCCGGCGGAGGTGACAAAGACAATGCCGCTGTCGGCATAGCTATTCAATGCTTGGCTCAACAGTGATGTTCCGTCAAGAGTGCTGAAGGTGTACATGCCCCAGCTGCTGTTTATTACCAGACGTCGTCCCATCTCATTGGCGGCTTTTTTCATCCATGCCACTTGATCTAGCCATGAGGCTTCGTCAAGGTACCATGAGCCTAGGAGGTAGTGTGCTCCTGGCGCCTGACCTATGGCTTTGCCGTCGTAGGTTCCTAATCCGCCGCAAATGCCGGCGACATGTGTGCCATGTGTGCCGTAGCCATAAAGACCAGAAGTGTCTCCTCTGGCCTCGCGGAGGGCGGAATAACCCACAAATTCGGTGCCGTAGTCAAAACCTTCGGGGGCTGGACCGGAGAGTTTGAAATGATCCCAAGCCCGCTCAATGCGTTGGTTGCTTTGACGGGTGAGGTTTGGGTGTGTGTAGTCGAAGCCCCAGTCGGTGATGCCTATAAGCACTCCATCGCCGTTGAAAGGCATAGGCACTCCGTTGCCAGCCTGTACACTGTCGGTATGGGTGTCCACACGTGTGTTGTCCATCTCGGCGGCAACGTGGTGCGATACGCTGAAGATTTCAATGCCGCTGGCATTCTCAAGTATGTGCAGCTGTTGTACGGGAACTCGCAATACCGCTATGTCGGCGACTCTTGAAGTCATCTTTATCCCGTAGTGTTCCAGACTTGACGCATTGAAGCTGTCGTTGACTTTTGCCAGCACTCCAATTGTGGCGCCATGATTGTCGTGGCGTATTGGATAGCGGTCTTTTATGGTCTCAGGGATAGCGTCGATGCTTTTGGCTTTTTTCACGCTTTGCATCAAGGCGCGGGTTTCCACAGTGCTTTTATTTTGTGCAGTTGTAATCAGTGCACTGAAAATAAATAAAATATATACGATTCTTTTCATATCGTTATTATTGTTTTTAAACTGCAAATTTACAAAAAACTTTGCAATTTTGTGGAAAAAAACGCTATAAAAAATGAAGCGCTGGTAATGAATGACCAACGCTTCATTTTGGTGATGATTATTAAAGAGAAGCAGACATACACCTTGGCATGTGTTCTCTACGAGAATTACGATTTTAGCAGGCTTCCGACAAGAGCGGGAACAGCGGCAAAGTCAGTCTCCTCGGGATTCCAGAGCGAACGGACATTCTCGTCGATAACCTCGAAGCCCGCATCGCGAAGCCGCTCCTGAATGATCTTGACGGATTCGCCGCTCCATCCGTAGCAGCCAAAGGCCGCGGCGCGTTTGTTCTTGAACTTCAGTTGTTTCAAGAACTCGAGCCATCCTGCGACGCTGGAGATGATACTGTTGCTCACTGTCGGTGAACCGACGGCTATAGCTTTGGATTTGAACACCTCGGTCATGATCTCGTTTTTGTCGGCTTTGGATATGCTGAACACTTTCACCACGGTGTCAGGACTTTGATGGTGCAGCTCTTCAGCGATGCGGTGGGCTATCTTGGTGGTTCCTTCCCACATGGTGTCGTAGATTACCGTCACCTGGTTTTCCTGGTATGCGTTAGCCCATTGTGCATATTTCTCCACAATCTGCATGGGACGGTCGCGCCATATCGCTCCATGAGAAGGAGCTATGATGTCGAACGGGAGGTTTAAGCCGTTGATTTCTTCCAGCTTTTTGGTGACCAGGGCTGCAAAGGGATTGAGGATATTGGTGAAATATTTTATGGCCTCTTTGTAGAGTAGACATTGATCGGCTTTGTCGTTGAAAAGCTCTTCGACGGCAAAATGCTGACCGAAAGCGTCGTTGCTGAAGAGTATGTTGTCGCCAGTCATATATGTCGCCATTGAGTCGGGCCAATGGAGCATTTTCATTTCAACGAAAATAAGTTTTTTACCATTGCCGATTTCGAGGGTATCGCCAGTCTTGACAACGTGGAAATTCCATCCGCGTTTGCCATATTGGCCTTCGAGGCTCTTGACGCACTGGGCGGTGCAGTATATGGGGGTGTCGGGTATCTCGGCCATGAGGGCGGTGAGGGCGCCAGAGTGGTCGCATTCGCCATGATTAGCGATGATATAGTCGATTTTGTTGAGATTGATTTCTCTCTTGAGGTTGTCTACAAAGTCGAAACGATGGGGAGTCCATACGGTGTCGATCAGGACGGTCTTCTCCTCTTCAATCAGATAAGCGTTCTGGCTAGATCCGTTCTTTATGGAGTAGTCGTCGCCGTGGAAGGTCTCCAGCTCCCAGTCGATATAGCCTACCCAGCTGACGTTGTTTTTTACATGTTTTCTCATGATGTATGGTTTAAGGTTATTAATAGATTGTCCAAAAAAGAGTTTCGTCGTCAACAGTCAGGTCTATTTTTTTTCTATAGACCAGCACCAGGGCGCCCGCCATGATTAGAAGCATAATTAGCGAAATGACAAGGGTGATGGTGTCGAGACGATGCAGAGTGGGCGCCTCGTTGACAAACTCAATAGTGTGGTCGCCTGCAGGTATCTTCATGGCTCTAAGTACATAGTCGGCGCGGAAGTACTCGGCGGCTTTGCCATCGATATACACTCGCCAGTCGGGCTCGTAGTATATTTCAGAGAACAGCGCTATTCTCTCGCCGTTTGTGTGGCTTTTGTATGTTAAGTGGTCGGGGGTTTGTGGATAAGTGTGGACGAGTGTAATGGTCTCGCTGCTGTCGCGGAGCGATTGTGTCGCGTTGACTTTGTCGCCCCACATTGTTCTGTCGACGATGGCGGTTTTGTATGGGTCAAAGTCGTTCAATGCCAGTATTTCGGCATTGGCGCCATCGACCATTTTCACCTCCTCGACCAGCCAGCAGTTGCCAAGAGCGCTGTTTCTGCGAACTGGAGACGGACCTTGTCCTCGCTGTAGGTTCAGCATCATATAGCGGGCATTGAGCATGTCGAGTACAGGGTAGGACTCTTGCACTGCGAGGAGAGGTAGGCCTCCTGTCTCGCCCTGTATGCCAATTTGGCACTTGTTGACATAGTCATATACCTTGTTGCTGCCGAGATAGAAATCGATGAGGTCTTGGTAGCGGCGCAGTTTGGCGGCGCTATATCCACCTATTTCGTTATGGAACGCGCTGGGACGGGAGTCGTTGAAGGTGTTGACACTTAGGTCATAGACGCGATAGTCTTTGTCGGCATTGGCGGCAGCGATCATGTCAAGTTGGTGCTCGGTGGCGTTTTTCTTGAGCGCGACTCTGTCGGGGTCAGTGAAATTGTCTTTGTTAAGATAGCGTCGGTCGACACCCCAGAGGTCAATAAGGACGAGTAGGGCGAGCAATAGCGCCACAATATTGTTCTTTTTGATTTTGTCTTTGCTGTAGAGCCAGAGAATGCCGAAGGATAGGAATACGAATATGAGCGAGCGTAAGCTGTCGTGCATGAAAAGAGATTTGCGTTCGGCGACGACAGTGTTGTGGTATTCAGGCCATAGCTGTTGTTCGAATTGAGCCATTTGACCTGCGTCGTTGGGGTTGAGGCCGCTACGAATATATGCATTCATTATCTCCTGTTTCAGACTGGCGTCGTTCTCAGGTCCGTTGAAGGTTAGTGTCGATGCTCCGACAATCATGCCTATGACAAGTATTCCGCCGGTGATTCCAGCGGCCCAATATAGAGGCCGTTTTGCTTTGGGTTGTGTAAAGAAAGCCTTTATCGAAAGCACAGCCATGATGACCATGCAGACATTGGCTAGTACAAGAGCCATTGAGGGTGTGCGGAATTTGTTGTATAGTGGCAGGTGGTTGAACAGGAATCCATTGAGCGGTAGGAAATGACGCCCCCAGGATAGAAGTATCGCTATTATTGTGGCGGCGATAATCCACCAGCGTTCAGGGCCTTTAACAATGAAGCAGCCAAGTATGAAGAGGAATATTATTATGGCTCCAAAATAGACAGGGCCCGAAGTGAAGGGTTGGTCGCCCCAATAGAGTGGAGCTCGTGTCTGGCCGTAACGTTTGGCGAATTCGCTCTCATCAGACACTTTCTCGCCCGATCCGCCACCCATGGCGCCGGGGACAAGGATTGAATAGGTCTCGCCAACGCCATAGCTCCAGCTGAAGGCATAGTTGATGTCGAGACCTCCCGTGGAGGTGGCTTGTTCCTGCTGAATGTCATCGGCGCCGATGTCATGAGGCTTGACGGTGATTTCGCTGCCGCCGCGCATGGTCACTTTCTGGTATTCTTGGTTGATGGTGAGATGTCGGTAGTTGCCTCCTGCGGCAAACAGACAGCCTACCAGCAGAATGCCAACTGTGACGAGGAACTGTTTAAACCATTTGTCTTTGAGAGCGTATACCAGATAGGTGATACCGATGGCAATGCCACCAATCATTGTGTAGAAAGTAATCTGTATGTGGTTGAAGGTTATTTGAAGGCCTAGGGCAAGGGTGAAGAGTATGACACCCCATACCATAGAACGCCATTGTATTTTACATTGATTGTCCTTATTTTTGACAACAGAGCGCAGACAAAGAACCATACCGGCAAGTATCGGCGCTATCATTGACATAGCCCATCCTTTGGTGATGTGTCCGGCCTCGATGATGATTATGTTGTAGCTTCCCAGGCCGAATGCCATGGCACCAAGCAAGGCAAGCCAGATGTCGCAGCCAAAGGCTATGAGGGCGACGTAAAAACCTAGAAGGTAAAGCCACAGCATTCCAATATTGCGCTCGAAGCCTAGCGGGCGTAAAATAAGCAGCTTTTTGAGAGGGGTGTATATGGATTTCTGGGCTTCCACTTCGGTCTGGTAGCCGGGCATGCCGCTAAACATGGATGGGTTCCAGTTGGGGATGGTACCAGTCGAGTCGGCGTAAGTCCTTTGTTGGTGAGCCATGGCTTCAGCTTTCTGGACATCACCTTGCATGACCACATCTCCGCTGAGAACGGGGAGGAAATAGATGGTCGAGACCACAAACAGAGCCGCAATGGCTAAGATATGGAACAATACATTTTTTTTAGTGTTTTTCTTGTCACCCTGAGGTTTTGTAGATTCTTTCATCTCGTTGTCTTTGTTATCGTTATCGTCTTATTTTTTGTTACAATATTAATTAGTTGTTTTTCATTGGATAGGCTATGCGCACATGGTAAATGCTCATCATACTCTCTTTGAGACGTGTGCGTATACGGTCGATGTCTTGCAGCGTCAATGGGCAGTTGTTGAGTTGGTTCATGGCCATTTTGTCGTCGATGATTTTGTCAACCATGCGGTCAAGACTCTCTTTGTCGTGGTTTTTAAGGCTTTTGCATGCTGCCTCGACCGAGTCGACAAGCATAACCACGGCTGTCTCGCGTGAGAAAGGAGTCGGGCCCAGATAGCGGAAGTCATTGATGTTGATGTCGCCATCAGGGTTGTTAAGTTTGGCCTGGGCGTAGAAATAGCCGGTGACGGTAGTGCCGTGGTGTGTGCGTATAAAGTCGGTGATGTCAGTGGGGAGTTTGTATTTTTTAGCAAGGTCTATGCCGTCGCGAACATGCTTGGTGATGATTTGCGCGCTCTCGTGATATTCGAGGTTGTCGTGTGGGTTGAATCCGTTGTTTTGGTTTTCTGTGAAATAGAGAGGAGCGTTGATTTTTCCGATGTCGTGATAGAGTGCGCCGCATTTGGTGAGCATGGCGTTACCGCCAATCTCGTTGATGATGTCCTCGGAGATGTTGGCCACTTGTATGGAGTGTTGGAAAGTGCCTGGTGCCTTTTGGGACAGTTCGCGCAACGCAGGTGTGTTTGTGCTTGAGATTTCCAGAAGGGTAAGGTTTGTTGTCATGCCGAACATCCGCTCAAAAAGGAAGATAAGAGGATAGGAGAGGAGGGTCAGTATGGCGTTGATAAAGAATATGAGGAACCGCTCGGGCTGCAGGCTTGCAAGTGTGGTTTCGGTGCTGAGGACACCAGCGACGTAGATGAGCGAGTAGGTGGAGAATATCACCAGAGCGACAGCGAAGAAACTGCTGCGTTTTTCGAAGTTGCGGACGGTGATGATGCTCATCATTCCTGACACGAGCTGGTAGAAGATGAATTCGTAGCTGTTTGGCACCATGTTGCCAATAATAATCACCGCCACAATGTGGATGTAAAGAGCCACGCGCATGTCGAAAAACACATGCATCAGTATCGGAACAATGCATACCGGAGCCAGCAGCACCAGCTCAGGGTTTTTGCGTACCAGAAGTGCCACTATGGCAGAGATGAAGATGACAATGAAGAAGGCGAAAGACACTTTCTTGATATCTTCCAGCATGGGGTGCTTGATGTTTTTAAGGAAAATGTATAGAGCCACAAAGGCGATTATGCACAGCAGGGCTTGGCCTATATAGTGTGTGGTGACATCGAATGTGGCCATCATTTTGTTTGACTCGGCATCTTCCAGCGACTTCAAGGCAAGAGCGATTTCGTCATCAATACGTTGTCCTTTGGAGACTATCAACTCGTTTTGCTGTACCATACGAGATGTGAAGCTTGCCTGCGAAAGGCGGGTGTCCAATTCAAGGTGTGTGCGGTTTGCGTCGAACACCAGCGATGGCGCAAGTATCGAGTCGACAAGAATACGTGATAGCTGCGTTGCTTCCGATGAGTCAGCCATAGCCTGGATAAGGAAAGCCTCGACATTCTTTGGTGACATCAGGTTGCGAGAGTCCAGCTCTTTACCCACATTCCCTTCAAGCACCACAACGGGATGCCCCTCTATCTCCATTCCCTTGTCGTCACAGACATTATAATAGCCATCGGAATTGTATATCAGCGAGACCACTTGGCGTGCCAATGTCAGGCGCTGTCCGTGTATGTCGCTTGCGGCAAGGCGCGACATAGTGGTGCCGCGGGCGTCGTTGTCATAGTGGAAATAGCGTGTTGATTCGTTTTTTATGCGTTCCAACTCAGCGTTGCTCTCGCTTTCAGGCTTCAGAATGGTGAAGTCATAGGGTGCGTAAAGGTCGTCGCCACGCCAGAACGAACCGATTGTGTAGTCGTATTTCACGCGACCGTAGTCGTTGGGGAACATTATCAGTATCAGCGCCACCGTGACAGCCATTATCGATATGAGATAGACAATCCTTAAGTGCGATACAATATATGAAATAAATTTCTTCATAATGTTATAATTCTAAATTACAGGTAGATGTGTAATTTTGATGTAATATGAATAATCTTGCAAATTTACATATAATAATTTAATAGTACGTAGACAGACATATTTTTTTCATATTACCATTTGTTGCTGATTTCTTTGTCGTCTGACATGTATGACATTTTGTCAGCAAGTTGTGCTCGCTGTCAGTTTTAATTGATTTGGCACGGGTTTTGTTAGATTGTAGACGTGACTCTGGGTACGCCCACGTCCTTGCAGGTATTGTAATGAATGAGAAATCAATAAAATAATAAAAAAATACAATTATGAAAATTAAACCGTTAGCAGACAGAGTTCTTATCGAACCCGCCGAAGCAGAGCAGAAGACCGCTTCGGGTATCATTATTCCTGACACAGCAAAAGAGAAACCACAGCGTGGCAAAGTCGTCGCTGTTGGCAAGGGTACCAAAGACCATGAGATGACCGTAAAGGTTGGCGACAACGTATTGTATGGCAAATACAGCGGCACCGAGATTGAATTCGATGGTACCAAGTATATGATTATGAAAGAAAGCGATATTTACGCAATAATCTAAGTTAAAAGGGTTGAAAAGGGTCGCTTCGCTTAAAAGGTTAAATAAGGTCGCCTATAGACCCATGACAATGAAGCCCCATACAACCCTGAACCTTTAAACCTTAAGAACTTTTAAAACTTTAGAAAAATGGCAAAAGAGATAGTTTTCAATAATGATGCTCGTGAGCAGTTGCGCAAAGGCGTCGACGCTTTGGCAAACGCAGTTAAGGTAACCCTTGGTCCCAAAGGCCGCAATGTGGTTATCGACAAGAAATTCGGTGCTCCTCAGGTTACCAAGGACGGTGTTACTGTCGCTAAGGAAATAGAGCTTGAGAATGGCATTGAGAATATGGGTGCCCAGATGGTCAAGGAGGTTGCCTCCAAAACCAACGACCAGGCAGGTGACGGTACCACCACCGCTACAGTTCTTGCTCAGGCTATTGTCAATACTGGTCTGAAGAATGTCACCGCTGGTGCCAATCCTATGGATCTCAAACGTGGTATCGACAAGGCTGTCGCAGCCATCGTTAAAGACATCAAGGCACAGTCGAAGGAAGTTGGTGGCGACATCGCCAAGATTCGTCAGGTTGCTACCATCAGCGCCAACAACGACAGCACTATTGGTGACATCATCGCCGAGGCTATGGAAAAGGTTACCAAGGACGGCGTCATCACCATCGAGGATGCCAAGGGTATCGACACCAATGTCAAGGTCGTTGAAGGTATGCAGTTCGACCGTGGCTATATCAGCCCCTATTTCGTGACTGACACCGAGAAGATGGAATGCACATATGACAATCCTTTCATCCTTATCTTCGACAAGAAGATCAGCACCATGAAGGATCTCCTTCCTGTTCTTGAGAAAGTTGTCAACACCGGCCGTCCTCTCCTTATCATCGCTGAGGATGTCGAGAGCGAGGCTCTTGCAACTCTCGTTGTCAACCGTCTGCGCGGCAGCCTCAAGATCGTTGCCGTCAAGGCTCCTGGTTTCGGCGACCGTCGTAAAGAGATGCTCGAAGACATAGCTATCCTCACTGGTGGCACCGTCATCAGCGAAGAGAAAGGCTACAAACTCGAAGACGCCGACCTCAGCATGCTGGGTCAGAGTGAGAAAATCACTATCGACAAGGACAACACCACCATCGTTAGTGGTAAGGGTGACGCCGCTGCCATCAAGGCGCGTGTCGGCCAAATCAAGGCTCAGATTGAGAAGACCACCAGCGACTACGACCGTGAGAAACTGCAGGAGCGTCTTGCCAAATTGGCAGGAGGTGTGGCAGTCATCTATGTCGGCGCAGCCAGCGAGGTTGAGATGAAGGAAAAGAAAGACCGCTTTGACGACGCTCTGCACGCAACCCGTGCCGCTGTCGAAGAGGGTATCATCCCTGGTGGCGGCACCGCTTTCATTCGCGCCGCTGAGAAGCTGAACAAGGTTAAGGCCGAGAACGAGGACGAGAAACTCGGTATCGAGATTATCCGTCGTGCCGTCGAGGAGCCTCTCCGCATGATTGTTGAGAACGCCGGTCTTGAGGGCAGCGTTATCGTCAACGAGGTGAAGAATGGCAAGGGCGACTATGGTTACAATGCCCGCAGCGAGAAATTTGAGAAGTTGTTTGGTAGCGGTGTTATCGACCCCGCCAAGGTTGCCCGTGTTGCTCTTGAAAACGCAGCTTCCATCGCCGGTATGTTGTTGACCACCGAGTGTGTGCTCTGCGACATCAAAGAACCTGAACCCCCAATGCCCGCCGGCAACCCCGGTATGGGCGGCATGGGCGGAATGTATTAATACAAACCTCTCCACTCCGTGGAACCTATATGAAAAGGACGCCCATAATGAAGTGACCCCAAAAAGTTGGACGGATTAAAAAATCAGTTAATTTGTCTATAGAAATGAGTTCGGTATTGCACCGGACTCATTTTTAGTTTCAGCTTGATGCGTTTGTTGTTGTAATAATCTATGTAGTCGGCGAGCT
>JAGCZH010000002.1 GCA_017960475.1 Bacteroidales bacterium | reverse complement strand
TTTTTTTTTTTTTTTTTAAAGTGTTTGATTACAAGTAATTGTGCTTGGTATAATAACATGGCAAAAGTCTTAGGAGTGAACACAAAAAAAACGGCAGCTGTTTGGCTGCCGCTTTTAAGCACACTTCTCTATCGTGATTAGAGGATTGATTAGAATCTTTTCTCTTTGATACGGGCTTTCTTACCTGTAAGGTCGCGCAGATAGAAGATACGGGCTCTGCGGACAGCGCCACGCTTGTTGATGTCAATCTGCTCGATGAAGGGTGATGCGATCGGGAAGATACGCTCAACGCCGACACCGTTGGTGATCTTACGGACAGTAAAGGTCTCAGTAGAACCACTTCCGGAACGCTGAAGAACGACACCCTGGAAATTCTGGATACGCTCTTTGTTGCCTTCCTTGATTTTGTAATGGACAGTGATGGTATCTCCGGCCTTAAATTCGGGGAACGCTTTGCGCTCGACCAAATTCTCTACGTATTGCATTATTTCTGTTTTTCCCATGACTATAAAAAATTTACAGGTTCAACATTATTTCTTTACCATCTTGACAACAGCGGTGAAAGCCTCGGGGTTGTTCATGGCCAGGTCGGCCAAAACCTTACGGTTCAGTTCGATGTTGTTCTTATGCAGTTCGCCCATAAAAACGGAATAGGAGATGCCGTTAATGCGGCAACCGGCGTTGATACGGTTGATCCACAAAGCGCGGAACTCTCTCTTCTTGTTTTTGCGGTCACGGTATGCGTAGGTCTGACCTTTTTCCCATTTATTCTTGGCTACTGTCCAAACGTTTTTTCCTCTTCCCCAGTAACCTTTAGTACGGTTGAGGATTTTTTTTCTGCGGGCTCTTGAAGCCACAGCATTTACTGATCTTGGCATAAATTTTAATTTTTTTTCATTTCAGCGGTGTCCTTATCGTTCGACTTTTCAGCTTTCTTCGATACGAAACACTCTTTTGTGCTGTAAATAATGGTTAATTACTCCTTGTGGCATAGCTATAGGTGCTCACGCATTCTATGCTATCGCCGTCGGCGGAATGAATTACATACCGCTCGACAAAAGCATACGTTTTACACGTTTTTCGTCATCGCGGCTCACCAAAGTGGTGTGGTCGAGATTACGTTTCTGCGTGGTCTCTTTCTTAGTCAGAATGTGACTGTGATAGGCATGCTTTCTTTTGATCTTACCAGTGCCGGTGAAAGCGAAACGCTTTTTGGCACTTGATTTAGTCTTTAATGTAGGCATTACTTTACTGTTTTTTTGTGGTTTAAAAGTTCTTTAGACCGTCTGAATGGAGCATCTGTAAATGAACCTTTGTGCGGTCATTATCGTGGATAGAGTTGTGTGTTTCTATTTCTTGGGCGCAATAAGCATGAGCATGCGTTTCCCCTCTAGTTTGGGCATCTGCTCAGGCTTGCCATATTCCAGCAGAGCTTCGGCAAACTTTAGCAACTGCGCTTCGCCTTGCTCTTTGTAGAGTATTGAACGGCCTTTGAAGAAGATGTCGACTTTCACTTTGTTGCCCTCTTTGAGAAAGCGGATGGCGTGGTTCAGTTTGAACTCGAAATCATGATCGTCGGTCTGAGGGCTAAGGCGTATCTCTTTGATGACAACTTTGCTCGACTTGGCCTTCATCTCCTTCTGTTTCTTCTTTAATTCATAGTTGAATTTTTGATAATCAACTATTTTGCATACCGGCGGCTGTGCATTGGGCGATATCTCCACAAGGTCGAGACCTTGGTCGTACGCCAGTCGCAATGCGTCGCGAGTATCCATAATGGTGGGCTCCATACCCTCTCCAACAACGCGTACCGCAGGGTCGGTAATGCGATCGTTGATACGATGGTCGGGCTCTTTTTTAACAGGACCTCTGTTGCGGAGACCCTTGTTAGGCTGTGGTTTTATTGGTGCTGCCAATGAAATTTTGAATTTAGTTTATACTTGATTTGTTTGATAATTATTTGCTCAATGTGATTCCGTGGATGTTGCTGTCAACAAAATAACCAATCGCTATTAGTCGGTCATTACTTGCTCAATCTCTTTGTTGATGAGCTCGGCAAAGGCTTTCGGTGTCATGCTGCCGAGGTCTCCGGCGCCCTGACGACGTACGGAGATGGTGCCTTCGTTGATCTCTTTCTCGCCAAGGATGAGCATGAAAGGATATTTTCCGATTTCGGCGTCACGTATTTTGCGGCCAATCTTCTCACTGCGTTCGTCGATGACACCACGGAGGTCCATGTCTTCGAGGGTCGCAAGCATTTTGCGTGCGTCGTCGACATATTTCTCGCTGACGGGCAGGATGATAAACTGCTCAGGGGTAAGCCACAACGGGAATTTGCCGCCGGTGTGTTCGATGAGGACTGCGCAGAAACGCTCCATAGAGCCGAAAGGTGCGCGGTGTATCATCACGGGACGATGTTTCTGGTTGTCGCTGCCGATGTACTCAAGTTCGAAACGCTCAGGCAGATTGTAGTCGACCTGAATGGTTCCAAGCTGCCAACGACGTCCGATGGCGTCTTTAACCATGAAGTCGAGTTTTGGGCCATAGAAAGCGGCTTCGCCATATTCAACTTTGGCTGGGAGATTCTTCTCTTTGCATGCCTCGACGATGGCGGCTTCGGCTTTTGCCCAGTTCTCGTCGCTACCCACATATTTGGTTTTGTCGTTAGGGTCACGGAGTGATATTTGAGCCTCGAAATTCTCAAAACTGAGGGCTTTGAAAATGATTTCGATGATTTCCATGACCTTTATGAACTCTTCCTTCACCTGGTCGGGACGGCAGTAGATATGGGCGTCGTCTTGCGTGAAGGAGCGCACACGGGTAAGACCATGCAATTCGCCGCTCTGCTCATAACGATAAACGGTTCCGAATTCGGCTATGCGAAGAGGTAGGTCTTTATATGAGTGAGGCTCATTCTTGAAAATCATGCAGTGATGAGGGCAGTTCATTGGTTTAAGCAGGTACTCTTCGCCCTCCTCCGGTGTTGTTATGGGACGGAAACTGTCGGCACCGTAGTGATCCCAGTGTCCCGAGGTCACATACAGCTGTTTTCCACCGATATGAGGTGTCATAACCTGTTTGTAACCATATCGTTTCTGGATTTTTGACAGAAAAGCCTGCAGACGGAGGCGCAACTCGGTTCCTTTGGGCAGCCAGATAGGCAAGCCTTTTCCAACTGTGTCACTAAACATAAAGAGACCCAGCTCTTTGCCAAGTTTACGGTGGTCACGTTTTTTGGCCTCTTCGAGCATGGTGATATATTCGTCAAGCTCTTTCTTTTTAGGGAATGTGATTGCGTAGACACGGGTCAACTGGGGACGGTGCTCGTCGCCGCGCCAGTAGGCTCCTGCCAGATTTATGAGCTTTATAGCCTTGATGGGGCTGAAATCAACCAAATGGGGACCGCGGCACAGGTCGGTGAAGCAGCCGCTGTCGTAGAATGATATTGTGCCGTCCTCAAGGTCATTGATAAGTTCCACTTTGTACACCTCCTCGCGGTCGCCAAAGACTTTGAGAGCCTCGGCTTTGGAGACTTCACGACGGGTTATAGGAGTTTTGGCTTGCACGAGTTCCTGCATCTTTTTCTCAATCTTTGGGAAATCCTCGCTGCTGACCTCGTATTTGCCAAAGTCAATATCGTAGTAGAAGCCGTTTTCGATGGCGGGACCGATACCAAACTTTATACCAGGGTATAACTCCTGCAGGGCAGTGGCCAAGAGGTGTGCCGATGTGTGCCAGAAGGTGTGTTTACCTTCTTCGTCATTCCATGTGAGCAGTTGAACTGTGGAGTCCTCGTTGATGGGACGATAGAGCTCAATCACTTTGTCGTTGACTTTGGCAGAGAGCACATTGCGTGCAAGACCCTCGCTAATGCTTTTGGCTATGTCAAGAGGGGTCACACCAGCTTCGTATTGGCGTATTGAACCGTCGGGGAAGGTTATATTTATCATTTTATAGTATGTTTTCTAAATATTAAATACATTTACAACAAACTGATACAAAAGAAAATACAGCCAAAAACAGCCCTCTTTCGTATCGATTGTTGAACTGCAAATGTACACAAAAAAAACATTTTCAAAGCAAAATGGGCAAAAAAAGTGAAAATCATGCTGTTTTTGATGTTTTTTGTCTGTCCAATGTCATGATAACAGAATACGGGCGATAGAAAAACTTCCATCGCCCGTATTCTGTTGTATTTGTCGCTGTTATGCTACGAAATCCGGCTTGTTTTTTAGCGGGTCTCGGCATGTTGTTTGCTTTTCTTTTTGTGTTTGTTCCAGAATCCGTAAACCTCGCTGACGTTGCCGGCTGTGGTGAAAGCGGAAATCTCGTTCTTGTTGATATAGTCCATCAGCTTTGAGAACTCGTCTTTGTTGAGCAGGGCTTCAAGCTCGATGCTTTTTTCTCCGGAATAGCCGCCAATAACCTCATACATGGTGCAGCCTCTTTGCAGGTCGTTGATTATGTACTGACGTAGACGGTCATAGTCTTTCGACACAATGCAGACTCGTTTCTTGTTGTTGAGTGTGGCGGTGAAATAATCGACAACCAAACCATTGATCCAGGTGCCGATAAGGCCGATGATGACCATGCGGAATGGGTTGATGGCAAATGCCGTGCAGCAGATAACGGCACCAGCTACCGACACCGAGGCGCCGATGTCGAAGTGGAGGAATTTGTTGACGATTTTAGCCAGTATGTCAAGTCCGCCAGTGGAGGCGTTGATGCTGAACATCAGTGCTTGCGCGGCGCTTAGCAGCAATACGAAGCAGCACAGGTCAAGCCAGGGGTCTCCCATTACGGATGGTGTTCCTGTCACGGGGTTGGGGTTTGCGATTCTCTCCCAAGGGAAAACCTTGGCCCAAAAGTCGGTCAACGGACCAAGAATCAAGGCTGTATAGACGGTCTTGAAGCCGAATTCATGCCCTATAAGAATGAAAGCAAGCACCAGCAGGACTATGTTGATGCACATAATCCATATTCCAAGCCCCTGACCGTTGGAGAAAATATTGCTAAGCACAATGGAGAGACCCGATATTGTGCCTATGATCAGCTTGCTGGGTACAAGGAAATAGTATACAGCGGCAGCGGTGACCATCATGCCGAGTGTCATGATGATGAGTTCAACCCAGAATTTTTTGGTTCCGATAATATTTAGAATTTTGCTCATAATTTATTAGCTTTGTGTTTTTTAATTATCGTTATTTGGTTTGTTTCAAAATGCAAAATTACACAAATAATAGGCATGAGCCAAAAAGAAAAAACAGTTTTTCGCTTTTGTGGCGGAATGCGTTATCACAGTGTTTATTTCTGCCGCATAATATCCTGAAGTACCAGAGCGGCTATATTGAATCCGAAGACGGCGGTGATATGGGATATCGAGCCATTGACTTGGGCCTTGGAAATATCAGATATGGATGTGTCACAGCATGATGGCTCTCCTGGGTTAGGCAACACCTCAGGCGACCATACGCACTTGAATTTCGATTCGGGGAAAAGCTCCTTTTTTTTCATCCTTTTACGCAGCGCTCTAGCCAACGGGCAGCCGTCAATCTCCCAGAATTCGCTGATACGAATCTTCAATGGGTCTATCTTCAACGCGGCCCCCATGGAACTATAAAACAGAGTGTGAGGTCTTACCTCCATCTGTCTATTGGTGTCACCCAGCGCGATACGTTGCTGCTCCTTCTGTTGGCGCATAATATGTGTGGCGTGGAGAATGAGTTCCATTTTGTCGTTGAGACTGTCAATGGCGTCAATGACATAGTCGTAGCTCTCCAGTTTGAATTGGTCGGCATTATCCTTGTTGTATACGCTGAAGATGGCGTTAATGTTGGCGTCGGGATTGATGTCGAGCAAACGGTCGCGCATGGCTTCGACTTTTATCTTACCTATTGTGGATGTGGTCGCTAAAGCCTGACGGTTAATATTGGTTTCGCATACCTTGTCACCATCTACAATTGTCAGATGTTGTAAGCCGCTGCGTACCAGGCTTTCGGCGCACCAGCTGCCAACTCCTCCGACACCAAAAAGAATGACTCTTGTGTCGGCTATGCTTTTCATTGTCTCTTCTCCAAGAAGAAGTCGTGCTCTGTCAAATATTTTTTTTGACATTTTTTTATGGTTGTGTTGCGTTGTATTTTGTAGATACTCAGATTGATGCGTAGGGTATGCGCTCCCTTGTGAAATGCAAAAATACATTTTTTTTACCCTGCAGCTTAATTTTTGCCTCCTTTTTTTCTTTTAATTGGTAAACGCAAAAAGAAAGTTTAAAGTTTAACGTGAATGGTTAAAAGGTGACTCTTGGTTTATAGTCAATATCGTTATATCTTTTTATCATTACATAAATAGAAATTTTTATTCTTTAATCACTTTTTCAAAATATCAAATCTATTAACATACAAAATTTTAATGCCTTATGAAAAAAATGCACAACTTGATTATTGTAGACGAAAGCGGAAGCATGATGTCAATTGAAAAGCAGGCAGTCAGTGGTATGCTCGAAACCATTCAGAGTATCAAATTGTCTCAAAAAAACACCCCGAGTATTGTTCAGACTGTCACCCTGGTGACATTCAACTCAAATCACCTGAACTATATTTACAATTGTACTTTGCCAGAGGGCGTCGACCCATTCACGATCAAATACTTGCCAGGAGGATGCACTCCGCTGTACGACGCAATAGGCTCTGGAATAAGCAGGATTAAAGAGGTGGCCTCCAAGGAGGATGGTGTTATTGTGACCATCATAACCGATGGCTATGAGAACGCCTCCAGAGAATACTCTCTTTCTGACATTAAACGCCTCATCGAGCAACAGAAAGAGCAGGGGTGGACAATAGCACTTATCGGTACCAGCAATCTTGATGTGGAGTCGATGGCTAAAAGTATGGCGATCAACGACCACCTGTCGTTTTCGCAAGACGCAAGCACTACAAAACGTATGTTTCATGAGATGAGAGAGGCCCGCGATACAAGGGTCTGTATGATGGCTGAGAATATAGAGGCTCCGCAAGCTTTCTCTTTCTTCGAGAAATCGGCTATGAGTGTCGACGATGACGATCAATCGGTGACTTCCTCAAGTGAGCGTCTAAAAAAGATACGTGAGCAACTTGGAAAAGTCGATCCTAGTTCAATCGAAGCATGACGACGGTGTGTTTTGTAAAGTTTAAAGTTTAAAGATGCCTCTTAGGTTAATATTCAACGTCTTATCTATTGCTGTCGCAGCTATTATTTAAAGTTTAATGTTGTTCACTTTAGTTTATTTATTTCAAAGGTGTTCACATCCCCTATGGGGTATAAAGATACCTCTTGGATCACATTCAACATCTTAAATTGTTGCAACTTGTTTTTTTGATTATTGATTGTCGTTATGCTATGATTTTGATTATAAGATGTTAGTCATCTCGGATGGCAGTATGACATTGTCGAGAAGAGAGGCCTCGCGGAAAAGAGGTGCGATTTCATAGGCGTCGAATCCAGAGTCGGCGCCTATGTCGCTTACATTGAATAGCATATTGTTGTTGCCTCGTGCAAATGAGGTGAACTCATTCACGTAAGGCTCTATGGTTTTTACGTCGCCTTGCATTGTCGGTATAGCATAGCTGTTGCCACGCATACCATTGGATTGTCCTCGTTCTGCGCCATAATACCGTATGGCTTCTTCCGCCGAACGGCTTGCGGGTATGCCCAACAGGTTGCTTTCGAAAACAAAAATGTTCCGTCTCGGTGTTTGTGTGAAAGAGAGGCCGCTGACAGAATCCCTTTCCATCCTTTCCGCAAAACTCTCCAAGGGTATAGCCATCCTTGTGGGCGCTTCATTATATTCGAAGGCGCTCTCGCATGGTATGGAGCATATACGGGGGCGTGCCTCCTCCATATATTTCCTTGCGATATGAGGATATCCCACTTTGAAATAGGGTATTATCTTTTCGTTCAGCATCCTATGGTAACGCTGAGACACCGCTGACGGGGTTATGCCAAGCCATCCCGCCACCTCTTTACTTTTGTATCCGTCTTGAAGCAGGGCTATTAGTATTTGTCGGTCGATGGCTCGGATGTCCAGTTCTGTACATAATTCGTCAAGCGTGCTGCCGTAGTTCATTGGGTTTTCCTCGATTTCAATGTTGTTGTCGCTCATGCGTTGCATAAGGCGCTCCTCAAGGCTTTCGTACATCATCTTGCTCTGCAGAGCTTTAATTTTGTCGAGTACAATGTATCTAAACCCATTTACCATCCAGGTAGACAGTTTCGTCTCTTTCTTCCTGTGTGTCAGAGGGAGCCAGTCTTTCATGACAAGGGAAAGGTAATATTCATGTGCAAGGGAGTAAAAGTCAAGTCCCTCTTGTCCAATAAGATGGTAATACTTGTTGAGGTGGAAATAGGCTATACGGCAGAATCCATAGAAATAGTCGCGGGTTATTGTCTCGTCATGCCTGCGAAGTCCTTCCACTATTTGGTCGTCGTTAAGGTCTGAGAAATAGGTCATAGGTTATGGCTGAGTGATTGGTGAATAGTGTTTTTTATTGTTGATGGTCTCGTCGAAAGTTAAAAGAGAGCCACCCGAATGAGTGGCTCTCTTTTTCTGTTCGTCCAGAAGGTGAAGCTTAAGCCTCTACATTCTTTTCGATGGCAAGTTTACCTCTGTAATATCCGCATTCGGGACATACATGGTGGCGCATAACCTGTGCGCCACAGTTGTCGCATGTGGTCAGCTGTGGAGCCTCAAGTCCATCATGCGCTCTTCTCTTTCTTGTTCTCGTCTGTGAGAATCTGTGTTTTGGATGTGGCATAATTATTATTTTTTATTTGTTTATTTTTTTCTCTGTTGATAATCTGAATAGACCGTTGATTTGGCTGTCGTCAGTCTTTCAGTTGTTTAAGTATATCCCAGCGTGGATCTGTAGACTCTTCCTCACTCTCGCTCTCTTCGTCTTCTGTCAGATAGCTTAACATTTTTGGGTCGCATGTCGGTTGTCCGTTTTCGTCGTCAGCGTGAACACATCGTATGGGCATCCGAACCGCTACATATTCATACATCCATTGTGCCAAGTTGATTTTGTAGGCATTTTCAGGAAGTATGGCTATCTCTTCGTCTTCACTCTCTTCTTCGTCACTGAACTTTACGCACAAAGTCTCTTCTCCCTCAACTGGCCATTCCATCTCACTGAGACATCTGTCGCATTCTGTCTTCACTTTCCCTGAGAAGGTGAAAAAAAACAACAGAAGCCTCTCTTTTTTCTCCATTTTTACGTCAAAATGGACCTCTCCACCCAGTATTTTTTCATTTTTATACTCTGAAAAAAAAACGTCATTCAGCGTGTACTTATAACTATAAATACCTGGTTTTAAGCCGCTGAACTGTATCTCTGTGTCTACTCCGTGCTCCATTTTCACGTATTTGTTGAGTTTGCAAAGATACAAACTTTTTTTATTCTATTAAAAAAAATATTTTTAGGGGAGATTTTTTTTTCTTCCAAATGGCGTTTATTCCATGGTTGCGATGGCAAAAATAATTTTTTCCAGCTTGGCTTTTATTTGTGCTTCAGTGCAATCGTAATCATTTGCTATGACGGCGAAACAATATTGGTTGCCTTTAGCGTTGGTGATGTAGCCGGAATAGGCGCGTATTGCTCCCATCGAGCCGCTTTTCATCCTTATTGTAACGCCATCGGGAAGGTTTTTGAGCATGTTTTTCACGGTGCCGTTTTCTCCTGCGGAAGGCAATGTCTTGTAAAACAGCTCAAAATAAGATGCTTTAGACACTTCGACAAGGAAGCGGCACAGGAAATCGGTGGTCACTCTGTTTTTCCTTGACAATCCGCTGCCGTCTTCAAAAGAGACGCCGGAGCGTTCCAGTTTAAGGAGCTTCAGGTAGTCCTCGACAGCTTTACAGCCATTGGCGGCGCTGCCTAATCCACCGGTCTTGTATCCCATGTAGCGATGAATAGACTCGGCGTAGGTATTGTTGGAAGTCATGTTGGTGTATTGGGCTATGAGGAAATAGGTAGGGGAGGTGTATTCCAGAAGTGTCGTCATGTTGGAAGGACGTTTCAAAGCTTCTGATGCGGCACCTGAGACGCTGATCTTGTTGCGACGCAAATAAGCGGTGAAAAGATCGGCACATGCCTGGCCAGGTTTTGGCAAAGAGGCGCGGACCGAGAAATTCCTGTTGTCTATTGGCATTGTGCCGCTGCATGTGCGGATTGTAGAGGCAGGGTCGCCATAAACATTCACTTTGTCGCCCGTTTTCGCAGGCCCTGTTGTCACTTCGTTAATGATATGAAGCGCCAGCCCGTTAGGCTCGGTACGGGACACGGTGGCGGGATAACCGATGCGTGCGCCTGGAGTGAAGTGTATGAAGAACATGTTTTCGTGAAAGTTGAGTCCATTGACTCCACTGCCATAGTAGTTTCCGATATCGCCCCATTGCCATGAGTCGTTTATGGGATGGTTGTCGAAAATGCTTGCGTCGTACTGTACACGCCCATCGACGGCTTTGATTCCTGCTGCGCTCACTGCACGCTTCCAGGCTATAAAGAGGCTGTCAGGAACGGTTTGCTTATAACGGTAGGAGCCCAGCAAAGGATCGCCGCCTCCTATAATAAACAAGTTGCCATGGAGGGTTCCGTTTTGGTCGATGTTGCCGCTATATCCAAGGGTGGTTCTGAAACGGAAGCCACTGCCAAGTTTTTCAAAGCCAGCAGCGGTGGTGATGAGTTTGGTCACCGAGGCAGGAATGACAGATTTTTGTTGGTTGAATCCATACACAAGGCTTTTTCTGTCGATGCTGTAGACACTTACCGCAAGGGAGCCGTGCTTCATTGACTCCTCTTTGCTGATGTCGGTCACTGTTTTTTGAAGATTGGCAGTGTTTTGGGATATTGCGTAATGAGGCGTGATGGTTGCTACAGCAATAAAGATGAATGCGGTAAAGAGATATGATGTCTTTTTTCTGATTGTTGTCATTGGGCGTTTATCATTGTGTTAAGAGAATCAATGTAGTCCAGTATTTTGCTGCGGCCGGTGCCTGTCACCGAGGATGTGATGAAAACAGGAGGCAGTTCATCCCATTGTTGCAGCATGGCCTCTTTGAAAGCGTTGACATTGCGAGCTGTCTCGCTCTGGTTTTGCTTGTCTACTTTGGTGAAAACAATAGAGAGCGCTATTCCGTTTTGTCCAAGAAAAGAAAGGAAATCCAGGTCGATCTTTTTGGGAGGTATGCGTGAGTCGATCAGAACGAAGGTGTTTACGAGATTTTTGCGATTGATGAAGTAGTCGTTTATCATTTTTTGCCAAGACTCACGAGCGCTTTTCGACACGCGGGCATAACCGTAGCCCGGCAAGTCCACAAGATACCATTCTTTGTTAATGAGGAAATGGTTGATGAGTTGCGTTTTGCCGGGCCTGACGCTGGTTTTTGCCAGGCTTTTGTTGCGGGTAAGCATATTTATCAACGACGATTTGCCGACATTGGAGCGTCCAATGAAAGCATATTCCGGCAGATTATTGTCGGGACATTTGCGATAGTCGCTATTGCTTACTATGAATGTAGCGCTTTTTATTTCCATTTTTATTGTTTTTTACGTCTCTCTCTCCTCCTCTCACGACGGTTCTCACGACGCTGTTTTCTGCGTTGCGACGGAGTCAGTGAGTCGTCACTGTTCGACAAGGAGCGTTCACGGGCAATCTTGTGCTCTCTAAGGTCATCCATGCTTCCATCGTCGACCGAATTATTTTTCCACCACGGCAAGCGGTGAATGTTTATTTTAAATAGTTTTCTGCGTTCAAAGAGTTGGTTGCGTGTGTTGTATGTCTCCAGGTGGCGGTCTTTCTTCTCAGGGAAGATATCACGTACTTGTATCAGTATTCCCGTTTCGTCGGTTTCGCCGAAAGCGTGGTTGTAGGCAGTGCCGAATGAGCGCATGGTTGACGAGAGGTTCATGTAAGCGTTTACCAGAGGGGGTACATAAGAATCCAGAGCCCTGACATTCTTCACTAGAATCTGATAGTCTTCTTTGTAGTTGCGGCCTGTGAAGATGTTGTGAAGTTCGTTGTAATCGGTTTCGATAATCAAAGGCTCAAGAGGCCAGGCAAGACCGTCGCGGTCGGGGAAATGTTTTTGATAGAAGTATAGGATCAAGTCTTTTGCTTTGCGATTCATGTGAGGGTACATGGTTATTTTGCCAAAGTAATAGCGCGTCTCGGGGATCTCAACGGCTATTGTCGCCAGACCATCCCACAGGTTGTCAAGCGAATACATTCCTTTGCGCAGGTTGTTGCCAGGTTGGTATTCGGGTTGTACAAACGACCGACCCAATTCAAGAGTATACGGCAGGTAGTTCTCGATGAAATCGTCGGAGTAGTGGAAAAGTTCCGCCGTTGGAGTGTAGATAGAGCCATCGATTGAGCGGAACATATTGCTGCCATGGATAAAGCGATATCCGCCTACGATAGCTTCGTTTTCAGCGTCCCAGACAAAGAGTTGTTTGAAACAATATGGTTCTGGCAACGTGTCGAATTCGTCAATGTCGACGGGCTTGCCAGTTCCGCCGCCCTCAGTGGCAAAAGAGAGTTCGCGGAGCCTTCCTATTTCCTGCATGATGTTGGGAGAAAGGTGTGCCGTGGTGACATAAATCTCTTTTCCTCCGAAGTTGGTATGTCTTAGGAAATTCTTGCTGGAAAGTTCTTTTTTCAAGAGTTCTCTGTCGACGGGAGGTATAATATAGCTGAAGTCTTTATCCATATAAAAAATACGATTTGTGTCTTGTGTGATGGTAAGGAAGAGTCTTTTATGAAAGAATTTGTTTTTTTCTATTTCAAATTATTAATAACGTTGTCATTCAATGGTATAAATCTTGTCGTGTAGCTCTTTGGCCCATTGTTGTGCAGGACGGCCGTCGTCGAGGCTTTGCCAGCTGATAGGCTCACCAAAGGTCATCTTTATTGTCTTGCCACGTTGTGCGAACATCTCGCCAGGGAGCAGAGCCATTTCAAAGTTGAATTTGATTCCGATTTTTTTGCGCAGGTTGGCGATGGTGTAGAAACGGCGGCGGTTTCTGGCTTCGATATGAACTGGGACAAGGTCGCGGTGATGCTGTATGGCTTTCTTGACAACAGTTGACTTCCAATCCAAATCAACTATTTTGCCTTTGATACGTCTTGAGCAGAGACCTGCGGGGAAGTACAGCAACACATTGTCGTCCGCAAAAGCCGAGTTGATGCCCGCTGCGGTGGTGCGATTACCGTGTACTTTATCGATGGGGACAAAAACACTGCGCAAATTGGGGAGGTGCATAAGGAAGTCATTGACAGGGAATTTTATATTTTCCCTCACTTTCCCGACAGCGGCGATAAGAGCCATCCCATCGGGACCACCCAGAGGATGGTTGGCGATAATGATGGGGTTGCCGCTTGCTGGAATGCGTTCGGCATGTGATGACTCCACATTGATGCCGATGTATTCGATAATCGCTTGTGCAAAGTCGACACCCTGTTTGTCTCGGTGCAGATAAATGCCCTCGTTCAGCTCGTCAACATGAAGCAGCCTTTTCAGTAGACGAAACACCCAACGGGGTGCTTTTATGCCTTTGGCGGCGAGCACCTTGTCGAGGTCTATCGCTTTTTCTATTGTTGTTTCTTTTGTCTCCATAAAAACTTGCAAATATACACATTTTTTTGATTATAGTTTCTTAAAATAGTCGGGTATATATTTTTTTTGTAAATTTGCACCGCAAAACAGAGGTCGTTTTCTTTTGTCGCGGAATGCTAACTTTTTGATAATTTGTTTGAATTTATTCTATCAGTTTTTCTTTATTTTTGTGTAAAAGACATTGACAAGATTTTCAAACGTGACTGTGACAAAAAAAATAATAACCCTTGTTTTGGCAGAAATATCCTTTTTAAAACCCCTCCTTTTGACCCTTAAAAACCACACTTAATATGGCAATGATAAAGACACCCGTCAAGGGCATGCCGGAACAGCTGCCCTCGGATATGGAGATAAGAGAATATGCCTTGCGCCTTATCAAAGAGACTTACGGCAACTTTGGTTTCTCTCTGATTGAGACGCCGGTGATAGAACATATAGAGAACCTTACCAACAAACAAGGTGGTGAGAATGAATCGCTCATATTTAAAATTCTGAAGCGTGGCGACAAACTTCGTGAAGCCGAGGGACAGGAGGAACTCTGCGACAGCGGATTGCGCTACGACCTTACAGTTCCGCTTAGCCGCTTCTTTGTCAACAATATGAATGTTCTGCCTTATCCTTTCAAAGCTTTGCAGATAGGCAGCTCGTTTCGTGCCGACAAGCCTCAGAAAGGCCGTTTCCGTCAGTTTACCCAATGTGATATCGATATTATCGGTGATGGAAGCAATCTCGCGGAGATAGAGCTTATCTCAGCCACAGCCGAAATGCTGCACAGATTGGGTATGGACAATTTCAAGATCCGTGTCGGCGACCGCCGTATCCTGAAGGCTATGGTAGCCGCATGTGGTTTTCCGAACGAGAGTTTCGATGAGATATGTATCATCCTCGACAAGATGGACAAAATCGGTGTTAGCGGTGTTGAAGAGCTTCTTCGCAAAATGGAGCTTCCCGAGCAGGGTATAGAAAAGTATTGCTCAATGCTTGCCGACGGCACTGATTACGATAGCTGCAAACTTTTCACCGACAAGCATCTTGCAGGGGCACTTGCCGACGGTGTCGCTGAGAATATGGAGACCATAATCAGCTGTGTGAGATCTATTCTTGGCGACAAGGGCGATGTCGTTTTCGATCCGTCGCTGGTTCGTGGCATGGGTTACTATACCGGATCGATATTTGAGATAGAGCTCAACGACAAGAAAAACTATTCATTCTCCATTGCCGGTGGTGGACGTTACGACGAGATGATAGGCAAGTTCAGTGACGGCAAGATACAGGCTCCTGCCTGCGGTTTCAGTATCGGATTTGAACGTATTGTCACAATCCTTAAAGATAAAGGATTCAAGGTTGCCCGCTCGGGAGAATCTGTTGCATATCTTCTCAAGCCAGGTCTTGCTGCCGAGCGTGTGCGTGAGGTTATTGTCGAGGTCAACAAGCTTCGTGATGAAGGCAACCGTGTCCTTATCAGCCCTAAAGCAAAGAACATCAAAGCCCAGATTGAGAAACTTGAGGAATACGGCTACACCCGCATTGTGAAAGTAGAGGAATAGCGGATATCCGCTCGCTTGTAACTATAGCGAACCAATTTCATAGGGAGTCATTACTCCGAAAAAAAACTGAAAGAAAAGACGAAACAGCCGACTTAACATTTTGTTAACAACATTTTGTTAAGTCGGCTGTTTCTTTTCGGTGTAAAGACTTACCCTAAATTTGCATTCTTAATCCTTGTTTTTATGGAATATGGTCTACGAGTTTTGCTGATTTCTGATACATACACCATCACTGTGTGGTTCACCAGTTTCTCAGAAATCGGCTATTCCTTGTATAAGGTTACAAAAGACGGATTACAGAATAATATCGTCTAGAACTACTTTGGGGACGTAGTGGATGCCGTTGTTGCGATAATAGGCATGGCTTTCCCCTTCGTGGATGGGCACTAACTCGAACTTCTCGTTGCCTTTGCCTACACAGAGTATGGCAACGGGTTCGTAGGGGAGGCTGAAGGCTTCTCGTATCTTCACTTTGTTGAAGGCTCCCACTATAAGTGTGTTGAGACCCATCTCCACGGCGCGGAGCGACATGGTTTGTAGCGACATGCCTAGGTCGATAAGTGCTAGTTTGTCATCACCGGCAACGGAGCACACTATGATGAAAGCCTCTGGCTCTGTGCCAGGGAAGGGGAGGTGCAGTTCGGGGAGGGCGGCGCCCATCTTGATGTTCTCTAGCACCTTGTCGGCTCCGGTGTCACGTGTGACTAACTTGAAACGCAGTACCTGCCGGTTGCACCCTGAGCCGATCTTGGTATTCACCGAGACTATTTGTTTGAGAAGCTCTTCGCTCACCACAAACTCTTTTTTGTATCCTCGTGTGGATCTGTTGCGAGTGAGCAATTCGTCGAGGGTGTGTCCTACTTTCTTGGTGACGGTCTTCTTGCCGAAGACTTCGTCATAGCGTTTTTCGAGATAATTGTCAGCCATGGGCTTGATATCGTTTTACGTTTAGGGTTTAACGTTATAAAGTGTCTCTTAGAAAATAAAGGTGAAACTGTGGGTAATGTTAATTTGAGGCTGTGTAGCGTCGGCAGACGCCAAAAAGGTGTTTTTTTTGTGTTGCATGGAGGCCCTGGGAGGATAGGGTGGCAAGCATGGCTTTGCCTTTAGGAAAGCGCTCGATGGAGGAGGGTAGGTAGGTGTAAGCGTCGCTATTGCCTGCGACACGCTGTCCGAGCCATGGGATGATTCGCTTGGTATAAAAATTGTAGAAGGGACGGACGAGGGGACTGTCAGGCGTGGACATCTCGAGGATGACCATGACACCGCCAGGTTTGAGGACCCTGGTCATCTCGCTGAGACCTTTCTCGAGATGGACGAAATTGCGTATGCCGAAGGCACAGGTGACGGCGTCGAAGGAGGCGTCGGCGAAAGGGAGGGATTCGGCGTCAGCAATAAGGAATTTTGAATTTTGAATTATGAATTTTGAACTGGCTGTTGCAGTCTTTCGCTTGGCTATTTCGAGCATCTCTTCGGAGAGGTCGATGCCGGTGACTTGGTAGCCTTGCCTCAACAGTTCCAGAGAGAGGTCTCCGGTACCACAGGCTACATCTAGAACGGAGAATGAAGAGCAGGGTTTGGAGGCAGAGAGCTGTTTTGCGGCACGGCGGCGCCAACGACGGTCCAGACCGAGGGTCATAAGGTGGTTGAGGCGGTCGTAGGTTGGGGCTATCTTATCGAAATCATATGCCATAGCAGCAAATCACAAAGACTATGGATGTGGCGAAAGTTGTCAGCACAAGAAGGGGTAGGGCAGGATCAAGGCGTTTGCTTTCACGGCTCCACACTAAATAGAGATGAATGGCATACAGTGGCACAACGGATAACAGCCACATCGTGTGGCAAGAAAAAAGCATGCAGGCATATCCGCCTATGATGAGAGCTGTTTGATATATTTTTGCAGGTTTCTCGCCAATCCTTAGTGGTATGGTCTGGCGCAGCCCCTTGTCGCTCTGCATATCACGGATGTTGTTGACATTCAGTACACCAATGCTCAAAAAGCCTATGCCTACGGCAGGCCATATCATAATCCAATCGATAGTGTGAGCAATGACAAAATAGCTTCCCATCACAGAAACGAGTCCGAAGAAGATGAAGACGAAGATGTCGCCAAGTCCTTTGTATCCGTAGGGACTTTTGCCAAGGGTATAGTGTGTTGACGCCCATATCGCGGCAGCGCCGAGAAGGATGAGGATTATGAATTTATAATTTAGAATGTCGAAGTGGAACGAGAAAAGAAGCATGAGCAAACCGCTGACAGCACAAGTGATGACAGTGCCGTTAATGGCGCGCCACATCTGCTTCTCTGTAAGTCCGCCATCGGCCATGCTATAGTTGGGACCTTCGCGGTTGTCTCCGTCGACGCCGCTCAGATGGTCACCCATCTCATTGCTGAGATTGGAGAGAATCTGTAACGACACCGTGGTCAGGAACAGTAATGCTAATGTCAATACGCTGCTGTCGCTATGGCCATAAGCGAGTATGCCTCCGCAAACGACCCCTGCCAAAGAGAGGGGTAGTGTGCGGAGGCGCATGGATTTTATCAAATTGAGAACTGAGAATTGAGAATTGAAAATCGGCTTACGCATAATAATCAATTATCGCTTTTTACGTCAACTTTTATGCACAGTTCTTCAAGTTGGGCATCAGAGATAGGCGAGGGGGACTGGCTCATGACATCGCGGCCGCTGTTGTTTTTGGGGAATGCTATGAAGTCGCGGATTGAGTCGGCACCGCCAAACAGAGAGCATAGACGGTCGAAACCAAAGGCGAGACCTGCGTGAGGAGGAGCACCGTAGGTGAAGGCATCCATGAGGAAACCGAACTGTGCGGCAGCCTGCTCGTCGGTGAAACCAAGGGTGTGGAACATCTTGTTCTGCAGTGTGCGGTCGTGGATACGGATGGAGCCGCCACCGACTTCGACACCATTCATCACGATGTCGTAGGCGTTTGCACGTATGTCGCCCCAACGATTCGGGTCGTCGAGCAAAGGCTCGTCTTCTGGCTTTGGAGCTGTAAAAGGATGGTGCATAGCGTAGTAGCGCTGTGTCTCCTCGTCCCATTCCAGCAGAGGGAAATCAACGACCCACAGAGGAGCGAACACCTCGGGGTTGCGGAGCCCAAGTTGGTTGCCCATCTCGAGACGAAGGGCGCAGAGCTGGACACGTGTCTTCATGGCTGGACCGCAAAGGATCAACATCAAGTCGCCAGGTTTGGCACCGAACTTGTCGGCGATGGCTTTTTGGTCGTCCTGGGTGTAGAATTTGTCGACAGAGCTCTTGAAGCTGCCATCGGAATTGTATTTTATGTACACCATGCCGCCAGCGCCCACTTGTGGACGTTTGACGAAATCGGTAAGAGCGTCGAGTTGTTTGCGTGTGTATTCAGCACAGCCTTCGGCACAGATACCTACTACGAGTTCGGCGTTGTCGAACAGCCCAAAACCCTTGCCTTTGGCGACATCGTTGATTTCAACAAACTGCATTCCGAAACGGATGTCTGGTTTGTCGCTGCCATACAGGCGCATGGCGTCGTGCCATGTAATGCGTGGAAATTGGCCGAATTCCAAGCCTTTAACCTCTTTGAAGAGATGTTTGGCGAGGCCTTCAAACATCTGCAAAACATCCTCTTGCTCAACAAAGGACATCTCGCAGTCTATCTGTGTGAATTCCGGTTGGCGGTCGGCACGGAGGTCCTCGTCACGGAAGCAGCGAACAATCTGGAAGTAGCGGTCCATACCCGCAACCATTAACAGCTGCTTGTACTGTTGAGGACTTTGGGGAAGTGCGTAGAATTCGCCAGGATTCATACGTGATGGCACCACAAAGTCGCGGGCACCTTCCGGTGTGCTCTTGATGAGCATGGGAGTCTCTATCTCCAGGAAGTCGCGGTCGCTAAGGTAGTTACGGACCAACATCGCCATGCGATGACGCAGCTCGAGATTGCGGCGCACGGGGTTGCGGCGTATGTCGAGGTAGCGATATTTCATGCGAAGGTCATCGCCGCCGTCAGACACGTCTTCGATAGTGAAAGGAGGTGTCTTCGCCGCATTGAGTATGTTGAGATCTTTGACGTTGATTTCAATTTCACCGGTAGGTATCTTGGTGTTTTTTGATGAACGTTCGATGACGGTGCCTTTCACCTGTAGGACATATTCGCGTCCAAGTTTGCGAGCCTGTTCACACAAAGGAGCATTGGTCTCCATATTGAAAGCAAGCTGAGTGATGCCATAACGATCACGGAGGTCAATGAAGGTCATGCCGCCGAGGTCGCGAGAACGCTGAAGCCAGCCGCACAAAGTCACTTCTTGCCCCACATTGCTGATATTTAATTCTCCACAAGTGTGTGTACGATACATAGATATATTGTTTTATATTATTTTTCGATGACTGCAAAAATACAAAAAAAAATTTACTTTATATCGATGAAAGGTACGGAATTGCCTAACATATACTGGGGCATTTTGCCGTCCCATTTCTGAACAGCCTCGTAGTTGACCAATTTTGGGTTGCGCTCCAAGGCGTTGGCTTTTATGCGCATGGCCTCAGCGTCGGCCTCAGCCTTGATTTTGGTCTGCTTGGCTTGCTCTTCGACCTGGATGGTGACATTTTTGGCCTTCAAGGCGTTTTGCTCTGCCACCTGTTTCTCCTTGATGGCGTTTTCGAATTCGTCGTCGAAGTCAATGTCTACAAGTTGGAACTGTATGTTTATAAAGTAGTTGCTATCCAAAGTTTTCCGTAGTTGCTGCTCTATAGAGCGGCGAACTGCGTCACGATTCTCGACTATCTCGGTGGCTGCGAAATTACCGAAAGCCTCCTTCATGGCTGAACGGATGAAAGGCACAACAATGCGTGTGTGATAGTCGTCGCCGACATTCTTCATGAGTTTGGAGACATTCTCTCGTACAAGTTCGTAGTTGATGGTGTATTCAACCTCGGAGGTTTGCACGTCGCGAGTGTAGCTGTTCTCTTTGCCATCGAATTTTTTCTGTTGGACATTCACTCGTTTAATGGTTTGAATGAAGGGTATTTTGATATGTAGTCCGTCGGTTATGACTTCGTCACTCATTTTGCCGAATGTGGATAGTACGCCGCGTTCGGTTGATCGTATTGTATAGAATGAAGATGTAACAACAATAACGATTAGTAGAATAAGCATACCCCATTTGATGTAGGGCCGATAGTTGGTTTTTCTATATTCGTCCATATTATATTAAATGTTTTTTTTATTAAGTATTAAAACATGTATCCCATTTTGATGTAAAGGTTGCTGAACTTGCCGTTGTCCTGTTTGTCGAAGGCTGTTGCCCAGTCGACGGAGAGGACAAAATTATCGTTCATGGCCACCTTTAATCCGCAGCCGCCACCGAAGTGTGGCACATAGAGTCCTCTATCTATTGCATAAGGACTGATGTCGTTAAGAATTGGGTTTGCTGTATTAAGCAAATGAATTTCATCCTCGTAAGGCTGTACCACCATACCAGCATCAACAAAAGGATTCAACCCAATATAGAATAGGTTTTTGCCGACTTTAAAGCTGAATAGTTGTGTGCGGAGTTCTATGTTTGCAAAAGCCACGCCTGGGGCAAGGATACGATTGCGCATGATGCCTCGCACTGAGTTTGCTCCACCTAATCCTTCATAGACAACACGTTGCATGTAGAGTTGGTTGAGGTATGTATTGAGATAGAAAGGACTTTCGCCAGCTATGTTGAGTTGAGTGCCAACGCGGTAAGCTAAAGTTAGTCGATTGGCGATAATGGGCAGATAATGCCGCCAGGCAGCATTGAATTTCACATTGTTGAAAGAACTCATTGATTCCAGTCCGGCATAATATGTGAAGAAAGCATCGGCGTGTATGCCTCGTCTTGGATTTTGTTGACGATCGCGTGTGTCGAAGGTGACACCACCGTGCAAGTAAGGATGGGCGCCACCGGTGGCTTCGCTGGGCTTAATGAAACCTAAAGATACGTATTGGCTGAAGAGCGTTACAGTATCGGGTAGATAATCCTCTTCATCACGTGTGAATTTATTTAGACGGTCAATATTGACAGGTCCAACCCCAAAATAGAGTAGACCGAGTCCTGCGTTCCAGTACCAAGGTTTCTTTATTTCACCTTGTAGGTCAGCGCTAAAGCGGAATAGGTCTCGGCGGTACTTGTAGAAGGCGCGCGTGATGTAGGCGGGGTCATTTTGGTCAGAGTAGGTAAGGTTGTAATAACTGTTGTAACCATTGAAACCATAGAAGTCGCACATTTGGTCGGGGAGATAAGTGATGTCGACACTTAGGCGATGGTTGGGGATCAGGTATTTTGAGTCGTATGAAGTTCTGAAAATTCCGAAATGTTTTGTAGTGTATGCTGCTTCGGCATAAAAAGAGTGCAGGTAATCCGGATATGTGGAGCCGTCGCCAAAATAATAGATATTGGTTAGGGCGCCATATTGAAATCCGAGGTCGGCATCGAAAGCCACGCTAGGCAAGACGCCGAAATTCCAGCCTGTGCGAATATGTTTAGTAGTGTCTTGTGCCGAGGCAAGAGACAGGCATACTATACATAGCAAAAGAAATAGTGTTTTTTTCATTGTGATATGGATTTTGATTGTTTTTTTTATTGCTGTTTTCTGGGTTTGCGGAAGATAAACAATGCGAATATAGCCAATGCGACAACCATCAAACCTATAGAAATGTAGGTGTTGTTAAGGCTTTGAGGTGCGAAGCCCATTAACAGCAATACCGGAAACCCGAAAGCCAAAGCCGGTATTGTCTGAAGGACCAGGTTGTTGGCGGCAGGGGTTTCGAAACGAGGGTCGATCTCGCGGAGAAGAATCATGCCGTTGGATGCTGTTCCGGTGAGCATTCCGAACATGGAGAAGAAAGCTTCGTAAGTATAGTCGGGGTATAGTTTGCGGCAGCAGCGCAGCACATACCAAAAAGTCACGAAAGCACCGAGGAGACATATCAGTATCAGTGGCAGCCATAGAGAACGTAGATTGTTAAAGTCGATTGCGGCAGTGCCGGCGACAATCATGAAATCGAAGCAGGTTCCTGCAATGCGGTCGAGAGTGTAGTTGTTGATATATTCCCGTTGCATCAAATTGCTTTTACGTAGACGGCCGATAATCCATTTCACCAACACGCCCAGAAGAGTGCCCCAAAGGAAGTTGAAGCCCCACACCAATGGTTTGAGAGTTTTTACTCCAAAGTCGCCCAGATCTAATCTTTGTATGCCATACATCAGCAGGAAAACCAAAGCGTAGACCAGCAACACCAGGCAAAGTTGAACGGTTAGTTTGTCTATAGACTCGGAATGAGGAATCTCGCCTTCCGACTCATAGTCCTCGAGGGTGTATTTTTCCACGTAAGTGCCATCGTTGATTTTAAGTTTGCCCTTGCGCCGCAGGACGTTCATGTAGATAACACCTACCAGGCTGCCTACGATGAAACCTGTTGCCGCAATGCTTAGACCCAAGTCGGCGCCGTGGAAAGTTATGCCTTGGTCGGCGGCCCATCCGCTGAAGGTGACGCCGAAATTGAGGGCTTGTCCTGGTCCCTGACCATAGCCCATGGGGAGAAGAAGTCCCGATGAGTAGAAGAAATCATGGTTGTTCCACCAGAGGAAAAGAGGCACGGTGATGAGAAGACCGCAAAGACCTTGGATGATGTAAGTGCTGGCGGTGACGGCGCCTGTCTCTATGACCTTGATGGTCGATGTGGCGCTCTTGATCTTTTTGTTTTTCAAAGCCATCGCCACGAAACCCAGACCCAAGGCATGGTATGTGATGACCTCCATAACATGTCGGTCTACAATGTTGGATATGGCACCGATGGGCTTAAGGCAGAGAATCAATAGTCCCGCCAGGAGGGCTGAAGGTAGTAGACTGCGACGGAAGATAGGTACATTGCACCTGATGAGATTGGCCACAAGGAGAGCGGCGACAATAAGAAATAATTGAATCAACCAAGACCAGGCTGAAAGATCGGCGAAAGAAGACATTGTAATATTGTTTTAAGTAAAGTTTAAAGTTTAAAGATGTCTCGGGGTTAATACTTAAATTAAGTGGGAGTAAAAGAGGGAGTTAAAATGGAAGTAAAAGTGGACAAATGAATATGTATTGTCCTGCGCGCAGCGCATAACTTCCTTTTATACTTCCATCGAAGATTAACTTCCGTTTATTACTTCCCATTGTTTGCGTTTAAATAAAGTTTAAGGTTTAACGATTAAAGTTTAAAGATGTCTCGGGGTTAATACTTAAATTAAGTGGGAGTAAAAGAGGGAGTTAAAATGGGAGTAAAAGTGGACAAATGAATATGTATTGTCCTGAGCGCAGCGCATAACTTCCTTTTTAACTTCCATCGAAGATTAACTTCCGTTTATTACTTCCCATTGTTTAACGTTTAAAGATGTCTCAGGGTTAGTATACAATAACTTAAATGTTGATATATTTCCCCTATGTTTTTTTGCTGCTAAAGCAATAAAACCCATTGGTGAGAACGGATGAATGTTTACCAATGGGTTGTTGATATTGATTATTCTTTTGTGTCTGCGGTGTCGGCAGGAGCCGGATTGATGGCTGTCGATACAGTGTCTTGTTGAGGGGGTATGGTGTCTTTGACGACAGCGGCAGGTTGCTCTTTCTTGAATGGCAGGCCAACGTATTTCAGAGTGTTGGTGAAATAGAGGGCGCAGAAGATACCTCCAAGTACAACGAGAGTGATAAGCCATTTTTTCCATGCTGGCATTTTCTTGTCGGCGTACGGGTCAGGCATTTTTACCAAAGGATATTTGGCGAGGCTTGTGAGGGTAGCGCCGAAGGCAGTGTTGATACGAACTTGAGCGTTGATAGCCCACCCGTTGGCGTTGAGAACAGGGCCAAGGTTGCGTTTGCGCAACTTAGACCATGCGATAAACATCGAAGGTCCAGAGACAATGACGATGATGGCGGCGACAAGCAGTATGATATTATACCATTTGGCAAAGACAAAGGAGCCAAGTCCGGCAAGAGCGGCACCTATGGCGCCCAATGCCAAGCCGATGGCGGCAAAGATACCAGCGAACTTAGCGATGTCGAACGGAGTTTTCTTTTCCGCTGCCGCAGCGTCAGCGGCTCCATCGGCAGGTTTGGCGGCTATCTTGTCGGTGGCGGTGTCAGCCTTGGCGGTGAGGTCGTCCATCTGCTTCGATTCCTTCTCGGCGGCGTTCTTATTGATTTTGTCGGTGATGAATTTCCACAGTTTCTTGTATGGTGCCCAGAATGCCTGTCGCACCGACACAGGGTTGTCGACAATCTTGGTGACTGTTACGTCCCAGTCCTGGCCGCTACGGTCATAGAAAATGGCGTTCTTTCCTACTCTCAAATCGTCGACATCGCCGTCGGTGAGAGCCGCCACAATGTCCATCTCCGTCCCCTTGGCTTTCGAGGTGCAATGGCAGTAGATGAGGAACATGCCGCTTTGTCCAGCCATATCGGCATGTTTCGACATGTCGGAGACACGGATGCAGAGGTCGCAGCAACGCTGGTCAATGTAAAGTTGGCCGCATTGGAAAACGGCCAGCTTGTTTTTGTCACGTGTGTAGAAATCGGAGAAGACGACAAAGTTTTTAAGTAGTTTGTAGAAGTCGCGGTAGATAAGCAGGAATTTGTTCACCAGCTTTATGTCAGCGTTTTCCTCCTCCAGCTCTTTGTCGAAGGATTCCACCTTGGCGCTTTTGTCGTCAGCCATTCCGGCGACATAAGCGTCAAGTTTGGCAACGATGGCATTCCATTGGCCTTCATCTATGGCGTCGACGTTGGGATAGTCGGCGGAAATAGTCAGTGTGCGAACTTTCTCGAAAGTGGCTTGCCAAGCGGGGTTAATGCCGTTGTTGAGGAACAGTTTAATGTCCTTGTTGGGGCGAGCCAGGGGGTAGTCGGCAATCTGGTCGGCGCAGGTGGCGAGATTTTTCTCGCTGATGGCCTGAATTTTCTCTACCGAGACATCGACGGCTTCAGAGCAGGACTCGTCGAAAGCGATGAGTTTGCATCGCATAAAATAGTCGGCCACCTTATCTTTAATGGAGTTGACAGCGGCTATGGCGTCGTCGGTGTTGTCGCCGTATGGGCGTTCATCCACGGTGGCGGCAGTGGCGTCGTCTTTGGCTTTCACTTTCTCGTCAAAAGCCTTGAGGGCCTCGACGACATCATCAAGTGAAATGGAGCTTTTTTCAAGTTTTAGACCGGCGAGAATCCTTTTTGCCGAGGCAATGATAGCAGCGCCGTTCTCGTCGGCCTCGTTCAATTCGGCAAGCTCAATGGAGTCGGCACCATTGATGATGTTGTCGGCGTTTTTCACAGCACCTGTTATCCATTTGGCTGTGGCGATGATTTCGTTGACATGGATTTTATCATCGCTGTCGAAATCCATCTGGTGAAGAGTCTCTTCGTTGAATTCCAATCCTTTGACAGGACAGCTTAGCACCGTCCATAGTTTCTGATCCAACTCGTCGAGATGCGCTATGTCGTCGCCATTATTAATAGTTACACGGGTTACACCGCCAATAGAGGCAAAAGTCCATTCATGACCTTTGTCTTTGCCTGGAAGGATGCTCTTTCTTGCCATGATGTTTATTATTAGTAGTTTATAAATTATCTGTATAATGTCACAAAATGCAAATTTACAAAATTTTCATTAAAAACAAACTTAGAAACAGATTTTGGCAAGAATTTTGTCACATTATTTCAAGCTTGATGCCTCCTGAAAAAGTTAATTTTTTTTACATTTCCATTTTTTTTAATTTTTTTTTGTAATTTTGAAAAACAAACTCGAATACGAGTGGATTAGTAAAACAAAGATTTATAAATAAATACATTGTCAATATGAAAATATTAGTTCTTAATTGCGGTAGTTCGTCGATAAAATATCAGTTGATAGATATGGCGAACAATGCCCAGGTGATGGCAAAAGGTTTGTTGGAACGTATCGGCTTGGATATGGGAGAGTTTACCCATAAGTGGAATGGACAGAAACACTATGAGCAGCTGCCTATTCCCAACCACACCGAAGGTATCAAAATCGTTCTCAAAGCTTTGACTGATGAGAAAATAGGTGTTATCAAGGATCTTAAAGAGATCGGCGCGGTAGGTAACCGTGTTGCCCATGGCGGTGAGATTTTCAAAGACAGCGCCTTGGTAAATGACAAGGTTGTTGAGCAGATCAAGAGCCTCGAGCATTTGGCACCACTCCACACACCTGGCAATCTGGCAGGTATCTATGCTATGCGTGAGGTCCTTCCTAACGTTCCGCAAGCCGTGGTTTTCGACACTGCTTTCCACAGCACCCTGCCACCCAAAACATTCCTGTATGGTCTACCCTACGAGATGTACGAGAAATATGGAATACGTCGCTACGGTTTCCACGGCACCAGCCACAAGTTTGTAGCCGAAAAGGCAGCCAAGATGATTGGCCGCGACTGGAACGACCTTAAGATAATCTCCTGCCACCTTGGTAGTGGTGCTTCTATCGCAGCCATCGACCATGGCAAGAGCTTCGACACCACTATGGGTATGACCGCCCTCGAAGGCCTCGTTATGGGTAGTCGCTGCGGTGATGTGGATCCAGGCGTATTACTTTATCTCATGGATCAAGGCTATGACAGCAAGGCCCTCACCAAAATGCTTTACAAACAGAGTGGTTTGATCGGTATCAGCGGCGACAAACAGGATATGCGTGACATTCGCGCCGGCCGTGATTCCGGTGACGAGAGAGCCACTTACGCTTTTGATATGTTCGCTCTCCGTGTTAAACGCTATATTGGTGGATATATGGCAGAGATGGGTGGATGCGACCTGCTGCTCTTCACCGGTGGTATCGGCGAGAACGCCTGGTTCATGCGTCGTCCTATCCTTGAAGGTCTTGAATGCCTCGGCATAAAAGTCGACCTGGAACTCAACGACAAGACCATGGGCGAGGATGTTATCCTCTCTACACCCGATTCAAAGGTCGCCACCGTTGTGGTAACAACCGACGAAGAGTATGTCATAGCTAGCGACACATACCGTCTGGTTACCGCAAAGTAACGATGGGTGTGACCGCCCAAGTAAGGACGAAATAGATAGTCGTGGGTGTGTGCCCATGGTACAAAAAACAGAGAGTCCTGTGGGGATGGCACAAGTTTGATAATCAATGTGCCGCCCCTACGGGGCTCAATTTTTTTTATGCTTCATTCCCGTGGGCTGCCGCCCACGTCTGTTATGTGCCGTCCCCTTTGGGGACTTTTATTCATGCCCCAATAACGTTATTCATTACTTTCCGATGCAGAAGCGACTAAAGACAGACGAAAGAATTTCATCGGCGGCGACTTTGCCTGTGATGGTGCCAAGATGGTACAGGGCGTCGCGGAGGTCTATCACCAGCAGATCTGGGGTGAGCTCGACGTCCATTCCTTTTTTTACCTCTTCGAGAGCTTTGCTCATTTTTGTCAGGGCTTCATAGTGGCGTGTGTTGGTTAGTAGCACATCCTCTTTACCGTATCCTTTACGTGCTTTCTCGACAAGCAACTTACGCAATTTATCCATGTTATACCCTTCCTTCGCAGACAACGCAATGGTAGAAAGCTCTTTCCCTTCGATTGTCGTCGTTGTCAATGCGGGGAGGTCTCTTTTATCGGATAATGTGTCTATTTTGTTCTTTATAAGAATGATGTCTTTTCTTACTATCTCTTCATCACCAACCACCTGCGATAACTGATCATCAGTAGCGGTTGCTGCTACATCTGTGATGTAAAGAGTTATGGCAGACTGTCTCATAGCTCGGAATGAGCGCTCTATGCCAGCCTGCTCAATGCTGTCGTCGGTAGTTCTTATGCCTGCTGTGTCAATAAGGCGAAACTCTATGCCGTCAATTATAAAGCGCTCCTCAATAGTGTCGCGTGTAGTGCCAGCTATCTCGCTCACTATGGCGCGGTCGTCACCTACGAGTGCGTTAAGGAGTGTCGATTTGCCTGTGTTGGGACGTCCGGCGATGGCGACAGGGACTCCGTTTTTGATAGCATTGCCGGCTTGGAATGAGCCTATAAGTGCTTGTGTCTTTTCTATTAGTTTGTCAATCATTTCTTTTAGTTTGCGTCGATTGACAAATTCAAGGTCTTCCTCACTGAAGTCCAGCTCCAATTCCAGTAATGCGGTGGTATCTATCAATTCTTGCCTTAGGGCTTCAAGCTCCTTGGCGTAACCTCCTCGCATCTGGCTAATGGCAAGGGTGTGCGCGGCTTCGGATCGTGACTCTATGAGGTCGGCTACGGCTTCGGCCTGCGAAAGGTTTAGTTGTCCGTTCAGAAAGGCTCTTAATGTGAATTCGCCAGCTTCGGCCATGCGTGCCCCTGCGTCGATAATGCATTGCAGTAGTTTCTGTTGCACGTATAATGAACCGTGACAGGATATCTCAACGACCTCTTCGCCTGTGTAGGAATGTGGTGCTTTGAAAAGTGTCGCCACCACCTCATCTTGTAGCTTGCCATCGGCAATAAAGCGACAGAATGTTGCCTTATGGTCTTTGAGTTCGACTTTGTGCCCTTTGCTGTCGGTAAGGAAGAATCCTACTATATTGTTAGATTTGTCTCCCGAAATGCGAATCACCGCTATTCCGCCTATACCTGCAGGGGTGCTTATGGCGCATATTGTATCTGTTTTTTTCATCATGGAAGGGAGGGAGATAAGTTATTCTTTGTCAATATAATCTTTCCCGAAGAGTTCTTTCATGGTGTTGTCGTCAAGCCCCATGTCGTTTTTCATCTTGTACATGTTGGGATAGTTCAGCGCCAGTGTGATGAAGAGGAGCATCATAAGCATTATCAAAGTGTTCTCATGCGTGATGACTATTATGGCGGCTAAGATAATTGCCACAACCAATGCACCTATATATATACACCTTGCTAATTTGAGGTAGCATCTAAGTGTTTCCGGTGTTTCATCCATCTGTCTCAGCTTGGGTATCTGACGACGCAGTGTTAAAAGAATCATCGCAATATATCCTACCGCCAATACCAGTCCGACGTACATGAAGAGGTGGTGTGTGTATTCGTTGGTGGTTATTTCCCTTGCCCAGACATATTTGTCCAAATAGTGCTCGGCAATGGTCAAAATACCGACAAGCAGGGTTCCGTAAAGGCCTATGTTGGCAGCTGTTCTTATCTGACGTATGATTTTTTTATACTCTTCCATTTTTTGCAATGCTATTATTTAAGTTTTGGCTTAAGGTATTTTGCTGTATATGATCGTTCGCAGCTCAGCAGGTTCTCCGGTGTTCCGGCGAATACCACCTCACCGCCCTCATTTCCGCCCTCGGGACCCATGTCAATAATCCAGTCGGCCTGTTTTATGATGTCGGGGTGGTGCTCTATCACGATAATGCTGTGTCCGTTGGCGACCAGTGTGTTGAGTGATGACAGGAGTTTTTGAATATCGTGGAAATGAAGACCTGTGGAAGGTTCGTCGAAGATGAAAAGTTGGGGCTTGCTGGCGCTGGAGCCGCTGTTTTCGGAATTGCCTTTAACAAGGAATGAGGCTAATTTTATACGTTGAGCCTCTCCGCCGCTGAGCGAGCTGCTGCTTTGTCCCAGTTTCAGGTATCCTAGACCAACATCTTGAAGTGGCTTCAATCTAGACACTATCTGTCGACAGGGCGCTTTGTATGGTTCTGTGGTGTTGTCTGGATTAAAGAAATCAATGGCCTGGTCCACAGTCATCTCTAATACATCGCTGATGTTTTTGCCTGAGAAAAGAACCTCCAAAGTCTCGGCCTGAAATCTGGTGCCGCCACAGTCTTCGCACACAAGATGTACGTCGGCCATAAACTGCATACCTATAGTGACATATCCTTCTCCTTGACATGTCTCACAGCGACCTCCCTCTACATTGAAAGAGAAGTACCCCGCTTTGTATCCGCGTGTTTTTGCCAAAGGCTGCATGGCGAACAATTGGCGGATATCGTCAAAGGCTTTCATGTATGTCGCTGGGTTGCTTCGTGTTGATCGTCCTATAGGATTCTGATCCACAAGTTCTATGCCGCCCAGCATTGCCATATCGCCGTCAACGCTGCGGCAACGTCCCAGATACTCGTCATTGCCATCGAATCGTTTCTGTAACAGGTCGTAGAGCACATGCTTGACAAGGGTGGTTTTCCCTGAACCGGAGACACCTGTTACGACAGTGATTACTCCAAGGGGGATTTCCACGTCGACATTGTGCAGGTTGTTGCAATATATGCCATGTAGAGCTATACGGTCGCGCCACGGGCGGCGGCTTTCAGGTACGGGAATGCTCTTCTCGCCAAGCAGATATTGGGCAGTAAGCGATTGGGAGATGTTTTTCTTGACGGATTTTTTTATATGCTCATTGTCAATACGAAGTTCCTTGTTCTCGATCTCCATCACCACCTCTCCTCCCAGGCGACCGGCGCCAGGACCAATATCAATGATGTAGTCGGCGGCACGCATGATGTCTTCGTCGTGTTCGACCACTATGACGGTGTTGCCCAAGTCACGGAGATTTTTGAGTACGGCGATAAGTTGGTCGGTGTCGCGAGAGTGAAGGCCTATCGATGGCTCATCGAGGATGTACATGGAACCTACCAGAGAACTTCCCAGCGAGGTGGCCAGGTTGATACGTTGACTTTCGCCGCCGCTGAGAGTGTTTGACAGTCGGCTGAGTGTCAAATAGCCAAGTCCTACCTCCATAAGGTATCCGACACGGTTGCGCAGCTCTTTCATGATTCGTTCTGTAAGCTTCCGCTCGTAGTCGGAGAGCTCAATGTTCTCAAGAAACCGGTTGAGCTCTTTGACAGGCATATTGGTGAGTTCAATTATGGATTTGCCGCCAACTTTCACGTATTGAGCGTCAGGGCGCAGTCGCGAGCCTTTACAGTCGGGGCAAGTTGTTTTGCCTCGGTAACGAGCGAGCATTACTCGATACTGTATCTTGTAGCTTTGCGATTCAATCCAGTTGAAGAATCCGTCAATACCCTCCCATACTCCATTGCCATGCCATAACAGGTCGCGTTGCTCCTGATTCAATTCGCAGTAGGGTGTGTGTATTGGGAAATCTATTTTTGTGGAGAGACGAATGAAATGCTGCTTCCATTCCGACATTTTCTCGCCACGCCAGCAAACGACAGCATCCTCGTATATAGAGAGTTGCTTGTTGGGAACCACAATGTCCTCGTCGATGCCTATCACACTTCCATAACCTTGGCAGCGGGGGCAGGCGCCGTATGGATTGTTGAAACTGAAAAAGTTGGGATTGGGTTTTTCGAAAACAATGCCATCGGCTTCAAAACGGTTGGAGAAATCGTGGTTGATAATCTCAATGTCATTGCCGTTTTCGGTCAGAGTCTGAACACGGCAGGCGCCACGGCCTTCGAAAAAAGAGGTCTGCACCGACTCGGAGACTCTTGCTATCTGGTCGTCATCGTTGTGCCGCACGCTAATGCGGTCGACAAGAAGATATGTCTCGCCATAGTCTTCGTTGTCGTTACACACAGGTAGGAAGTCTTCGATTTTGACGATGGTGCCACCAATGGAGACTCGCATAAAGCCTTCTTGGTGTAGGATTCCAAGTTGAGCTCTCAGCGTCCGCTCTTTTGTGATTTCTAGGGGTGCCATAAGCATTACGCGCTCACCCTCGGGACGGCTGTAAATGAAATCCACAACGTCTGATACACTGTGACGCTTGACCTCTACGCCCGATATTGGTGAGAATGTGCGACCGATACGGGCATACAGAAGTTTGAGGTATTCGTAAATCTCTGTCGATGTGCCAACTGTAGAACGAGGATTGGAGGTGTTGACCTTTTGCTCTATCGCTATGGCAGGAGCAACCCCAAGAATGTAGTCCACTTCAGGCTTGCTCATGCGACCCATAAACTGTCGGGCATAACTACTCAGACTTTCCACATAGCGACGTTGTCCTTCGGCATAGAGAGTGTCGAAAGCCAACGAAGACTTGCCGCTACCGCTAAGCCCAGTGATAACGACAAGTTTATTGTGTGGAATCTTGACGTCGATATTCTTAAGGTTGTTGACGCGAGCTCCTTTTATGAAAATATAATTGTCTTCCTCTTTTTTCTTCACTTTGATTAAGGTATTCCGAAATTCTTAGTCTGATAAACGTTTTTTTTATGGTTTTATTGCATTTGGCTAAGTGGGGATGAAAGTGGAAGTAAAAGTGGAAGTAAAAGAGGGAGTAAAAGAGGGAGTTAAAATGGGAGTAAAAGAGGGAGTAAAAGAGGACAAATGAATATGTATTGTCCTGCGCATAGCGCATAACTTCCTTTTTAACTTCCATCGAAGATTAACTTCCTTCTATAACTTCCCGTTGCTCATACGGGTGTATAGATACGAAAAAACCCCACTCAAAAGAGCAGGGTAAAACAAAAGCGTATGAAAAAATTTATTTCTTCTTCAGATATTCCTGAACGTTGTCAGAAGGAACGATTTCCTCTTTGAAAACGTAGGCATTGGTCTTCGGGGAACGGACCATACGGATGACTTTGGCGAAACTTTTGCCAGTGCTAGTCTTAAGGGTTGCAACAACTTTCTTTGCCATAACTGAACTCTCCTATTACTATTTGATTTCTTTATGAACGGTTACTTTCTTCAGGAACGGATTGTATTTCTTCAGTTCCAAACGTTCGGGGGTGTTCTTTTTGTTTTTCGTTGTGACATAACGCGACATACCGGCCACCCCGCTGGTCTTTTGCTCAGTGCATTCAAGTATTACCTGAACTCTTGCGTCTTTATTTTTCTTTGCCATTTTCTTTTCGTTTTTGAGAGTGCAAAAGTACTACATTTTTTCAATACAACAACATTTTTTGACTAATTTTTTTATAATACACTATTTATATTTTGTAAATCAGTATGTTATGCGATAATGTATTTTGCTTTGTCCTCAATATTTCGCAATAATAAGAGGGTACGTTATTCCCGTTTTTTTTGTTTTTTGCCGTTGTTATTATAGAAAAATGGATTGTTTTGTCTTTTGCTTTGCAAGACAACGGATTAGGTTGATTGTGCGTTAATCCTCGAACACGGATACTGCTTCTTTCATGCGTTGTCTTACGGGTACTCCAAAAGGACATCTTTGTTCGCAAGCGCCACATTCCACACATTCCGAAGCACGATGTTCTAGTTTGTTGTATTCCGCTTGAGCCTGAGCTTTGTCTTTGTCGGATTTTGCGGCTTTGTCGAGCAGTTCGTTTATTTTGGCTATGTTTATTCCAGCAGGGCATGGGGAGCAGTGGTTGCAGTAGGTGCACCCGGTGCTTTTTTCGTTTGGGTCATTCTCGGATTCCGCTGGCGACCCCACCACGGCCGAGGTGAAATTGCGTTCAGCTTCGGTGGCGTGTAGGTATTTGAGGTCATCAAGTAACTCGTTTTTGTTTTTCGCTCCACATATAGCTGTTGCCACACAAGGGTAGTTGAGGCAATAGCTGATACACTGAGTCGGAGTGAGTTTCACACCCAAAGGAGAATCGTCCTTGAGCAGTCGTCCGCCACCGCCAAAGACTTTCATGACTGTTATTGCGATCTTGTTGCGTTGGCAGTAATTGTATAGTTCTACTCGTTTCGGGTCAAGTCCAGCGTTGAGGTTGTCAAGGCTGCCTTTGTCCCAAGGCAAAACATCAGGCTGCATTCTGTCGAAGAGAGGGTTAAGGCTAAACATCAGAACTTCGATGATTCCGCTTTTAACGGCAGCCAAAGCAGCGTTGACATTGTGGCTGCTGACGCCGATGTGTTTGATCTTACCTTCGGCTTTGAGTTGCTTGACATAATCCATGAAGGGGCTATTCTCTATTTCCTCCCAATCGGATACTTTGTCTACAATGTGAATCATGCCCACTTCAATATGGTCTGTCTCGAGCAGTCTTAGCATTTCCTCGAAGCCTTTCTTTGTTTTTTCGAGGTCTCTTGTCCTCTCGTATTGAGTTCCGTTCCAATAAGAGCCGATGTGACCCTGGATTATCATTTGGTCGCGACGGCCGCGAAGAGCATAGCCTATGTTGCCTCGTGTTATGGGGCTGGCATCGTAAAGATCGATGTAGTTCATTCCGCTGTCAAGGACTATGTCCATAAAGGCGCGGGCCTGAGCGGTGTCCATCTTTTCAAAAGCGCCACAGCCTATGCTTAATTCGCTGACTTTAAGACCAGTGTTGCCAAGGTCGTTGTAGTTCATGGCGGGATTCATCATGGTGTTCGTTTTCTCGTTTGATGATGAGCATGAGCAGAGGATAAAAGCTGTGATGGTAAACAGAAAGGTAATAAATTGTTTCATATATGCGATTTAAATATGCCTAATTTATTATTTTAAAGCTAATTAGATAATCATTTATAAATATTTTTAATTTTGCAAATGTACATAAAAAATCTTGAAAAACCGCTAAAACTTACATTTTGACATTATGAAAACTGCAAAAACAGGCCAAAATCGGAAATATTGACATGTATTATATTGTGGCATTGTGTTTGATAGAATATGGGGTGAAAGATGTGATTGAAAAGGTGAGAGTGAGAGGAGATGAAAATAGTTTGAAAGACTCTTAACATAGAAAACCCAAATGGAACGAATGTTCCACTTAAAAAAACAAAAATACAAACAACAAAAAAATATAGGAGGATAAAACCATGTTAGTAGCAAGAAGAAACAATGACCTTATGAGCACGATGTTCAATGAACTTTTGGATTGGAACCGTTGGAACGGGCTCTGCACAACAGAAGAGCACACCACAACGCCCAAAATGAACGTCAGTGAGTCGGAAAAAGATTATCGTTTGGAGCTCTGCATTCCAGGCATGAACAAAGAAGACCTCACTTTGAGTGTCGATGCCGATAACAATCTGGTCATAGAGATGCAGAAAAAAGAAGAGAAGAAAGAGTCGGAAGAGAAGCGCCACTATCTGCGTCGTGAGTTCAGTTCGGTGCAGTTCAAGCAAATGCTTACACTTCCTGAGAACGTCAAGAAAGAAAACATTGGCGCAAAAGTAGAGAACGGTATTCTCTTGGTGACACTGCCGAAGTACACTCCTGAAGAGCAGAAACAGTTGGCACAGACCATCACCATCGAATAATACTGAGCAGAGATGAGATAAAAATAGACGGTCAAACGACCGTCTATTTTTTTTATTCATTTATCACTTTTGCCGTCAGGGTTCTTAGTCCTGCGGTTTCTTTTATTTCTATCCTGATGTAGTGTTCGGGGAGGATGCTTTCAATCTTTTCGGTCCATTCGGTAAAGCAATAGTAGCCGGAATAGAAGTATTCCTCATAACCGATGTCGTAGGCTTCTTCAATTTTTTTTAGCCGATAGAAGTCGAAGTGGTAAATCGGCTCACCATTATAGTCACTGTATTCGTTGACTATGGCGAAGGTGGGGCTGCTCACATTCTGTTTTACGCCTAGTTGCCGGCATAGCTCTTTGATAAGAGTAGTCTTGCCAACCCCCATTGAGCCGAAGAATGCGTAGAATCGTTCTTGAGGGAAGAGGGAGAGCAGCTGTTTCGCCACCTCGGGCAGGTCATCGGCGCTATATTTTGAGATGGTGTGTTCGGTCATGAGCTGTTTAGTAACTTTTACTGTATTGACCGGGTTAACGAAGACGGTCGGCTGCGCGCACTTTTATTTCATCTTTGCGGATGGCGCGCTGGGCAAGAAACAGAAGAATGACGGAGACAATCGGTGCGATGGTGCTTGGAGTAAGCATATTGGTGGTGATGTCTCCAGGCATAAGTCCGGTGTCGGTAAGCGCTTTAAGATAACCTCCGTTGCCACCGGTGCCGTTGATGGCCCAGAAGAAGATGAGGAATATCAGCGCGACGTTGAAAAGGAAAGCGAAAGCGATAACGCGGATTTGCAGCATTCTGTTTTTGAATAGGAATATGCTTACTAGCACGATGGCGCCAGCGATACCCGCCAGGACACCCAAAATCCATTTCCCGGGCATGTTGACAGTGTCGTCGCCAATGAAATGATAGTCCTGCATGTCCTCAGAGAGAACAGTTTTGGTATTTGTTATTTGAAGGGCGGCGCTGATGTCGCCGGTAGGTGTGGTGGTGGTATATGTGGCGATAGGGAATCGGAACATCAAAGCGATGGCTACTACCGAGAGGACCAGATAGAAGGATTGAATTCTTTGAAGCATGGATTGTTGAATCTTATTGATTAGACGTGTTTATTTTCTTGGCTATTGTTGTTATCAGTCGATTTCAAAAGGGAAGTCTTTGATTTTGTCGATGTTTTTGTAGTGCCATTTGCCTTTGACGGTGGCGTTGTGAAGCACTATGAAACCGGGATTGCTGCGAAGCATCGCCTCAAGCGCCTTCTCGTCGCCGAAGAAGTATTCGGCGTCGATCATGTCGTTTTGATAGAGCAGCTCCAGAATCTCGTTTTCCTCGGCATTGGTGATGATGGAGAAGCGAATGCCACGATCCTCGGCAAGCTGTTTGGCTTCGGCGATGGCGGCTATGCCTCTTTCGTCGACGTCGGCGATATGATGAATGGTACACACCAGTACAGGACCTTCAGTGGCTCCAATGATATCTATGGTGTAGTCGTTGCCGTCAGCATCCATAAGAGGGAAAGAGACAACGCTGTCGTTCTTGGGGTCGCGGATCTCGTAAGGGCTGATGGTGCTAGTGCCGACCCATTCCCATTGTTCAAACCAATCGGCGCTCTGTTTGACGAGCTCTTTGGAATCCATGGTGACGAATTCACCTGTGGCTTTGTTGCGGTAGGTGACCTCATTGGTTGTCTCAAGTCCTTCGTCAAGGTTGGAAATCATCACGTTGCCAACTTTCCAGGGACGGAAATCGAGTACGGGTTCGTTGTTGATGTTGTATACACCGAAGATAACCATTGCGGCAATGGCAGCCAGCGACACCAGTATGTCACGTTCGAGGCTTTTGCGGCGAGGCCAACGGCGAGTAAGGAAGATGAAAACAGTAGGTACATCGAGGACGATGTTTTTCCAGAAAGTCTGCCAGTTGGTAAGTTTTACAAAGTCGCCGAAACAACCGCAGTCGCTGACTTTGTTGGTGATGGCGTCGTACAGAGTGGTGACAGTGAAGAATGCCATCATGAGTAGTAGCAGCCAAGCGGAAAGCTTGCGGAAAGAGCCTGTGAGAAGCAATATGCCGACAAGGAATTCGGCGGTGATGAGAGCCATTGAGAGGAAAGGAGCCATAGGCAAAGCCCATTCGAAGGAAATGTTGCCAAAGCTCCATGCGGTCATGTATTCTTCCACTTTGTAGGCTGTGCCAAGTGGGTCGACTCCTTTCGTGAAGCTGGAAAAGATGAATACCAGACCCACGAACCAGCGGGAAATAATGCGTATGATTTTTGTTGTATTGTTTTCTGCGATCATTTTTTTTGTTTCTTTTTCTTTGTGAAGATTTGTCGGATAAAATATTTGTATTGAGATTGGAATGCAATCAAATGAGCCTCATTGGAGTTATTCGTTCGCGTCTTTGTTATCCTCGTTCAGGCGGATCAGGCAGAAGAGCGAGTAGTTGATGATGTCCATATAGCCACCCTCGACACCTTCGCTAATCAACGTTTTGCCATCATTGTCCTCGATTTGTTTGATGCGGCGTAATTTCATGAGTATGAGGTCGGTCATAGAACTTACCCTCATTTGGCGCCAAGCCTCGCCGTAGTCGTGGTTTTTGGCAAGCATTAGGTCTACGGTGCGTTTTAGGTGCTTGTCGTACAAAGCCATAGTGGTGTCGAGGTCCAGCTCTTGGCGTTCGTCGTCGCACAACTCTTGTTGAATCAAAGCCATCACAGCGTAGTTAACCATAGCGACATATTCCTCGCGAGGGTCGTCGCCGATAATGTTTTCGCCCAGTTCCTCGATGTTGCGGATTCGGTTGGCTTTTATGAATATCTGGTCTGTGATGGAAGACATACGCAAGACACGCCAGGAGGTGCCGTAGTCACGGGTCTTTTTGAAGAAGACATTACGGCACACTTCAATCTCTTTTGCAAATTGTTGTTCGGTTTCGCTCATAAAAAATAGTAAAAAAACAATATTAAAACGACCTGAACGTTGTTTTATTGTTATGACAGAAAAGAATTCTTTCAAACCATTCACATTGCGCTGCGGTTCGCGGTTGCTGACCTACGACCGTCCTGTGGTTATGGGCATACTCAACGCCACGGCCGACTCCTTTTACGATGGGGGGCGTTATGGTACAGAGAAGCAACTTATTGACCATGCGGAAGCTATGCTTGAGGATGGTGCGGATATAATAGATGTGGGAGCTGTGTCAACCCGTCCTGGAGCCGTGTTGCTCTCGCCAGAAGAGGAGGCCCGCAGGTTGTCGCCCCTTGTCGCCGCCATACGCAGGATGGCTCCCGATGCGGTGATTTCAGTTGACACATGCTTCTCGTTGCCAGCCAGAGCTGCTGTGGAAGCTGGAGCCGACATCATAAACGACATCAGTGGCGGCGCTTTCGACAGTGATATGTTCTCGGTGGTGGCCAGTCTTTCGGTGCCGTACATACTCATGCACAATCCACTTGGTACCAGAGAAAATCCCTCGGGACGAGGTGTGGAAGGGGAGAGCGACTTAAAATCTGTTGTCGCTGAGCTTTCCCAGAAGAATTCCCAGTTGCACAGGATGGGAGTAGCGGATGTGATAATCGACCCTGGATTTGGCTTTTCGAAAGATCTGAATCAAAACTATGCTTTGATGTCTCGTCTTGGCGAAATGAAGAGGCTGTTTCCCAACAATCCGCTATTGGTTGCGTTGTCGCGCAAATCGATGATTTATAGATTGCTTGATACGAATCCTGATGACGCACTCGTGGGCACAATAGCACTTCATGCCATAGCTTTGATACATGGAGCGCAGATACTGAGAGTGCATGATGTGCGCGAGGCACGGCAAACCATCGACATTATTGGGAAGATGATGTCGCTACAATGATAGCAGCAATTATTTTATACTGTATTTCTTTTCAATTAATTACAATCTAAACATAATATGCACGGCTTACCTACAATAACAATTGTCGACATAATAGACATACTCTTGGTGGCGATCATAGCCTACAATATCTACAAAGCGGTGCGAGGCACAAATGTGCTGCGCATTTTCTGGGCTGTGGTTATTATATACATCCTATGGCAACTGGCGACATTGTTCAGCATGAAGCTGACAGCAACCATCTTGGGGCAGTTTATCTCGATAGGTCTCATATTGCTCATTATTGTTTTCCAGCCAGAGATAAGACGATTCCTGCTTATGGTTGGCACCAAGACCAGTATCGACGGCGACAGTTTGCTGAAGCGTCTCCGTTTCTGGAGAAAAAGCATGAACACCAAGAACAACACCATCGACCTTGAACCCTATGTGTTGGCGTGCATGCACATGTCTCAGACCAAGACAGGAGCGCTTATAGTATTCATACGGCAAAACGAAGTCAACGACATTATTGCGTCGGGCGAGACTATTGACGCCAAAGTGTCCTCAGCGTTGCTCGAAACACTATTCTTTAAGAATTCACCACTTCACGACGGCGCAGTGTTGGTAAAAGGCAACACAGTTGTCGCGGCACGTTGCATTTTGCCTGTGTCGTCGAATTTTGACATAGACCCCAATCTAGGTCTGCGCCATCGTTCTGCGATAGGAGTCACCGAGCAACTGGATGTTGTCTCGGTGATTGTGAGTGAAGAGACAGGAGCCATATCATATGCGGTAGGCGGCGAGATACACCATGATGTCACTCCAGCCCAATTGAAGCAATACCTTGAGTCGGCGTTGTAAGAAAGAAAAAAACTTCAGACTGTAATATTTTGCCCTTCAGAATCGTCTTATATTTCTGAAGGGCTAAGTTTTTTTTCCACAATTCGTCAGTTGAAAAAAAGACTGTGGCATGGCAAAGGGCTGAGTTGGTGTTGTTTTTATTACCTGACAGTGCGGAAAGAGACGGTGCCAAAAACCAAGAAATATGAGATGCGAGAAACAATAAACGCTGAAACATATATTATTTTTGTATTCCTTAGAAATAAATTGTTTATTTTTGCAAATTGGGAAAATATCAAATAATTATATAATTAATTAAATTTCAACAACAAAATGAAAAAACAGATTTTTATTTTCGTGCTATTTCTGTTGGCCACGGCAGGTGTAAGTTACGCACAGCTTGGCAACAGCGGAAAAGCAAAGAAAAGTGATTTGTCGGCCAAGGTTCCTGTCGACAAGAAAGTGCGTATAGGCAAGCTTGACAACGGGCTGACCTATTACATCCGCGCCAACAAGAAACCCGAGGGACGTGTACAGTTCCGTCTCGCCATCAATGCCGGCTCTATCCTCGAGGATGAGGATCAGCTTGGTTTGGCTCACTTCACCGAGCACATGGCCTTCAATGGTACGGAGTACTATCCTCACAACGAACTTATCAGCAAGTTGCAGGCCAAGGGTGTGCAGTTTGGCGGTCACGTCAATGCCTACACCAGTTTCGACCAGACAGTCTACTATGTCAATATGCCTAACGATGCCGAGATGCTTGAGATGGGTATGAAGATCCTTGACGGATGGGCATCGAAGCTTTTGATGGACCCCAAGGAGATTGATGCCGAGCGTGGCGTTATCATTGAAGAGTGGCGTGGTCGCCTCGGCGCTCAGGACCGTCTGCAAAAGCAGTATTGGCCTGTGATGTTCAAGGATTCGCGCTATGCCAACCGTATGCCTATCGGAACAGAGGAGGTGCTGCTCAACTTCCAGCGTCCTACCATTGTTCGTTTCTATCAAGACTGGTATCGTCCGGACCTCGAGGCTGTTATCATCGTTGGTGATATCAATGTCGACGAGATGGAAGCCAAGGTCAAAGAGTATTTTACCGACAACAAGATGCCCGCCAACCCCAAGGAGCGTCCCTATTACAATGTTCCCAACAACAAGGAGCCTCTCGTGGCTATCGCTACCGACAAGGAAGCCTCTTCAGCCGGCATCCAGATGTACTGGAAGCACCCCCAGGCTCCCAAAGGTACCGTAGGTGACTATCGCCAAATGTTGGTTCGCAACCTCGCCGAAACCATCATCAATGCCCGTTTCGCTGAGATGGCCGAGAAAGCCAGCGCCCCATTCCTCTATGCCGGCGGCGGCTATGGCAGCTTCCTTGCCAAATTGGACTGCGCCGTTCTTACCGCCTATCCCAAGGATAACCGCATCGAAGAGGCCACAGCTATGCTGCTCAAGGAGATGAAGCGTGTCGATGAGCACGGTTTCCTTCAGGCAGAACTCGACCGCGCCAAGGAGAGTATGCTCGAAAGCTACCGCAAGGCCGCTAAGGAGCTTAACAAGACCCAGAGCAACGCCTTTGCCGACGAATACACACAGCACTACCTTGAAGGTGATGTCATCCCTGGCATCCGTCAGGAGGACGCCTATGCCCGCGAGTTTGTTCCCGGAATCAACCTCGAAGAGGTGAATAATGTCGTTAAGGACTGGATTACCGACGAGAACTTTGTTTATGTCCTTACTGCTCCTGAGAAAGAAGGTTACAACATCCCCACCAAGGACGCTATCCTCAATATTGTCGCCAACAGCAAGAATGTCACCACCGAGCCTTGGGTTGACACTTACAAGGACGAGCCCCTGTTTGACAAAGAGGTTAAGAATGTCATCCCCGTCGCTGTAAGAGAAAACAGCGTTATGGGATACACCGAATATGTTGTTCCTAACGGCATCCGTTTTGTTGTCAAGAAGACCAACTACAAAGAAGATGAGATTGTAATGCGCAGCTACTCTTTGGGCGGTTCCTCGCTCTACAGCGACAAGGAGGCTTATATGGTTGGAAATGTCGCCAACTTGGTTGACGATGCAGGTCTTGCAAATTTCAGCAGCAGCCAGCTCTCCAAGAAACTCCAGGGCAAAACCGTAGGAGTGTCACCTTATATTGGCTCCACACAGCAGGGCTTCGGTGGCAGCTGTGTACCCAAAGACCTCGAGACCATGATGCAGCTCATCGACCTTTACTATGAGGCTCCTCGCAAAGACCGTGAGTCGTTTGACCGTAATATCGAGACACTGCATACCCAGGTTCGTATGGCTTCCGCCAATCCCCAGGCAAAATTCATGAAGGACTTCTACGGCAAAGCCTACGGCAACAATCCACGTCTTGTCGTTATGCCAACCGAAAAGGATATCGACGGCATTGATTTTGAGCGTGTATATCAGATTTACGCAGAGCGTTTCGCAGACGCCAGCGACCAGATTTTCTTCTTCGTCGGTAATATCAGCGATGACAACATTAAGACCATCGCCTCTTATCTCAACATACTGCCCACAAATGGCAAGCAGCACAACGAGCAGCCTCTCGACAAGAGCCCCCGCCTTGTCAGTGGAGTAAACCACAGCCTTACCCTTGCCGGTACCGACAAGCAAGGTATGGTTCTCGTTATGGGCGAGAGTGGCTGCTTTGTTGCCAAGAACAGCCTGCGTGAGCGCATCGCTGTCAGTGCCCTTGGCGAGGCTCTTCAGATTCGCACCACAGAGGTTATCCGTGAGAAGATGGGTGAGACCTACAGCCCCTATTCGACTGTCTCCTACGACATCGACTTTGACGGTAATGTAAGCTGGCTGTTCTACCTGCAGTGCGCTCCTGAGAATTGCGAAAGCGTCGAGAATGCCGCTATCGACCTTCTGAAGGAATGCATCAAGAAAGGTTGCAACAAGGAAACTCTCACCAAAGTGAAACTCCAGATGATTAAGGAGCGTGAAACCAGTATGCAGGAAAACAAATTCTGGCTGGGACAAATCATGGGCAGCTACTACTACAACGAGGATCGCGACGCTGTCATCAACAACTACGAGTCGATGGTTAACAGCCTTACAGTTAAAGACATCAAACGTCTTGCCAAACGTTACTTTGACCTTGGCCACTACACTGTAGGTACACTGAAACCTGAAAACTAATCTTTATCAGATACAGTAGAGAAAAGGCAACGCGGCATGCTGCGTTGCCTTTTTTGATAAAGCCCTTAAAAGGTGGTATGAAAATTAAAGAATATGCAAATTCAATAGGTTGCCGTGCGGACTACCTTATTGAAAGGAAGCGGGATAGCAGCAAGTGGGACTTTGGTCACGCCTTGCTCGTTGCCGGCAGTTATGGTAAAATGGGTGCTGCGGTGCTTGCCGCACGAGCCTGCCTTCGGTCAGGAGTAGGCCTGCTTACCGTACATGTGCCCCGATGTGGTGTCGAGATTATGCAGACTGCTGTACCTGAGGCTATGCTGTCAATAGACGACAACGAGAAGGTCTTCAGTTCTTTGCCGAAACATCTGGATTATTACAATGCTGTAGCCATAGGTCCAGGACTTGGCACAGAAGATGTCACGCAGCAGGCATTTTTAGAGTTGCTTCGCTACAGGAAAGAAAATTCGCTTTCCATTTGTCAGCCATTGGCACTCGACGCTGACGCACTGAATATGCTGGCACAGCATCCGGAAGATATGAGTATGGCTATGGGTGCCGTTATTACGCCGCATGCTCGTGAGTATGATAGGCTCTTCCATGGTGCTGAGCGTCAGCGGATGGCCGATTTGCATAAACTTGTAATCGTGAATAAAGGCTATCATACCAGAATCTTCGCCCCCGAGAGCGATGTGATAATCAATGAGACAGGCAATCCAGGTATGGCCACGGCAGGCAGCGGTGATGTGCTGACGGGAATTCTTTTAGGTCTGTTGGCTCAGCATAATGCTTATTATAAGGAGCAGATGCAGCCTATTGACCTGCAGGCTGTAACGGCCATGTCGGTATGGCTTCATGGCACAGCGGGTGACAAAGCCGCCGCCCTTCATGGAGAAGCCCATATTTTGGCTTCGGATATAATAAAATGTATAGGAGATTAAGAAGGGTAGAGATAATGAAAAGGTTGGAGCAGCCTTTATAATACTTTTTAATGTTAGTTTGTGGCTATGACGACCTTATTAACCAATACCCCTTGTGGAGACGAGGAACGTATGAAATAAACCCCAGGGGCAATTCCGGAGAGGTCCATCTTGTCCGAGTGTAGACGCTTCATTAAGACCTTTCCATTGTGGTCGATAAGCTCTATGTCGGCGTCGTCAGGAGCATTGATGACAATAGTGTTGGTTGCTGGGTTTGGAAAGATTGTTAGATAATTAAGACTCTCTTCGGGACCGAAAACAGACTCGTTGGGTTTTTCTGATATTGCAATCACGCCATAGGCTGTGCATTCATCCCACTCATTGATAGCTGTCACGCTATAGTGGAATGTTCCTGGTTTGTTCCAATGAGCGACAACACTAGCTCCTTCAAGGGTGTTGACAACAGCGCTGTCGATAGTCCAGATGAAAGAGTCGGCGTTGCTGGACACGGCAGAGAGAACGACATCCTCGCCGACGAAAGCGGTGGCTGGAGCATTGATGGTAACGGAGACAGAGTCGTGGGCAGAGTTGTCGGTATTTACGCATACATTGTCAATACACATATAGTTTTGGAACTGGCTGCGGTGGCGGAAGGCGATATATATTGTTGTTCCGCGGTATGCGGAGATGTCTATGCTGCGTGAGAAGTAGCCTCCAGAGAAAGTCTCGCTGTAGATAGAGTCGTAAGAAGCGAGGTCGAATAGTGGCCCTGAGGAGATAAGGACTTCGTAGAACTCCTGGTAGGTATCCAATGATCTGACTCGCCATTCAAGATGTAGCGAAAGGCAGTCGTTTGGTAGTGACAGAGGAGGCGAGACGGCCCAGTTGTCTTCTTGGCCCTGCACGTAAGAAGGGCTGAAGAGGCTGTAGCCGCCTACCCCATCAGGGTTGTAGTCGGCGACAAACCAGTTCATGTTGTCGCCGTCGTTGTCAATAAACGACCATCCAGGAGCATCGCCCGACTCAAAGTCCTCACACCAAGGGAACACTGTGATAGGCTCGGGTTGTTGAGCCATGCAAGGAATGCCGAGAGCCAAAAAAGAGACAAAAATGATGGCGAATTGTTTCATGAAAAAATATTTAGCGATGAGCTCTTTACCATTTTATCTTGAGAACCATCTATCCAGCATGGTTTCGGCTTCGTGTTCCATTTCGGGAGAGATGTTGTTTTTAACTTTTTTGTAGGCTATTGCAATAGCGGCGGCTTCGTCGACCCATCCCAAAATAGGGATGCGTTTGGCGGAAATCAGGTTGATGGGCAGAACCAGGTATGCCAATGCTGCGTAAACAATGTATTTGTCTTTTTTAGAGGTGGCAGGGTCCTTCAGAACGAGGTAAAGAAGAACAGCGGGTTTGGCGGCGGTACGGCCGACTCGTTTGGCATATGACCCCAAGTTGTTTAGAATGGCGGTTGTATCCATGATATATAAATAATTAGTTGTTTGACATTTCCTTCATGAGTTCATTGTTAACCTCGAGAGGTTGATAAGGGTGTTGTTTGCGATTGTTGCATGCAGATTCGATTTTGTTGGCGCAGAGACATCCGGAGCTTTCCCCGGTGTATGGATCCATGCTGCTGCAGTGGCGTTTGAATTCACCTTTCTTGCGCACGATAATTTTTATTCCCAGTCCAGCGAAGCAGAGAGCCACAATGGAGAACACAATCAATAATAGTATAAAGAAGTTTTTCATTTCTATCAAAAAGAGATTAGCGAGGTAGTAGGCTTATTCGCTAAACCAGTTTTCTCTCACTATACGGTTGATTAAGACATAGTATTCGTAATCGCCATAACCATTCATCATTCTTTTCCCTTGAACCTCAACAATAATTCTGATATCATCATTTGAGTTTTTCACGATTTGCGATAGCCGTTGCCCTGCGGCAGAGTTTTTTTGCAGTCTTACAAAAGTATTATCGATGAATATAGTGTAATATTTATTACCTAAATCACTTTTGCCATCATCTTCCATCGTGCGGAACTCAGCATGAACGATATTCTTCTCGGTCATCTTTAGGTCGTTGTAATTTCTCAAAGGAACTTCGTCGTAACCCGAGGTTGCGATCCAGTCTATTTTGAAACCCTCGGGTGTTTTAATAATGTATATAGGTGAGCTGTCCCATTTTGCGATGAATTTGTCGCCAACTTTGTAGTTTTCGCCGGGAATGGAAATCTTGTTTTTATTGACCTCATACCTCGTGATACCTTCAGCGTAAGCTTTGGGCATCAATTTCTGTGCCTCTTCCGGTTTGTATACCAGAGGAATTCTGTCTTCCCATTTCTTGGCAGAGAAATACAACTGGATGAGCTGAATGATGGTGTCTTCCTCGTTTTGAGGATCGGAGATTATAGCGTTGGGATTTGCGGCGACGCTAGCGCTCTTGACGGATGCCAAATTCTTTTGGAGCTGTTGAATTGTTGAGTTTTGATTGTTGATGATATCCTCCTGGAATTTCAGTTTTTTCTCAAGGAGATTGATGGTTTCAGAGAGGTTTTTTATGTTGGTTTGCAGAGAAGATGCAGATGATTGAAGATCCTTGATGGACGATTCGAGCAGGCTGATTTTTTCGTCCTGGGCATTGATCCTCTCGGCCAATTCCTTTTTGTTTTGTGCAAAACCAGAGGCGGCAATGATTATTGCAGCCAAAAAAACAATAAACTTTCTCATGGGTAGAGCTTTTAAATTATTGTGATAGTGAGGGTAGGTGAGTGTGTGAAAAAAAACACCAGTCAAAAGACAGGTGCAAATATACTAAGAAAAAACGATATGCGGTGATAAAAGTTTTATATATCTGAAGTTTATTCTCGTTGAACAAATCCTGTCACGGAGTTTTTCGTCGCTTTATTTATGTGGATAAAAAAGAGCACCGATATCGGTGCTCTCTGCTCCCCAAGCAGGACTTGAACCTGCGACCCCCTGATTAACAGTCAGGTGCTCTAACCAACTGAGCTATTGAGGAATAATTGTGATTGTTTTACCAGCTCCCCAAGCAGGACTTGAACCTGCGACCCCCTGATTAACAGTCAGGTGCTCTAACCAACTGAGCTATTGAGGAAGATGTTTCCTTTCGAAAAGCGGTTGCAAAAGTACTTCATTTTCGTGATATGGCAAAATTTTTTTTTCGCAAAAATGATATTTTATGTGCAGATGGTTGAAAATCACGTTTGTTGAGACTTGTGGAGTGTAATCCCAATAAAAGCAATTCCATGGAAATAGAGATGTGAATTAAAGAGAAAACAGAAAAATTGACAACATTTTTTCTAAATACTTTTCTTAAGAGTATATTCAAGGAGATATATTTTAACAATAATGTCCTTGTTACTGATTGAGTAATAGTGATTTTAAAGAAAAATTTTGTCAGTATTGGAAATGTTGCTATTTTTGCAAATCGAAAAGACACGGAAAGATGGCAGAGCGGTCGAATGCGGCGGTCTTGAAAACCGTTGACCTTCACGGGTCCGGGGGTTCGAATCCCTCTCTTTCCGCTTCAAAAGTCTCATAAGTTTTGTCACACAAGCTTATGAGATTTTTTTTGTCAAAAAGTCATTTTGTCGCATTGGACTTATGGGCGGTTTTTGTGGTTCGGGGAAAATGTGTATATTTGCATTTCGAAAACGAACAGAGATAAGAGACGACGGATTCATATAATTGACAGCCCAAAACATGAAAAAAATAGACCTGAGACACTCCCTCACTGCCCAGATAGGCATTGCCCTTCTGCTGGCTGTCGTCGCTGGAGTGCTGCTTCACAACCAGTCGGGTTTTGTGAACGAGTACATAAAGCCTATAGGTGTAATCTTCCTTAATCTGCTGAAATTTATAGTGGTGCCGCTGGTGCTGTTTTCCATAATGGCGGGCATTTTGTCGATGAATGACATTAAGAAGGTCGGCAGATTGGGGCTCAGGGCGTTGCTTTATTTCATGGTCACGACCATTTTTGCAGTAGCTTTAGGACTTGTGGTGCCGACTCTGTTGAGAGGCCTAATTCCCACTATTCATATCGATCTCAATGTTGCCGAAGCCATAGAGGTTCCTCATAGGACTCTGATGGATCAGATTGTGGAGATGTTCCCACGCAATATCATAGAGCCTATGGGCTCGATGGCAATGATGCAGATTATTGTTATAGCCCTTTTGTTTGGCATAGCCATGGTACATGTGGGCGAAAAGGGGGAGATGGCGCGGCGTGTGACTTTGAGTTTCAATGATGTGGTGTGTAAGATATTGGAGTACATAATGGCGTTGGCGCCCATAGGTGTGTTTTGTATGCTGACACCTGTGGTTGTTGACAACGGGCCATCGGTGCTAGGCTCTTATGCTGTGCTGGTGGGGCTGGCCTATCTCTGTTTCGTGCTTCATGCTGTCGTAGTGTATTCCACAGCTGTGGGTGTGATAGGTAAGTATTCGCCTTTAAAGTTTTTCAAGAACATGCAGCCTGCCATGTTGTTCGCGTTCTCGAGCGATTCGTCGGTGGCGACGTTGCCATATACCATGCGCTGTACTGAGAAGATGGGAGTGGGCAAGGAGATAAGCCGCTTTGTGCTTTCGTTGGGAGCGACCATCAATATGGACGGTGTCGCTATCTATTTGGGTGTCGCGTCGGTGTTTATGGCCTCATGCTGTGGAATAGACCTCACTGTCAGCCAGTATTTTGCCATCGCTTTTGCCTCCACTGTGGCATCTATAGGGACTCCTGGCATACCTGGGGGAAGTTTGGCGTTGATGGCAATGGTCTTTGCCTCTGCTGGCATACCCGTAGAGTGTGTCGCCGTGGCGGCGGGAGTGGACCGTATAATAGACATGGGGCGGACGGTGATGTCGGTGACTGGTGACGCCTCGTGCGCTATGGTTGTACAACGCACCACTGGCTCGACTATTGAGAATGGACAGTGAAAGCATTTAGATAAAATAATAGATTCATGTTTCGCAAGTGTTCAAATACGTCCATTGTAGCGTGTCTTCGACACGCATTGCGAGTGTTATCACCACACCCCACACTTATGAGGAGTTCACTCCTTATGTCGTGTTCCCCATAAGTGTGGGGTTATTGATATGTCGTATCTTCGACACGGATAATTTGTTAAATATTAACTTACAATATGATATCGCTTGCGAAACTACAATAAAAGATGTTGGAATAGAACTGTGAAACGGAATTTGTAAGATACAACTAATGTATAACAAAGAAATAAAATAACATACAATATGGCAACAAAGGAATATATCGATGTGGCATTGGTTTATGATTTTGATGGCACCCTCTCACCTGGGAATATGCAGGAGTTTGGCTTTGTCCAGGCCATAGGCAAGGATTCTGAGGCGTTTTGGACAAAGACCAACGAGTTGGCGATGAAGAACGACGCTGATGGAATATTGTGCTATATGTACCTGATGATGGAGGAGGCTAGGGCAAACAATGTTTCGCTGCGAAGGGAGTCGTTTGTAAAGTTCGGTTCAAAGATCAAGCTTTTTAAAGGTGTGGAGCAGTGGTTTGAAATGATCAACAAGTACGGAAAGACACTGGGACTGAACATAAAACACTATGTCAACTCTTCGGGTTTGAAGGAGATGATAGAGGGAACCTCTATAGCCAAAAACTTCGAGAGAATATATGCATGCTCTTTTCTTTACAATGTTGATGATGTTGCCTATTGGCCTGCTGTCGCTGTGAACTATACGACGAAAACACAGTTTTTGTTTAAAATAAACAAGGGCATCAAGGAGGTGAGCGACAACACAATAATAAACAAATATCTAGCCCAAGAGGATCGACCGATGCCTTTTGAAAGGATGATTTATTTCGGAGACGGCGACACTGATATCCCCAGCATGAAGGTGGTTAAGGAACATGGCGGGCACGCTATAGCGGTATATGGGAAACGTCAGAAGAGGTCTACTGCCATGAGGCTAATAAAAGAGGGTCGTGTTAATTTCGCATGCACGGCAGACTATTCCGAGGGGAAGGATATCCACAATGTTGTCAAAACGATACTTCAGAAAATCAGGGCTGACTATGACTTCCAGAAGCTTTTGGATAACCATCAAGAGGAAGCTGGGAAAGAAGTGTCTTTATAGAGGTGGAGCTGATGAAGAGATGGTCTAAAAATGAGATAGGTTGAGATTAATTGCTTGTTTGCAAATGCTTTGATATGGTATATAGATTATTTAGACGTTTTTTTCTGAATTATCGAAATAAAAAAAGTATTTTTGTAATCTGCTTATTTGCTTGCTTATGTGGGCAAAATTTTGAATCTCTTTATAATAAATAAAAAATTTTAGTTTAAATAGTTTTGTGATATGGCTGTAAAAAGAGTTATGGTGTTGACGGGCGGAGGCGATTGCCCGGGGCTGAATGCCGTGATACGCGGCATTGTCAAGCGCGCTTCTCAGGAAAAAGACTGGGAGGTTGTGGGTTGTATAGAATCGTTCAACGGAGTGTTGCGTGAGCCGACAGAGATAGAGATCCTTGATGAGAACAGGGTTGCCGGACTGCAAATCCAGGGAGGCACAATTTTGGGTACAACCAACAAGGGCGGCCCCTTTGCATGGCCGGTGAAAAACGCCGACGGCAGTTGGTCGACGGCAGACCGAAGCGACGAGATGTTGCGCAAGTTACAGTATCTGGGCATTGACGCAGTTATCAATATCGGAGGCGACGGTTCGCAGCGTATCTCTTTGGGTCTTTATAACAAGGGCCTCAACATCGTTGGTGTACCAAAGACCATTGACAACGATTTGTCGATGACCGACTATACTTTTGGTTTTCAGACGGCTGTGCAGATATGCACCGACGCCATAGACAAACTGGTGACGACGGCGGCAAGTCACAACAGGGTCTTCATTATGGAGGTCATGGGACGTGACGCAGGATGGATAGCACTGCATTCCGCTATAGCCGGTGGCGCCGACGTGTGTCTAATACCCGAGATACCATATGATATCGAGAAAGTTAAAGCCAAGATAGAGCAGCGCTACAACAAGCGCCGCGGCTATTGCATCATCGTCGTCGCCGAAGGAGCTCTGCCCAAGGGTGGTACCGTCACCGGCACTGTAACTGGCGAGGTGGGCTACCAGCATGTGAAGCTCGGCGGCGTTGGCGAGCAGCTTGCCGCCGACCTCAAGGCCGCCGGTGTGGAGCACGACATACGCTACACCATTCTTGGACATCTGCAGCGCGGCGGCACGCCTATCGCCTTTGACCGCGTGCTAGCAACCGAGTTCGGTGTGCGCGCTATGGAGTTTGTCCTTGAAGGACGTTTCGGACAGATGGTCGCCTACCATCATCCTGACATCGTAGGCGTGTCGCTAGAAGAGGCCGTCCGTGAGCAGAACCTCGTCGCCCCTGACAGTCGCCTGATACATACTGCAAAAGGTGTCGGCATAGAATTTGGCGACTGAGAGAATGTGTTAATGTTAGAATGAGCGAATCGAGTAAGAGAACCTTTTGTTTCAACTTATTCATTAGCTGTCACTAAACCTATAATTTTTTTGGCTAAGCGCCCCTTTCAAACCTTTTAAACCCTATATCATGAGAACAATAAAGTTAATAATTGCAGCAACAATTGTGGCTATGATTGCCGCTTGCGGTGGAACGAAACAAGAGACACCGAAAACGCTGGTTCTGTACTATTCATTGACAGGCAACACCAAGGCTGTTGCCGATGAAATCGCAAACCGCCTCGGTGCTGACATTGAGGCCATTGAGGCCGTGAATCCCTACGACACAAGTTTCATGGCAACCATCGAACGCTGCAAAGCCGACCGTGAGGCAGGCGTCTTCACCGAAATCAAGCCCGTCAAAGCCGACCTGTCACAATACGACGTTATCTTTATCGGCTACCCTGTTTGGTTCGGAACTTACGCACCTCCCATCGAGTCGCTTCTCAGCCAGGTGGACTTGAACGGCAAAAAGATTGTCCCCTTCTGCACTTTCGGCAGTGGCGGACTAGAGTCGAGCGTCAAGGATATGGAAGAATGCCAACCTAACGCTGAAATACTGCCCGGCTATGGTGTCCGTGCCGCACGCTTGGAAGCCATGCCCAAAGAGGTGGAACAGTTCCTTATTGCCGGCGGTTTCATCAAAGGCACATCCACTCCCATTCCAGATTTTCCCGAGCAGAAACCCGTCAACGAAGAAGAATCTGCAATCTTCGACGCCGCAGTGGATGGATATCCCATGCTTCATGCAAAGGCCACGTCATTTGCCTCACGTCCTATCTCCGAAGGCACCGAATATCTCTTTGTCGCCAAAGACCTCCCGCGTGAAGACAATCCCAACATGCCTCCTGCCGGCGAGATGAAGGTCTACGTCACCGTCGCCAACGGCGCCACACCGGTGTTTACCCGAGTGGTAAGATAGACAGGCTGGAAGGTTGTCCACCTGCACAAGGAAGGCGTCTGATATAGGCACTCGGAAACTCTCAGACTTTTTTTCTGAAACGGGAAAAACATCATTGTTTTTCTGAAAAAAGTCGTATATTTGCACTTTGCTGAACTATACGGCACATATAATACAAGTGCTGTATAGTCAGTGTTTTATTTTTGAATTTATATAAAAACAAATATTATTTTTCTGTTATAATGGAATCAAAACGCATAAAATCAGCCCTCGTTTCCGTCTTCTACAAGGACGGACTGGAGGACATCGTAAAAGCTCTCGACGCCCATGGCGTCACCATTTATTCGACAGGTGGTACCTATAAGTTTATAAAGGACCTCGGCATCGAGGCTGTGACCGTAGAGAGTCTCACAGGCTATCCTTCGATTCTGGGTGGACGAGTCAAGACGCTGCATCCCAAAGTCTTCGGTGGTATCTTGAGTCGCCGCGACATGTACAGCGATGGGGAGCAACTCAGTGAGTACCAGATTCCTGAAATCGACCTCGTCATAGTTGATCTCTATCCTTTCGAGCAGACTGTCGCAAGTGGCGCCGCCGAACAGGACATCATCGAAAAAATCGATATTGGAGGCATCTCGCTGATTCGTGCCGCTGCCAAGAACTTCAAGGACGTGGTCATTGTTCCTTCTGTCGACCACTACCAGGAATTCCTCAGCCTCTACAACGAGCAGGACGGTTGCACCACACTTCAGGACCGTCACCGTTTTGCCGCATATGCTTTCGCTGTGAGCAGCCACTACGACACGGCTATTTTCAACCACTTCAACGAGCAGGAACAAATGCCGGTTTTCAAGCGCAGCTTTAACCAATGCAGTGTTCTGCGCTATGGCGAGAACCCACATCAGAAGGGTTATTTCTATGGCGACCTCGATGCATGCTTTGATAAACTCAACGGCAAGGAGATTTCCTACAACAATTTGGGTGACATCGATGCCGCATGCAACCTTATAGACGATTTCAAGCAGACCGCTTTCGCCATACTAAAGCACAACAACGCCTGCGGAATGGCTTGCCGTGAGACTCTGCTCGACGCATGGAAAGACGCCCTTGCCGGCGACCCCGTCAGCGCTTTTGGCGGCATATTGGTCACCAACCGCAAGGTTACCAAAGAGGTTGCCGAAGAGATGCACAAGATTTTCTTCGAGGTATGTATTGCTCCAGACTACGACGATGACGCCCTCGAGGTGCTGAGAGGTAAGAAGAACCGCATTATTCTTCGCCGCAAAGATTTCCGTATGCAGGATGTTGTATATCGCAATGTCCTCAACGGTGTACTGGTCCAGGACAAGGACAGCGTAGTGCCTGATGCCTCCGAGCTTACCAATAGTGTCACCTCAACCAAGGTGACACCAGAGATGGCCGCGGATATGGCTTTCGCCACAATACTTGTGAAGCACACCAAGAGCAACGCCATCGTGCTGGCTAAAAACGGTCAGCTTTTGGCTAGCGGCACGGGTCAGACATCGCGTGTCGACGCACTCAGACAGGCAATCGCCAAAGCCCTCTCGTTCGGCTTCGACCTTAATGGCGCTGTCATGGCCAGCGATGCGTTCTTCCCCTTTGCCGATTGTGTTGAGATAGCTCACGAGGCAGGAATAACAGGAGTGGTACACCCGGGAGGCTCCATACATGACCAAGACAGTATTGACTACTGTGAGAAGAACGCAATGGCTATGGTTATCACAGGGAAACGCCATTTCAAACACTAATGATTATTAGCATAAACGCCAGATCGTCTTTCATTTCGAAAGGTTAAGAGAGTGTTCAAAAGTTTTTTAGGATTGGCTTTTTTAATTTTTTAACGATGAGTGAAACAAAAGGAAGGCGGATTGCGTATTATGCACAAAATAATATAACAACAAGAATAAAAAGCGCAAGATAATAGATATGGGACTTTTCTCCTTTTTCAACAGAGAGCTTGCAATGGACCTTGGTACAGCCAACTCCATTGTGATATTTAACGACCAGGTGGTGACCGACGAGCCCTCTATTGTGGCTCTCGACAAGACCACCAACAAGATTGTCGCTGTGGGCAAACGTGCACAGCAGATGGACGGTAGAAACAACAAAAACATAGAAACCATCCGTCCTTTGAAGGGTGGTGTCATCTCCGATTTTGAGATGGCTCAGCACCTGATTAGAGAACTGATCAAGATGACCAATATATCGCGTTCTTTTATGCCTCCGGCATTGAGAATGGTTATATGTATTCCTTCGGGCATCACCGACGTGGAAGAGCGCGCCGTGCGTGAAAGCGCCGAGCAGGCTGGAGCCAAAGAGATACGCTTGATCCACGAGCCTATGGCGGCAGCCATTGGTATTGGAATCGATGTTCTGGAGCCTTACGGCAACATGATAGTCGACATTGGAGGCGGCACCGCCGAAATCGCCGTTATCTCGTTAGGTGGTATTGTATGCAACAAGTCTATCAAGGTCGCCGGCGACGAGTTCAACGACAATGTTGTGGAATACATGCGTAAGCAGCACAACATAGTTATCGGTGTGCGCACCGCCGAGAAGGTGAAAATCTCCGTTGGCTCTGCAGTCTCTGATTTGGAGAATCCGCCAGACGACTATGAGACCCTCGGTCGCGACCTGTTGACAGGACTGCCCAAGAACATCCTTGTAAACTACAAGGAGATAGCCCATGCATTGGACCGTTCGATAGCTAAAATAGAACAGGCTATTCTGGATACCCTTGCCGACACGCCGCCAGAGTTGGCCGCCGATATCTACAAGAGTGGCATTTACCTGGCCGGTGGCGGATCGCTGTTGCGTGGACTTGATCAGCGTATTGCATCCAAGACCAAACTCAAGGTTCACATCGCTGAGGATCCGTTGCGCGCCGTGGCTCGTGGCACCGGTATCGCTCTCAAGAACTTCAACAAGTTCTCGTTCCTTATAAAGTAAATTGAACCATTTTGATATTCAAGGGGCGTCGCAGCAAATTCTGCGACGCCCC
>JAGCZH010000003.1 GCA_017960475.1 Bacteroidales bacterium | reverse complement strand
CATTAACCTCTATTGTCATATCTTTGATGAAAGCAATGCCTTCATCATTGTATTGCAAACCGTCAAACAGCGATGTGCATTCGGGCACTGTGTCGGTTGCAATGGTGTCGTTTGTTGCGGTGCCGCTCTTGCAGGCGGTCATCATTCCGATGGCGCACACCATCGCGCCAAGTAAAAATAGTTTCTTCATTGTCTGTCTGTGTTTATTGTTTCTGCTCAATCTGTTGTTCCATTCCTGTAATTTCACCGCGCATATCTGCATTTTGACGTTGTTTTTCTTGTTCTAACACTAACTTACCATCTAAATTAATGGAGCATTCGTGGCAATTCGTGTTTAATCAAATGTCGGTCTTGTCCTTGCGCCGGAATTTGAGTCGACGATGCGCTTGTGATAACGTTTCCCCATACATCGAGTTCGACGGATTGTCCTTTTCGTATGTTATATTGATGGTTTGGCCTACACGTAATTGGTCTGCTATTTTATGTCCTGCAGCCACTTCGACGTGATACAAAGAATCTTCGACATAGTAGTCATAATATACACAAGGTCCTATCCATCTTGTTGCATCACCTATCCTTGTAATAACGGCTTCTGTTTCGACAGGGTTGTTCTTGATATGATTCCGCTGGATGTAATTGTAGGGGATGTTGACGCTTGCATAAACCAAAAAAAACACCACGAAGGCAATACAGAGCCACTCGAAACATCTCGTCAACAGTTTGACGATCGATTTGCCGCTGCTTTTCTTTTTTCCCACCGGATAAGTGGGGCGTCGGTCCTTGTTGTGTCCCATTGCGTTGTTTTCGTTGTTTCGCTTTTTTCTGACACGAATTTCCATATAATTATTCATTAATTATTTAATGTGTAATTCGTGTTCAATCTGACTTTTCTTACACGAATTACCATATAATTATTCATTAATTATTAATGGGCAATTCGTGATAATTCGTGTTCAATCCGACTTTTCTTACACAAATTTCCATATAATTATTCATTAATTATTAATGGGCAATTCGTGATAATTCGTGTTCAATTTGACTTTTTACGGCGGTTTTTTGTTAATGTCTCCTGCTCGCTCCGCTCGCGAAATCTCGTAAATCTTGTAATTTTTCCCGTTTTGCGGTGGCTGTCGCGGTTATTGCGTCAGCAAAAGAATTTACAAGATTTACAAGATTTCTACCGCGCAGCGGTTAGGATCTACTTCTTCTGCCAGCGTTTGAGCGTGGGGAAGTACTGGCGGAGCTGCTCGCGGTATTCATCGGCGGTGAGGTTCAGACCCGTGTTCTTGTTGAACTCGTCGAGGAACTGGACGCAGACCTCTATCATCTGCTCCATCGTGCAGTCCTGCGTGAACTTTCCGTCGGCGAAGCAGTACTTGCAGTATTCGGGATTGTCGCTCACGACCTCGTCGGTCAGCGGCATTCCGCAGCTCTGGCAGAAACGCTGATATTCAGGGAAGGGATTATCCATTGTTTTTGTCTTTGGTTTTGTCTTTGTTTTTGTTTTTCTTCTTAGCTCTTATGAATGCGGTCAGAAAGCCGACAATCACGGCAATCACGCCGCATATCACACCTATTAATAATCCTTCGGAGTACTCACTCATAATGGATTATTTTTTACGAGTCAACACCTTGTGCACCTTCTCCACGATGTCGGCGGCGCGGAGGTGGTAGTTGGTGAGCATCTCGTCGGGCGTGCCGCTCTCGCCAAACTTGTCGTCCACGGCCACATACTCCATCGGCGTGGGGCAGCGGAGGGCGAGGGCCTGGGCGATGCTGTCGCCGAGGCCGCCGTTGAAGAGGTGCTCCTCGCAGGTGACGACGGCGCCGGTCTTCTTGGCGCTGGCCACGATGGCCTCCACGTCGAGCGGCTTGATGGTGTGGATGTTGATGACCTCGCAGCTGATGCCGACCTTCTCGAGCATCTCGGCGGCCTGCAGGGCTTCCCACACAAGGTGGCCGCAGGCGAAGAGGGTGACGTCGGTGCCCTCGCTCAGCAGCTGGGCCTTGCCAATCTCGAACTTCTCATTTTCCGGCAGGAAGCAGGGCATCTTGGAGCGGCCGAGGCGCAGATAGACGGGGCCGACGTGCTCGGCGGCGGCCAGCGTGGCGGCCTTGGCCTGGTTGAAGTCGGCGGGCACGAGCACGGTCATGTTGGGCAGCACCTTCATCAGGGCGATGTCCTCCATGGTCTGGTGCGTGGCGCCGTCCTCGCCGAGCGAGATGCCGGCGTGCGAGCCGCAGATCTTGACGTTCTTGTTCGAGTAGCAGACCACCTGGCGGATCTGGTCGTAGACGCGGCCAGTGACGAACTCGGCGAAGCCCCCGATGAAGGGCACTTTGCCGCAGAGGCTCAGGCCGGCGGCGATACCAACCATGTTGGCCTCGGCGATGCCGCACTGGATGAAGCGCTCGGGGAACTCCTTGGCAAAGCCGTCCATCTTGACGCTGCCTTTCACGTCGGCGCTCAGGGCGACGACATTCTCGTTCTTGCGGCCAGCCTCGACAAGGCCTTCGCCCATGCCGGCACGCAACTCTTTGCTTGATTGTTTTTCGTAGTGGGTCATTGTTATTGTTTTTTTTTTTGTTATTGTCTTTGGGGGTCGGACGAGTCAGACAGGTCGGACGAGTCAGACGGGTCGGACATTTATCCTTTCTGTTGGCTGCGGTAGGCTAGGCGGGCTTTGGTCATCTGTTCGCGGACACCGCCTTCCTCCAGAAATTGCTGCTGTTGTTTTTCTATCAGTTTACGCAACATATAGGTTGCTTGGTTTATCAGAGTGATGCAGAGGTTGGCCAACTCCTCGTCGCCAAGTTTACCCATAAGGGCATTGTATTCAGTGTATATTTTTTCATTGCTGGCAAATTCACGCATAGTTTCGTATCGAGGATGCCCCTGTTTCCATTGCTCCAATCCATGCTGTCGAAGATAGTCCTCGTAATCTACCAACAATTCCTCCAAACTTGCTTTGGCAACATTGGTCAGCTTTATCTCCGTTTTACGCGAGGTGGTGGCGGCCTTACTCCCCTCGGCAATATTCTGCTTGCCACTCCGTGCGGCTTGCACCATCTGGTCAATGGTGCGGTCTCCCTTGCAAAGGTAGGTGTGCGCAAAGTGATAGGTCAGGTCGCAGATAATCTCTGTCACCCGATAGACTCTCAGCTTGCGGTAACCTCCCAATGGCTTGAGAAATGGGGCGGTGGCTTGGTTATTGCTGGTGTTGCTCATTGATGGTTGTTTTTTATCGGACTAGTCAGACAGGTCGGACAGGTCAGACGGGTCGGACTGTTAGCCTTTAGTTCCATTATTTTCACGGCCTTTTCGGAGCCGACTTTGAGATTGGGGCAGAGAGCCTCCTTGCCGGTGTCTTGGAAGCCGCATTTCTCCATCACACGGCCCGAGGCTGGATTGTCTGGGAAATAACATCCCCATAGAGTCGTGAAACCTTTCACATTGAAGCAGTGGTCGATAACGAGTTTGAGCGCTTCGGTGCATATGCCTTTGCCCCAAAATGGACGGGCAATCCAATAACCTACTTCGGCGTGGTCGGCTTCGATTATAAGATTGGAGGCGGACGATGGCAAATAGCCTACGCACCCAATAGGCTCGTCGGATGCTTTCCAGACAATAGCCCACATACTTTCGGTGTTGAAAATGGTGCGTATTACCTCAAGGCTTTCCTCAACGCTTTTGTGCGGTGGCCATCCTGCCAATGGTCCCAGTTCTGGGTCGGAGGCATATTTGAAAAGAGCCCAGGCATCGTCTTCTTTCCAGTGACGTAGTTGTATGCTTGGATTTTCCATCGTTAATCGAACATCGTTCCGGGATTCATCATGGAGGGACTGCGCCACTCTATGCCGTATTTTTCTTTCAACAGTTCACGTTTGCAGTGCCAATAGTGGTGGCAAAACCCCATGCCCTTGGGGAAATCTTTCAGCATTTCGTCCAATTCGGCTTCAACGGAATCAATTACTGCCAAGAATTCAGGTGTGTTCTCTATGGGGTCTCTTTTTAGCATGACGTTTAGTGTGAAAGATTTATATTGGTAGTGCGTCCTGCGCCAATCAGAAACCGCAGTGTTTTGACTTTTTTGTATTCAATGCTGTTCTGAGGCTTAAGGACAAGCTGGTATTCGCCTGGCATAAGCAGTATACGTTCGTTGATTTTGTTTGGGTCGAGGTCGCAGATGTATTTCAGAGCCCCCTCTTTAAGTTCGAAAATGCTACCCGACGAGATAACCTTGGGCTTGTTGATGTTGGCAACGCCAGGGGTGGGTATGGTGAGGTCGGTGGCTGATGAGCTGACTACAGCGACATTGTCAAGCCTAAGAGTAGGAGTGGAGAGCACCTCGATATCGTAGTTGCCTGTCAGGTAATTGTGTGTCTCGCCCAGAAGCTGGCTACCCAACAAGGTGTTGCTGCCGTGAGGGTAAATAAGTACAGGATATTGCGGCACGGGATAGTTTGTACGTTGGCCATCGGTGCGCAATCTCAAAGAACCTTGTTCTACGGTAAAATTGAGCCTGTTGACACGTCCTGGTTTGAATTGCTTGGTTTTTAGATTAATAGGAGGAGTTGTGAAAAGTGTGACATTGTATGTTACCAAAGGGTCTACAATCAATGTGTCGGGAGTGTAGCGACTGTCAATGCTGTAGAGGGTTGTATATTTTACAACCCCTGTCTGACTGTCGTACAGAGCGACAGGAATCGTGGCTTCCAGTAGATGGTCGGTCTCGTCGTTAACGCTGATCACAACATGGGCTTCCTCTTCCGAGATGCGGAAAATGTCATAGAGCATCTCGGTATAGTGCTCTTCGTTGGGGACATAAGAGAATTTGCCGGCACAGTCGAGGCTGTGTTGAAAGTCTTCTTTGTTGCCAATGCCTAGGATGAATGTCTGAACGATGACGCCGCTCATTTGCACCTGGCGAGCCACATTGCAGATGTTGCCGTCGCAGTCGTCCATGCCGTCAGTGATGATCAGGATGATATTACGCGCTTGAGTCCCATTGTTGTCGTCAGTGTTTGATGCCGGAAAATCGTTGAGGGAGCTGCTTAATGCTGACGCAGCGGTACAGTCTCCATTCGGGACAAGGGTCTTTATTTTGCTCTGTATCTTGTAATTGTTGTTGGGCTCGAAGGGTACTTCAAGACGTGTGCCATAAGAGTTTTTGTTAAGATGGCCAAAGACTCTGAGAGCCACGTCTATACCTTTCTGAGTCGCAACGCTGTCCATGAATTTCAGCAGCACCTTTTGGGTAACTTTGATTTTGGAGTCACTCTGCCACCTGTCCCACATACTGTGTGAACAGTCGAGTATAATCAGCACGCGTGTCTTCTCATAGATGGCATTGTTCTGAGCTGCCACAGAAAAGACACCTAGCGCCAATAGAAGATATGTGATGAGTCGTTTCAAGAGTGTAAGAGATTGTTGAAAAGACAAACGGATTGCAATGCGGTAGGGAACCGGTCACAAGTCACCGATTCCATCAAAAATCTCCGAGTTCGGTTTCGGCAATTTGAGAGAGGGCTTTAGTCAGGTCGTCCTCGCTAAGGACAGATCCATGGTATTTGTTGGTGTTTTGCATGAAGTCAACACCATAGCCCATCTGTGTGTGCATTATCACACATACAGGCTTGCCTTTGCCGGTGAGTGATTTGGCTTTTGCCATGCCGTCGAGCACCTGTTGCATGTCGTTGCCGTTATCGATCTCCACAACAGTCCACATGAAAGATTCAAATTTTGCTTTCAAGTTGCCAAGATCCATAACCTGTTCCACAGTGCCGTCGATTTGCTGATGGTTGTAGTCGATGGTGCTGATGAGATTGTCAACTTTCTTGGCGCCGGCGAACATGGCTGCTTCCCATATTTGTCCTTCCTGAAGCTCGCCATCGCCATGCATGGTATATACAAGGTTGTCGTCGCCAGTGGCTTTTTTGCCGAGAGCGGCACCTATTCCCACCGACAATCCCTGTCCCAGAGATCCGCTGGCCATGCGGATGCCGGGTAGACCGTGCTCTGTTGATGGGTGTCCCTGCAAACGAGTGCCGAATTTACGAAATGAGGACAGTTCGTTCACGGGGAAGAATCCACGACGAGCCATAGTGCTGTAAATCACAGGGGTTATGTGGCCTTGTGACACAAAGAGCATGTCCTGACCTTTGCCTTCCATGGTGAAGGCTGCGGGGTCTTGCTTCAGAATATTGAACTGCATGGCGACAAACCAGTCTGTTGTGCCCAGAGAGCCACCTGGGTGCCCACTTTTGGCTGCTGTGGTCATTCTTAAAATATCGCGGCGCACCTGCTGCGCAATGGTCATAAGTTCTTGTACTGATTTCATATATTGATATTTTTATTTTTTGCAAAAGTAACAATAAAAGTCATAGGGCTTGTCAATAGTTATGAATAGTTATCAACACGGCGTCGCCAGTCGGTGTTTTAGTGGAGTTTGAACACATATTCCCGTCCATTCTGGTCTCTTCCGAAAAGCTCGTTGCCATGGCGTGTCACAGTTATAGAATAGGTGTTCTCGTTGTCGTCGTGGATTGAGCCTCTTCCTTTGTCGCCATTCATTGTCACATGACCCCATACTTTTCCATTGGCGCCATAGGTCGAGATGTATATGGTGCCGTTGCGTTGACCAGCATTTTTAGTTGTTTTTGTCTTGCTGCTTGTTGCTGGCTGAGGTTTTGCGGCGGTCTGGGGCTCGCTTTGGGTGGCTACGGGTTCAATAGAATCCTGCGGCTCACTTTGCAGGAATGCCATTGTGTCGATGTCGGCAATGGTCGAAGTGTCGAAAACCGATTGCCCATCCTCTCTTTCATCATTGGTGACATTGTTGCAGGAAACGCATAACAGTGTCATTGTGAGTGTGTAGATAAATGTCTTAGCTTTCATTGTCAATATTTAAATATTCTACAAAAATAGCAAAAAATACAAATAAGTAAAGTTTAAAGTTTAGAGTTTAAAGTTTAGAGGATGTTTACTTATTGATATTCAATATTATAAATATTAATTTCATTTCATTGTATTTTTTTTGATTGCTACGAAAATTCTGTTTTGAAAAAAATATTTCAATTTCAGACTATTTTGAAAATTAGTTGTAAATTTGCAGCTTAAATCTCTGGGATTTTTTTTGTTTAAAAATAATAGAACATCAACATTATAAATGTTATATGGATAAAAAATCGATACTTGGACTTGTACTAATTTTCTTGGTTTTTGTAGGCTACATGTTTTGGATACGGCCTAGTGATGAAGAGATAGCCGAACGCATGCGTCAGGATTCCGTCAGAAGGGTGGAGTTGATGCGTGCCGACTCAATAGCTAATGCTGACGCGGAACGTCAGCGGGTCCAGGACTCCCTTGCTCATCTTACTGCTACCGACAGCACCAATGTCGACAGTGCCTCATACCTTCAAAAGATGACGGAGGGTATGGGTGTGTTCGCTTCCAATATAAGCAATCCCCGTATCAATATCTCTGTCAAGAACAACTTGATGTCGACCCAGATATCATCGGTGGGAGCATCGGTCCAGAATGTTGTCCTAAGTGAGTATGTTACTTTCGACAGTATGCCTTTGGAGGTTATTACTCCCGGTGTCAATAATATGGATCTTAACTTTGCCGATGTACGATACAATCCTGTTTATACACGCTTGATTCCTTTCGCTGTATATTGTAATGGCGAAAAAGTTGATTCTGAGACAGAATACGCACTTAACGAGGGCGACTCTCTCATTCTGAGTTTCCGCGCATATGTGCAGTCTTCGGATTCATTGCCGGTTGTGGAAGACTCATATCTTGAGTATATCTATACTTTCCATCACAATAGCTATGAGGTTGATTTCGACATTAATTTCCATAATCTGAAGGATTATGTTAATGTGTCGCCCAACATGAACTTCATTTGGAACAACAGTCTGCGTCGCCAGGAACAATACGACAGAAGTCAGAAGGGTCGTAATGCCAACCGCAACAAAGACAGCGAACGATTCTATACCTCATTGTATTATAAGAATGTCGATGACAACCCCGACAATTTGCGTGATGGACGTGACGACACCAAACAGATAACAACACCTCTTGAATGGGTAGCATATAAACAGCAGTTCTTCTGTGCCATTCTAATGTCCGAGAATGGGTTCCGCAATGCCCAGGAAATCAGCGTCTCCACTGATAGAAGCAATAAGGATGACAACTATCTCTGCGATATGTCGAGCATTCTTGGCATTGACTATGACGCAACTGCCGACAATTTCACGCTTGACATGGGTTTCTATTTCGGTCCCAACAAGTATCGTGAATTACGAGACATGCACAAGGGCTTTGAGCGCATACTTCCGCTTGGATGGGGTTTCTTCCTCACTCAGTGGGTAAGCCGCTTCGCCATTATTCCCGTCTTCAACTTTCTGGAAAATTTCGGCTGGAACTATGGTATAATCATTATCATTCTTACCCTTCTTCTCAAAATTGTCATCTCCCCCCTCACTTGGAACAGTTACAAGACTGGTGCCGTTATGCGTCATCTCAAACCAGAGATGGATGCCATCAACAAGAAGTTCCCCAAGCAGGAGCAGGCCATGCAGAAACAACAGGCCATGTCGCAGTTGCAGCGTCGTGCCGGCATCAATCCTATGGCAGGATGTCTGCCTTTGCTGTTGCAGCTCCCCATAATATATGCGATGTTCCGCTTCTATCCTGCATCTATAGAATTGCGTCAGAAGGGTTTCCTGTGGTGTGATGACTTGTCGAGCTACGATTCGATACTCAATCTGCCTTTCAATATTCCATTATATGGAGACCACATAAGCCTTTTCTGTTTGCTGATGTTTGTCATGCAGTTCCTGTACACAATCTATACAATGAAGCAGCAGCAGGGACAGGCTTCAATGCCCGGCATGAAGTTTATGATGTATTTCATGCCTTTCATGATGCTCTTCATCTTCAATAGCCAATCGGCCGCACTTAATATTTATTATTTCTTTAACTTGCTGCTCTCTATGGCCCAGATGTTCGGCATCCGAGCCATCATGACCGAGGACAAAGTTCGCGCCCGTATGGCCAAAGCCGATGCCAACAGCAAGGGAAAGCCTCAGAAGAAGTCGAAATTCCAGCAGCGTCTCGAGGAAATGCAGCGCATGTCGGAGGAGATGCAAAAGCAGCGTAAATAAAAACAATAATAAAACATAATCATGGTAGTAACACTTGTAACTATTTTCATAATCGGATATGCGTGCATAGCGCTTGAGCATCCGTTGAAAATTAACAAAACCGCCACGGCATTATTGCTGGGAGTGTTAACATGGGCAATTTTCTCTTTCTTCCAAGGGGCATTCGATGCTAGTATGGATATCGAATCCTGGCGTTCGTTCATTTCGGGCAACTTGATTGAAAACCTTGGAGAAACAGCCGAGATTGTTTTCTTCCTCCTCGGGGCAATGACAATTGTCACTTTGATAGAAGACTATCAAGGTTTCAGTATTATTACTGATAAAATCAAGACAACCAACAAGAAGAAACTTTTGTGGATTCTCAGCATCCTTACTTTTTTCCTGTCGGCTCTGCTTGACAATATGACAACAGCTATTGTTATGGTAGCCCTGTTGCGTAAACTTATCGCCGACCAGAAAGAGCGCTGGCTCTATGCGGGAATGGTGATTCTTGCTGCCAATGCTGGTGGAGCATGGAGTCCTATCGGAGACGTCACCACCATTATGCTCTGGATAAAGGGTGAGGTAACAACTGTCAACATCATTGTTAAAACCATCGTAGCCAGTTTTGTCTGCTTGGTGGTTCCGGTATTGATTCTTGGTACCCAACTTAAGGGTGATATTGAGCGCCCTGAGAATTCAGAAGAGGGTGTGGTTGTTCCTCATCGTTTCCGTATGCTCGTGCTTATCATGGGTGTAAGCGCACTTGTGTTTGTCCCCATTTTCAAGACCATAACGCACCTGCCTCCATATCTTGGCATGCTGTTTGGCCTTTCGATACTCTGGGTCACCACAGAGATTCTCAGCCGTCGCTATTCAAAAGACAATATCAAACTGCCTACAGCTGTCAGTACTCTTGAGCATGTCGACGTGCCAACCATACTTTTCTTCCTGGGCATCCTGATGGCTGTGTCATGTCTCAAGGTGGCAGGTATCCTTGGCGGTTTGGCTCAGGGATTGAACGACACATTCCTCAATATGCACATAGGCGAAGAGCCTGTCGGATTCTTCCTTATCGACCTTATTATCGGTGTTCTCTCCTCTGTTGTCGACAATGTGCCTCTTGTCGCCGCGGTGCAGGGTATGTATCCTCACGAGGTTGCCGAAGGTGTTAATGTCATTTTTGGACAAAACCATCCTTTCTGGGAGTTCCTTGCCTACTGTGCTGGTACTGGTGGAAGCCTTCTCATTATCGGCTCTGCCGCAGGTGTGGCTGTCATGGGTATGGAAAAAATCGACTTCATTTGGTATCTCAAGAAGATAACATTGCTTGCTTTGATAGGTTATCTCGCAGGCGCGCTTGTTTTTGTGCTTATGGATGTCACCCTTTTTGAGAAAGTTCCTTTCTTGCACAATCTAGCCTCGCTACATTCAATGCCATTGCCGATTTGTTGACGGTATTAATGATGTTACCTTATCTGGTTTGAGTATAAAGCCTTGACATTACTATTTTTCAAATCTAATTGACATTTTATTCTGTCAAACTTTTATAACTATTTTTGCAGTGCAAAATCCTAAAGCAAAGCAAACAGTGAAAGCTCCTCTCTGGAAGCGTGTTTTCAACATTGTAGTATATTTATTCGCTATTGCAGGTTTTGGAATTATAGCCGCATGGGGCATTTTCAAGTTGGGACTTACAAACAACAAAGGCGCAGTCGACAACAACTACCGTTATCTGATGTCGGTGTCCGAGATGGAACAGATGAAAGATTCCGACCTCACCCCGCAGCAACGTAGCGCACTTTGGCTGGAACAATACATGAAGCTGGCCGCTTTTGGAAAATTCTACCCTGAAAACGCTCAACTTATTATCGACGCTGCCATACGGAGCAACAACCCTTTGCTTGTCGACCGTATGATTGCCGCAGCGTCGCTATATGTCGACAGCACCGATGGCTATACTGATTTCTACGCCAAGATGAAGAGCGTGTTTGATAGCCGTCCGTCACGAGAGTCCGCCACTGTCATCCCATGGATGGCGACTCCGGAATGGGAGATGTTGAAGCCCTCCATAATGAAAGATAGCGCACTGCTCGTTGAGGCTGGCCGCTTGACAGGTGTGGAGCCACGACTGATTGTCGCTTGTCTTGTGGGCGAACAGATTCGCCTTTTCAACAGTAACCGAGAGATAGTTAAACGTTATCTAGGCCCTGTGAAAATGCTGTCTGTTCAGTCTCAGTTCTCATATGGAGTCAATGGTATCAAAGAACATACCGCGCGAGCTGTCGAACAGCATTTGAAAGACAACACATCGGAATTCTATATGGGCAAGCATTATGAGAATGTGCTCGATTTCAAAACCGACAATCATGAGATGGAACGGTATAATCGTTTGGTTGACTATCGCAACCACCTCTATTCATACATCTATACTGGTTGCATCTTGCATCAGACCATGCTCCAGTGGAAGCGTGCCGGTTTCGATATCTCTGATCGCCCCGACATTCTATGCACACTTTTCAATGTGGGATTCTCTCAGTCGCATCCTCATGGCGCTCCTCGTTGCGGAGGCTCGCATATCAGCGTCGCGGGACGTGTTTATACATTTGGTGCCATAGGCTTTGACTTTTACTACTCCGGCGACATGGCTGATGCGTTCCCATTCTGGCCAAAACGTTTTATAGACGATGATGGTGTGGCAATGACAGCGGCTCAGGTCGATAGTGTTCAGAGTAATGTCAGTAACTGCTCACGACCTGAAAAAGGTCTGGAATATAAACAGCAGGAAGAAGAGTCTTCTGAACCAGAAACAATTGGCAACTGGTAATCGATATTATTCAACTAATACCCTTTTCAAAACCATAATAAAACAGTATCTATGGATTTCGGCAACAGTTTTGAACTAAAGAACTCAATGCAATTTTTTCATCGCCATTGGAAACTGCTCACAATAGTGACAGTTGTGGCTTTGGCTGTCTCGGTTGTGGCCTCGTTCTTGGTGACACCGCGTTTTAAGTCGTCGGTAGTGATTTTCCCTACCAATTCCAACCGTCTTTCCAAGGCTATTCTTGCCGACCGTTATAGTCTTGACTATATGGACTATGGTATTGAGCGTGACTGCGAATATGCGATCCAGATACTATCGTCACAATCGATGGAAGATGATGTGTGCGCCAGATTCAATATGCTGGAGCATTACGGAATCAGCCCTGATGATCCTCAGAAAATGTTCAAGTTGCACGAGAATTATCGTGGCAATGTGAATGTGAGAAGAACAGAGTTCCTTGGCGTCGAGGTCTCGGTTCTTGATATCGATCCTCAGTGGGCCGCGGATATTGCCAACTTCATAGCCGCCAACTATGACACAATCTGCAGCCGTATCCACCACGACCGTGCCACGGATGCTTATGGTATTATGCACGACGTGTGTGAGGAGATCTCCAACGACATACGTTCTCTCAACGATACTTTGCGTGCAGACCGTAGCCGTTATGATGTCTCAGAGCTGATAGGCAACAAGAGCAAGGAACTCGCCAAACTTCAGTCTCGTATGTCTGAGACAAAGGTGGATATGAGCCGTCAGGTGAGTTACAAGTTCTGGCTCGACCAGGCCTCACCAGCCGACAAGAAGGCCTATCCTAAACGTGCCATCATTGTGCTTCTGGGAACCATCGGCACGTTGGTGTTCTTTATTCTGGCATTACTTGTCGCGGACCGAGCCAAAGGTGTGAAGAACGAGGAATAAGTTATGCAATGGCTGAGGAATAACCGTGCAATAATAACCGCTGTATTGGTAACGGCGGCTTTTCTTATTGCCGATTTCTTCATGCTCTCACACGATTTCTACTGGCTTTTTCTATTACCTTTAGGAGGCCTTGCGTTACTGCTTTTCATGTTGCGGTTTGAGACAGGCCTTATGGTAATGGCATTGCTCACACCCTTTGCTGTCGACTTTGCCTTGCTGCCTGGCATGGAGCTTTCTATGCCTGTAGAGCCCATGATGATTCTCTTTACAGCGATTTTCATCTTCAGAGTTCTTTTGCAGCCTGGCTACGACAGGCGGTTGTTGCGACATCCTGTGACAATTGCTGTCTTTGCCTCGATAGGGTGGATGTTGATAACGTCGGCCACCTCCACGCTTCCTGCCGTATCGTTTAAGTATCTGGCAGCGAGACTCTGGTTTGTGATACCTTTCTTTTTTGCCGCCGCCCACATCTTCCGCCAAAAGGATCGTATGTGGCAGTTTGTGTTGTGCTACGCTGTCTCTTTGGTCGTGGTTATTTTAATATCCACATCCAAGACTTTGGGTAATTTCCATGATCTTCAAACCTTGCATCGTGTCATGCAGCCTTTCTATAACGACCACACGGCATACGGCTGTGTGATAGGTTTGTTTATACCTATTGTGTTGCATTATCTTATAGAATGGAGAGGAAAGGGTTGGCAATGGCCACTGTTGTTAGTGGCATTCGTCTCTATGCTTGTGGGGCTCTTTTTCTCTTATTCGCGTGCGGCATGGCTGAGTGTGCTTGGCGCTGCCGCTGTGTATGTGGCTGTGAGAATAGGCATGAAGGTTAGATGGATGACTTTGTTTTTCGCTATTTTTGTGGGGCTCTTTTTCGCTTACCAATCAGATGTGCTTTACAAACTTGGCAAAAACAAGCAGGATTCATCCTATGACATCAGCGGACAGGTGAAATCCATATCCAATATCTCAACCGATGCCTCCAACCTCGAAAGATTGAATCGCTGGGCTTCAGCGTTCCGCATGTTTGAAGAGCATCCTGTTTTAGGTTGTGGCCCGGGAACCTACCAGTTTCTCTACGCTAGTTATCAGCGCAGCTATCAGCTTTCAACCATAAGCACCAATTCTGGTAACCGAGGTAACGCCCATAGTGAATATATAGGCCCTCTTACCGAGCAAGGTGTTCCTGGTGTGTTGTTTGTGGTATGTGTGTTTTTTGCCACATTTGCCACTGGAGTGCGTGTCTATCGTACGGCTGTTGACCCCTCTTTGGGGCGACTGGCTTTGGCGTTCACTCTCAGCTTGTTGACCTACTACATTCATGGCTTTTTCAATAATTTCCTTGACACCGACAAGTTGTCGGTTCCTTTCTGGGCTTTTACAGCCGCTGTGGTAGCCATTGATGTCGTGTCTGAAAAGAAAGAGCCTGCGCACACATCTTCTTGCTGAATCAGTGTCTCAGAGGGTATGTGTTTAATTAATTAAAATACAATAAATTAATATTGCTTGTATTTTCTGATTACAGAAAGTGATAATAGTTAAACTTTACTAAAAGTGAAACCTTTCTGTTTCCCTTTGCCTTTTTTTTCCTAATTTTGCATTCTCAATTGGTGATAGTCGAACTATATGACGACTGTTATTTCGCTGATTATTAATACATCTTTGAATTAGCACGCAATGGTTTTAATAATCTATACGCGAAATGATGAAATCTGTTTATAGGAAGGCTTTTTTTGTCTGTATTGTGTTCGTTTTATATGCAGTGACAGGCATGAAAGCTCAGGAAAGTCTTTTATTAAGAAGTAATTCGAAAAGTATTGGAGACCTTGTTATAGATGAGGCTATGAAACATTTGGGTACTCCCTATCGTTGGGGAGGTAAAACACCCAAGGGTTTTGACTGTGCTGGATTCACTCGCTATGTGTACTCCAAATTCGGTGTAAGCCTGGCTCCTTCGGCTGCTCCCCAGTACAAGACTGGTGTTTCGGTTAAAAGAGAGGATTTGCGCAAAGGAGATCTGGTCTTTTTTGGCGGCCGTCATAGCAGTAGGTCAATAGGACATGTGGGCATTGTTGTCTCTGCTGACGCTCAGGGAGGATTCACTTTTATCCATGCTTCTTCTTCGAAAGGTATTACTATTACCTCGTCGTCGGATGCCTACTATAGGTCTCGCTACATCAGCGCTTGCCGATTGATGGACAAAGTTGACAAGGAGTATCTGCCTAAAGACGGACCATCGCCTAACGATGTCCCCATCTATCGCAGGGGCCTTTTTAGCGCGTCAACTGTAACCAATTGCTTCGGTCCACTGACAAGGAGATTTTATTAGTATTTTGTTGCATAAAATAAACCCTCGAAGTTCTATGAGCTTCGAGGGTTCTTTTTTTAAGTTGTGATAGAAGATTTATTTTTCTATAAGATTCAGGATGTCCGACATTTTCGGTGTGAGAATGATTTCGGTACGACGGTTCAGAGCTTTGTTGGCGGGAGTGTCGTTGGGCACTTTTGGGGCGAATTCGGCATGACCGCAGGCTTCGATACGGGCAGGGTCGATATTTTTGCCGTGTTGTAACAACAGTTTTACTATCGATGTCGCTCTCATAACGCTAAGATCCCAATTGTCTTTGACTGCCGTGCTACCTTTGTATGCGGCGTTGTCGGTATGACCCTCAACCATGATGTTGAGGTCGGTGTTCTCTTCAAGCACTTTGGCGAGAGATTTAAGAGCTTCGACGCCCTCTTTCGATACGGTCCAGCTTGCGGAAGGGAAGAGAAGTTTGCTGTCCATTGAGACGTATACTTTACCGTCTCTGGTCTCGACTTTCATGCCTTTGTCGGCGAAGCCCACTAGTGCGTTGTTGAGAGACGAACGCAGGTTCTCCAGCTCGCGTTCTTTGGCGGCGAGAGCCTTGCGTGCGTCTGCCTCTTTTTGTTCCAGTTCGGCTTGTTTGGTGCGCAGCTGGTTTTCTTGTATCTTGAAATTCTCCTCTTTTTTCTTGAATGCGGCCTCTTTGTCGTTCAGTTCCTTGGTTCTGGCGGCAAGGAGGTTGTTGGTGCGGGTAAGGTCTTGGTTTTGACCGGAAATTTTTTGATTGTAGTTTTCGATTACGGTGTCAAACCCTAACTGAAGGTTGACTATCTCCCTTTGTAGTAATGCGAGGCTGTCGCTCTGTTGGTTTTTGATGTCGTTAAGGTCTGTGATACGGCTGTTGAGTGCTTGGTTCTGACGCTGCAGGTCGGCGTTCTCGTCGCGAAGGTCGTTGAGCTCACTTTGTGTGGCATTGATGTCGCGACGTAGTTGAACATTGCGCGATTCAAGCTCTTCGTATTTACCTAGTGTTACACACGAAGAGCAAGCCAGTGCCGCCATGCATACCAATAACATGCTTTTTTTCATATTTCAATGATGTTTAAAGTTTTACGTTTAATGTGTGAAGATGTCTCCTGACACACAGGCATTTTTTTGTCTGCCGATATCGTCACATCTTATATTTACATAACGTTTCAAAATTGAAAATATTCTGTTTGAAAGGAAAAATAATTAAAATTTAAATGATTGTAAAAGGGAATATGCATCGTGAGGTGTGGCAAGTGTTACTGACCTTGCATATTTGTGACAGTTAGAGGAATTATCAAAAATCTCTGGCATGGAAACATTTTTTTTATCAAATCGAAAAAATGATATATCTTTGTCCCTTGCAATGGAAAGCAAGAATATATATAAGCGTTTCATAGTGTGGAGAATGCGGCACATTAGTGACCGTGTGTTTTTGTTGGTGCTCAGTGTTCTGACGGGTTTGATGTCGGGTTTGGCGGCAGTGATTCTGAAGACGCTGGTACACACAACCAATCGATTGTTGTTACATTTCAATATTGAGACTTTCCTGGGTGGCAATCTGCTTATATTGATTTTCCCGGCGATAGGTATTGTTTTGACAATATTGTTTGTACGCTATATTGTGAAGGGCGATATTGGTCATGGCTTGCCTTCTGTTTTGTTGTCGCTTTCTCGCCACGAAGGGCGTCTGCCAGCCAAAAACATGTATTCGTCGTTGTTTGCGTCAACACTTACTGTAGCATTCGGCGGTAGTGTGGGACTTGAGGCCCCTATCGCGTCGACAGGCAGCGCCATAGGGTCCAATGTGGGGCGTCTTTTCAGATTGAATAGCCATGATGTCAAGCTTTTGCTTGGCTGTGGCGCCGCTGGAGCCATTGCGGGTATTTTCAAAGCGCCGATAGCGGGAGTGTTGTTTGTTATTGAGATATTGATGTTTGATATGACGGCGACATCAATCTTGCCGCTTATGCTTTCTGCTGTAAGTGCGTCGACGGTGGCCTATTTTCTTATGGGCAACGAGCTGCAGTTCACCTTCTCTGTTGTTGGTGAGGTCGGATTGTCCCAGATACCATACTACATAGTCTTAGGCATTTTTTGCGCCGCTGTGTCGCTTTATTTTCTGCGTGTCACAGACAAGGTAGAGGAATGGTTCGCCAAACGGCGCAGCAAAGCTGTTCGAGCCGTGATTGGCTCTGTTGGCTTGGGTGTGTTGATATTTCTGTTTCCACCACTATTCGGCGAGGGCTACTCTTTTGTGTCTGAGCTGTTGAACGGCAGCGACTCTATGCTTTTCGAGCACAGCATTTTCGCACCGCTTCGTGAAAACCATTGGGTGGTTTTGGCATATCTTTTCGCTCTGATATTGTTCAAGGCGGTGGCGACCGCAACCACTATTGGCTGTGGCGGAGTAGGGGGCACCTTCGGTCCCTCACTGATTATTGGAGGTTTGTCAGGATATTTTATATGTATGCTCAGCAATCAGCTTGGCTTTGTCGAGCAGTCCACGGCCAATTTCGCATTGGTGGGTATGGCTGCGGTTATGACCGGAGTTATGCATGCGCCTTTTATGGCGATATTTCTAATCGCCGAGATTACTGGCGGTTATGCTCTAATGGTGCCATTGTTGGTGGCGTCGTCGGTGACATATCTCTGTGTATCGCCTTTTGAGAAACATTCCATATATGCTCGAAAGCTTGCCAAGCATGGCGACTTGCTGACACACGACAAAGACCGTTCCGCATGGCAGCTTATGGATATGCGTCGCCTTATTGAGACCAATTTCGTTGTGGTGCGCGATGGCGATTCGTTGGGCGATTTGGTCGAGGCCATCAAGAGTAGTCGTCGCAATGTTTTCCCTGTGCTTACAATCGAAGACAAATTCCTCGGGGTGATACATCTTGACGATGTACGACATATTATGTTCCGTCCCGATTTGTACGATAATACAATGGTTGTTGACCTGATGCGCGATTTGTCAGAGGGCGACATTGTGCGTATCAGTGACCCGCCAGAGGATGTGGTGAACAAATTCAAAGTAGGCAACCGTTACAATCTTATTGTTGTCGACGATGATGGCTACTATCTGGGATTCCTGTCTCGAGCCAACACCTTCAGCGCTTATCGTCGGTTTGTTAGCTCACTATCGGAGGAGTGATTACGAAAACATATAAATGTTTTGCGTGTGGTGGTCAAATGTGACGCTATTATTTCTCGTCTTTTTGTTTTTTTACGTATCTCAAATCCAGAGCATTCATTGCGTTTGTGCGCATTCCGCTAATGTTTTTGTGAGTGAAATGAAGAATCTGGTCGTAGTAAAGCACCACGACGGGAGCCTGGCAGATCGCTATGGAGTCGAGTGTCCTATACATTGACAGTCTTTTGGAATCGTCGGTTTCCGACAGTGAGGCACGATAGAGCTTGTCGAATTGTGTCGAGGAGAAGTGCGTGTAGTTTGGCCCGGAAGGAGAGAAATTGGCGCTGTAAAACAGTGTCATGTAGTTTTCAGCATCGGGGTAGTCGGCGATCCAAGAGCCACGGAACCAACCTGATTTGCCATGCGCCATCTGTTCGCGGAGGGCGGCAGGAGGATTGACATCGAGATTGATGTTAATACCAATGAGAGCAAGTTGTTGCTGAATGTATTTGCACAGGTCAAGATAGCTGGCTGTTGTCGCCAGGGAAATAGGTGGCAATCCTTTGCCTTCGGGGAATCCTGCTTCGGCCAGCAGTTGACGTGCCCGTGCTGGATCGTAACAGTAACCATAAGAAGCCGACGAGTCGAATCCCGGCAGTCCGCATGGGATCATCCCTTTTGTTCCTGGTATGCCTATGTTGTTACGAAGATATTTCATCATCTTCACTCTGTCGAAGCCATAATTGATGGCTTGTCTAACCTTGAGCGGAAGCGGCTTGCCTGAGGCGTCGAGATTGAATCCCAGGTATTCTGTGTTGAGGAATGGTATCGACACCATGTCGATGGTAGAGGCGTATTTCTGCTTCAGCTGGCCTGTGCGGGTTAGTATCTCGTCTTTATAAGATGCGTCGATAGAGTTGAGAAAATCCAGGTTGCCTTTTATGAATTCGAGGAAAGAGGCCTGTTTGTCGATTATGAAAGTGACGGCGACGGCGTCGAGGTAGGGGAGTCTTTCGCCTTTGGAGTCGCGTTCAAAGTAATTGTCGTTACGGCGCAAAACAAGTTTCACACCTTCTTTCCAGTATTGAAATTGGAAAGGCCCTGTGCCGCAGGGGTGGCTGCGGAAGTCTGTGCCATAGTGTTCCGCGACTTCGTGTGGTACGGCGGAGCAGTAAGGCATGGCCAGTAGTGACAGCATAGGTGCGAAAGGCTCTTTGAGGCGTATAATGACTGTGCTGTCGTTAGGGGCTTGGAAACCATTGCTATCCACGTGGGCAAAAATCCAAAGACCGGGAGACGCTATTTGGGGATCCAAAATGCGGTTGAAAGAGTATACAAAGTCTGAGGCGATGACCCTCCTTGTTGAGTCAGGGTTTGAAAACATAGCGTTGCGGTGGAAATAGACATCGTCTCTCAACAGAAAAGTATAAGTCAATCCGTCGTCGCTGACCGTCCAGCTTTTTGCGATACAAGGCTCGGGATTCAGATTGGTGTCAAGTCTGATGAGTCCGTTGTAGATTTGGCTTGTGGCCCATATAAGGGCTTGGTCTTTGGCAAAGGCTGGGTCCAATGTGGCAATGCCCGCCACCTCGTTGTATCTGAATATCTTTTTGCCTTCTGATGAGTCGCTCCTATGGCAAGAGATAAAAAAAGACAAAGATATAAAGAGCGCCGACAGATACTTGAGTTTTGACATATTAGCAGATTGTTTTTGTTATATATTCGCCGTTGGCGGCGTATATTAAACGGTTTAAAAAGGCTGAATGAAGCTCGTTTGGGGCGCTGTTGTCCAGGTCTATGCCTTTGAAAACCCTCTGGTCAAGGTCTACAGTGAAGAATTTGGCTTTGTTGCCTACGGCAATGCTGTTGTCGGGAAGGTGCAGAGCCTTGCGTCCGTTTTTGGTGGCGATGTCGAACACCTCTGCCGCAGGCAATACCGATGGGTCGTAGCGGGATCCTTTCTGCAGCAATGACATTATCTTCATTGCCTCGATCATGTCTAGGTTGTCGCTTGAGGCACATCCGTCGGTTCCGAGGGTGACATTGACGCCGGCATCACGCAGTTCGGTATATAGGAAATGGTACCCGGACCCCAATTTGAGGTTCGAGTTCGGGCAATGGACAACGGTGGCGTTGTGATCGCCAAGCACCTTTATTTCGTCAGGGTCCAGCCATAATGCATGAGCGCCTATGAAGCGGTCCCCCACTTTGTCCAAAACGCCTAGCTTTTCCAAGTATATAACAGGAGGGACCCCGTGTTGGCGAATGCAGTCTTCGCGTTCTTTCTGTGTCTCAGATATGTGAATATGGAATAAAGTGTTGTGCTCGTGGGCGAAGTCTGCCAGATAAATGAGGTTTTTGCCCGACACAGTGTATATGGCGTGAGGTGATATCGACGTTGAGATGTAAGGATTGTCGAGTTTTTGGATAGTCTCTACGGCACTCATATACTGGGCCACGATTTTGTCGCTATCGTCAAAGTCGGCATCGGTCACCGAGAGTGAGATATTGCCTTCCATAGAGGCCTGGTGGGCGGCCAGAATGGTTTTATCGATACAAAAATACATATCGTTGAACGCCGAAGTACCGGTGTGAAGCATTTCCTCGCAAGCGTCCTTAGAGCCTTGGTAGATGTCTTCAGGTGAGAGTTTTTTTTCGGCGGGAAGTATCGTCTCGTTGAGCCATCTGAATAGCGGCAGCCCACTGCCGGCGCTACGCAACAAGGTCATGGCCGAATGGGTGTGCATATTGGCCATGGTGGGCAGGGCTACAGCCCTGTTTGTGTCATGTGTGGAGGCATCGGCTATATTGGTTATAATGCCATTTTCGACAGTGATATCGGAGAGTATACCGTTGATGTAAAGATTTGTATAGGTCATTTAAGAGGGATGAAAAGGATTAAAAGGTTATAAGGGTTTAACGTTTTAAGTTTTACGTTTTAAAATGTCTCTTTTATTTGTCCATTCATAATTCATTGGTCAAAGGTCATTATTTTTCAATTTTCAATTTTCAACTTTCAATTTTACTCATCAAAACGTTTATTTTTTTCCTTTATTGTATAATAAATATATACAATCGACGTTAAATGGACTAAAATACTGAAATAAGAAAAGCACAACGATATGAAGCGTATCTTCTTACTTGGTGCCATTATGGCTATTTCTGTTGCCGGCGCAATGGCACAGGGCGGTAAACAAACGACCTCGACCGCCCAGTTGTATAAAGAGGGCGAAGACCTTTTCAGGAAGGAAAAATATGCTGTCTCTCAGCATATTCTCGACCAGTTCCTCAACCGCGCGGATGCCAGCGAGGACCTAAAAGCCGATGCTGCATACTATGCCGCCGTATGTTCGGAACAGCTTCGCAACAACGACGCACAGTTCCGCATTACCGAGTTCATGAGGCTTTATCCTGAAAGCGACAAGATGAACATGGCCCGCATGGCGCTGGGTAATGTCTATTTCGACAAGGGAGACTATAACGCCGCGCTCCACGAGTATCTGCAGGTGGAGGCCAATGAGGTTGAGTTCAACCACCGCAGCGAATATGAGTACAAAACAGGCTATTGCTATTTCCAACAGGGGGACAAAGAAAACGCCAAGAAATATTTCAAGCGTGTCAGCGACGGCAAATCCTACTACCGCAACGCCGCGACCTACTATTATGCTGACATTCTCTATGGCGCCAAGCAGTACGAGTCTGCCGACAAGGAATTCCGCAAGATAGAGAAAGAGAAGGCATTCCGCAAATTGGTGCCGGTGTATCGTTTCTACATAAAATATCATCTGGGCAAAGAGGACGAGGTGCTCCGTATGGCTCCAGAACTATTGAACGACCCCAACCTCGTGTTGCGTGATGAGGTGGAACGTATTGTCGGCGATGTCTATTTCAACAGAGGCCAATATCGTCGCGCTCTCGACTATTACCAGCAGGCCGACGCCGATGCCGCCAAGAAAGAAGGGTCTAAAACAGAGACATCGAGCTATAACAAAGGCTATTGCTACTATATGTTGGGAGTCTACGATTCCGCGGCCGCTTTGTTGTCGACTTTCGTTGGACAGACCGACTCCATAGCCCAGAATGCTTTATATACTCTGGGCGACATATATGTCAAAATGGACAACAAAACCGACGCCCGCACAGCTTTCAAAAGCGCTTCGGAGATGCGTCACAATGCGGAAATCCAGGAGGACGCCGCCTTCAACTATGCGAAACTTAGCTGCGAGCTGAACCCCAACGCCTACAATGAGTCAATACGTTCGTTTGAGAACTATCTGCAACGTTATCCTAAAAGCAAACGCAAAGCCGAGATTCAGCAGATTCTGACTTCGCTTTATTGCACCACAAAGAACTATAAGGATGCGTTGTCGCTGATAGAGCGTAACAAGAAGGAACTGCTGAAGGACGCCACAATGCGCCGCGCCTATCAACGTATACTCGTCAACCGAGGAATAGACCTCTTCAACGAACGTAACTTGCAGAAGGCCGCGGTTTGTTTCGACAGCGCCATTTCTGTCAACGCCACTCCTGCGATTACCACCGACGCTCTCTATTTGTCGGCGGAGACGCAATATCGTCTGGCGAACTACGGCAAAGCCAAGAAGCAACTTGAGCGTTTCTTCACCGCCACCAGCCGCAAAAACTCCTCATACTACCCCCAGGCACTCTACACCGCAGGCTATGTCCTCATGCGTGGCAAACGTTACGACCTCGCCGAGGAGAAATTCGGGGAGTTTCTGAGTGTCAGCAAGGAAGAGGGCAACGAAAAGCAGATACTTGACGCATATAATCGTATGGGTGACTGTCTTTATGTCCGCAAAAATTTCACCGGAGCCATATCTTATTACGACCGTGTTATTGCCGCCAATGGTCAGGACGCCGACTATGCTACCTACCAAAAGGCACTCTGCTATGGCGCCCAGGGCAAGAATATCGACAAGTTGAATAGTCTGAACTATATCTTCGAGCATTTCAAAAATTCGCCTCTGTCCCCCAAGGCCATGTTTGAGATTGCCAACACCTACCTTATCTGCGAAAACAACGAGATGGCATTGCTCTATTACAACAATTTCATCAACAAATATTCTCAGAGCAGCTACGTGCCGCAAGCGCTTCTGAACATGGGACTGGTATACTATAACACCGATCAGAACGACAAAGCGCTCCAGTCTTTCGACAAACTGTTGACCCGCTTCCCGGGCAGCGACGAGGCCCGCGACGCTTTGGCCACCATCAAGAACATCTATGTCGAGCAGGATCGTGTTGAGGAGTATTTCACCTATGTGGGTCGTGTCACCAAAACCACAGTGAGCGCCGTGGAACAGGATTCCACACTATACCTCGCTGCCGAGAACCGCTATTTCGCGGGTAATTATGACAACGCCATCGCCGGCCTCTCAAACTACATACAGAAATTTCCTCACGGTCTCTTTATCCTCAAAGCCCACTACTATCTCGCCGATTCCTATACTCGTACAGGACACGACGACAAGGCTTTGGCTCATTTTCAGTGGGTGGCCGAGCGAGGCAACAACCCATATACTGAAAACAGTTTATACCAGGCTGCTAAAACCATATATGCTCAGAAAAACTACCGCAAGGCCCTCGACTACTATGTGCCTTTGGTGGCAATCTCGTCTACCGACGCCGCAAGGCTTCAGGCACGCATGGGCATTGTCCGCTGCTGGTATGCTCTTAAGGACACTGGCAACGTGAGGATATCCGCCTTGGAGATTATCAATGACCCAAAATCCACTTCGGAGCAAAAGGACGAGGCCTCAATACTCATGTCCCGCTCGCTATACTATGCCGGTGCTTACAATGCCGCCTTCCAAGCCTATGACGGCCTCATGAATTCCGCCAATGGCGACTACATGGGCGAGGCTGCATTCCGTCGCGCCTCAATTCGTTACGACCAAGACGACCTCACCGGTTCCGAGGCTATAATCGAACAGGTTGTGAACAATCCTGGCAGCGACTACTGGCTGGCCAAGAGCTTTATTCTCTGGGCGGACATTTTCCACAAACGTGGCAACGACCTGCAGGCCAGACAAACGCTCCAAAGCATCATCGAGAACTATGAGGTGTCGACCGACGCCGACGAAGAGGTTGTCATGGAGGCTCGCCAGCACCTTGAGGCGCTCAATGCCCCTGCCGACACCCCGGCTCAGGACTTGGAAGACAAAGACAATGAAGGTCCGACCATCGAACTGGAACTTGATGAAAATGAATTTTAGTTGTTCTATTAAAAAGGCTCTTAAAAATGAAATCAACTCATAACACTATATTATTTGTAGCTTGTCTGGCTTTTTCCGCCATACACCCCTTAAGTCTTATGGCTCAAAGCGACACGACCAAGTCGCAATACAGCGAATCGGTGATAGTCGTTGGCGACTACAACCCAGTCCTCGATGGAGTGGGAGAGAAGGTCAACGAGGCTCCCGCAGTGAATGAAAACGCCGATGCGGAGCTCCAGCCCTCATTCTCCTACAGCATTACCCCCATACGCATCAGCACTTTGACGGCCACCTCGGGTCTCAAGGCCGCCAAGGTTGTGGCGTCACCGACAAAATTGTACAACAACTATCTTCGCTTCGGGTTGGGCCACGATTTCGCCTCTTTTGTCGATTTCAATCCTCTCGTGGACTTGTACTACACCTCAACTCGTCACGACAACTACTCGTATGGCGCCCGCCTCTATCATCAAACTGACATCACCACTTTCGGGAAAAAAGACGACCTTCTGCTTCTGCCCGACTACTATGGTCGCGACCGCCACACTAATACCTCTTTAGATCTGTTCGGAAAATACATCCTCAACAAGAAGCATCTTATCTCGGCCAATCTGCTTTTCGACCGCGAATATGGTCGCTACTATGGCTTCAGTGACTCTATGCTCTTTGCGACAAAGACACTCACTCGCGACGATATCTCTTTTTCCGACTACGCTTTTGCATACAACAACGTCGCCCTCGGCTTTGGCGCCCAGAGCCTCAACACCGATGTCAACAAGCTTGGTTATGACGCCAGCCTCTCTATGGCCGACTTCTGGAGCCGATACGACAACAGTCAGCTTTCGCTCGACTTTGATGGCGCTATCCACTATGGCTTCCCTATGTTCAGCAAATACAAGGCGGTGGCATATCTCAGAACCCACTGGCAGGCTTTCAAACAGAAGAGCGATGCTGTCGAGGAGTTTTCATCGTTGCCTCTTGGCTATGACACTTTGCTGCCGCTGCCCGATCAGTTCTCTTTGGGCCGCCATCTCTTTTCCCTCAACCCTTATGTCGATTTCCTCTTCAACGGTTTCAAGTTCCACGCTGGCCTGATTCTCGGATTCAACGCTTACGATGACACTGCCGCCACGACTCACAACCTTCTGCCCGACATCGCCGTCACCAAGACTTTCTCAAACAACGCCATCAGTCTTACCGCGGGCTTCAAGGGCGACTACAATGCCAACGACTGGAACTCTATCCGTCTCCAGAACCCCTATGTGGCTCCGGCTCCAAACTCCCTCGCCACTGTCGACAACAATCTCTATGCCCATCTTCGCTTCAATTTTTCCAAGAAGCTTCAGCTCAATGTCACCGTCGACAACCACTTCCTCGACAACAAAATGTTTTTCCAGCTGGATCCCCGCTATTCTCTTAGGAATGTTTTCCAGCCCTATTATGTCAATCTCAGCATTCTCGAGCTCGGAACCGAGTTCTCTTTTGTCAACGATGAGATGCTGAGACTCTCGCTCGGGTGCGAATATAATGTGGACTACAACGTCCCCGACAACATTCCGTTGCTCTACAATAACCATTTCACAGCTTTTCTGAATGCTGATGTCAACTATAAAAACAAATGGATTTTCTCTCTCCAGACACTGTTCCTGTCAAGCTGTGATGCCGACTATGTCATCAACCCAGTCACCAATCTGCCGACCATCACCGCCACATTGCCCGCTCGTTTTGGCGTCTCGTTCGAAACGGAGTATATGTACAGCCGCGCTCTCTCGTTCTTTGCCAAACTCGACAACCTCACTTTCCAGCGCTACTTCCTGTGGGCTAACTACCCAGCTCAGCGCTTCAACGCCATGTTGGGCCTCACTTATACCATACCTACTCGCAAATAATAATCGTCCTTTCTCAATATCTTCACTTTGAACTACTCCGAAACTTTACAATATCTCTTCCAGGCATTGCCGGCATACCACCGCATCGGCGCAGCCGCCTACAAGGCCGATCTGGGCAACACGCTGGCCATGATGGACTATCTTGACCATCCTGAATGCGGCTTCCGCTCTATCCATGTCGCCGGCACTAATGGCAAAGGCAGCGTGTCCCATTTTCTCGCCTCGATACTTCAGGAGGCTGGCTATAAGGTGGGGCTCTACACCTCGCCTCATCTTGTCGATTTCCGTGAGCGTATCCGTATCAATGGCGAGATGATACCACAACCTGTGGTTGTTGATTTTGTCGCCAGACACAGGGCTTTTTTCGAACGCCAGCAGCTCTCTTTTTTCGAGATGACTGTAGGTATGGCTTTCGACTATTTCCGCGACCAGAAGGTCGACATCGCTGTCATCGAGGTTGGTATGGGCGGCCGGCTCGACAGCACCAATGTCATCACACCGCTCCTCAGCGTCATCACCAATATCGGATTAGACCACACTCAGTTTCTCGGTGACACCCTTGAGAAGATTGCCTCCGAAAAAGCTGGAATCATAAAGCCAGGAGTGCCCGTCGTCATAGGCCAGACACAGCCCGAGACAGAGCCTGTCTTCCGTTGTGTCGCCGAAGAGCGTAAAAGTCCCATCTCTTTCGCCGACAACCATTGGCACGTTGACCCGACATGGAAATTCGACGGCGAGCGTATGGTTGTCGAGCTGGAGCATGACGGCGTGGACATGGGTCGGTTCACATCGGGTCTTATTGGACCTTATCAAAAGTGGAACATCGCCACCGTATGCGAGGCTGTCCATCAACTTCGCCAAACCGGCCAGTTGACAATCGGCGACGAGGCTTTCCGATGGGGGATCGATCGTGTTGTCGACAACACCCATCTCATGGGCCGTTGGCAGATAATCGGGCACGATCCTTTGACCATTTGTGAGACAGCCCACAACTTCGATGGCATCAATGCCATGATGCTCGGGCTTGCCGGCCTGCGTTTCGATCGGCTTCACATCATATATGGCTGCGTGGGCGACAAAGACTATAATACGATACTCGCATACCTCCATTCGCAGCTCAACAGCGAGAAAATCCACGGCGATGTTGTCTGGCGTTTCAGCCAACCCTCAGTGCAGAGGGCTCTGCCTGTAAGTGAACTTCAGCAAGCCGCTCTCCGGATGGGTATTCACGGCGAGGCCTTCACAGATGTCAGAGATGCCGTGGCTGATGCCCGTTCCCATGCCGCCCCTGGCGACCTCATCCTCGTCACCGGCAGCATTTTCCTTATCGCAGACATACTAAATGAAAATTGAAAATTGAGAATTAGTGAATTGAGAGAATTAACCCCGAAACCTTTAAACGTAAAACGTAAAACGTGAATTTTGAAAGTTGAAAATTAGAGAAAAGTGAATTGAGAGAATTAACCCCGAAACCTTTAAACGTAAAACCCTTAAACGTAAAACGTAAAACGTAAATCGTAAAACGTAAAACGTGAACCCCTTTTAACATAGAAAATCAACTATGCAAGACTCTAACAGCAATCAAGATAACATCCCCCATAGCGGCTCGTTGCCACCGGTCGACGATGGCAAAGATGGCCGCAACCTGGAACGTGACGGCGAGACCATCTCTCTCAACGCCATGTTCAAAGACTATTGGATAGACTATGCCTCCGATGTCATCCTCGACCGCAGTGTCCCCGACATAGACGATGGCCTTAAGCCTGTCCAGCGTCGCATTCTCCACGCCATGAAGGAAACCGATGACGGCCGCTTCACCAAAGTCGCCAACATCGTCGGCAACACCATGCAATACCACCCTCACGGCGACGCCTCCATCAAGGACGCTCTCGTCAACCTTGGACAGAAAGATCTCCTTATTGACTGCCAGGGTAACTGGGGCAACATCCTCACCGGCGACGATGCCGCCGCAGGCCGTTACATAGAGGCGCGGCTCTCCAAATTCGCCAACGAGGTTGTCTTCAACAAGAAAACAACGGAATGGAAACCCTCCTACGATGGCCGCAAACAGGAACCTGTGTCGCTTCCCATCAAGTTTCCGCTATTGCTGGCTCAAGGCACCAAGGGCATCGCCGTCACTCTGACATCGGTCATTCTGCCCTACAATTTCTGCGAGCTTCTCGAAAGCTCTATCAAGATTCTCCAGAATGTGCCTTTTGAGATATATCCCGATTTCCCCACAGGTGGTCTCATCGATGTCTCCAAATACAATGACGGAGCCCAGGGCGGCCGCCTGCGTATACGTGCCAAAATGCACTACGACGAAAAACAGAAGGCTATCGTCATAACAGAGCTGCCCTATACTGTGACCACCGATGTGCTTATCGACAGCATATTGAAAGCCAACGAGAAAGGCAAGATTAAAATCAAGAAGGTCAATGACAACACCGCCGCGCAGGTCGAAATCGTTGTTTTCCTGCCTCAAGGGGTGTCGCCCGACCAGATGATCGACGCGCTGTATGCTTTCACTAACTGTCAGATCAGCTTTTCTCCTCAAACCTGTGTCATCGTCAACAATAAGCCGGTCTTTATGACCGCCTCCGAGATTCTGCGCCATTCCACCTTCCGCACCAAGGACCTTCTTCGCCAGGAGTTGGAAATCCAGCTCGCCGAGCTCGAGGACAAATGGCATTGGATATCCCTTGAGAAAATATTCTTCGAGAAGCGCATATACAAACAACTCGAAAAAGATCAGGACAGCTGGGACGATCAGGTTACCGCCATCGAGCGGGCTTTCGACCCTTACCGCAAGCGTTTCAAAAAGGCGATAACCCGCGACGATGTTCTGAAACTCTGCGAGAAGCCTGTCCGCAAAATCTCCAAGTTCGACATCAAGAAGGCCGACGAGGAGATTGCCAACATCGAGATGAACATCGATGAGACCAAGAACCACCTCGAGCATCTCACCGAGTATGCCATCGCCTATTTCCGCCATATTCTTGAGAAATATGGAAAGGGTAGGGAACGCCGCACCGAGATTCGCAACTTCGAGGATATCCAGGCTGTCGCTGTCGCTGTCGCCAATGAGAAACTCTATGTCAACCGCGCCACAGGTTTCGCCGGCTACGCTCTCAAGAAGGACGAAGGTGCCGAGTACGCCTTCGACTGCTCCAAGATGGACGACATCATCGTTTTCCGCAAGGATGGCACCATGATGGTCTCCAAGGTTCAGGAAAAGGTCTTCGTGGGTAGCACGGAATGCAAGGAAATCGAGTACATCGGCCTTTTCCGCAAAGGCGACGAGCGCACGGTGTATAATATGATTTATCGTGACGGAGCCTTCGGCTATGTCTATGTCAAGCGTTTCTCGGTTCTCGGCATAACGCGCGACAAGGAATACAACCTTACCAAGGGCACCAAAGGCACCAAGATTCTCTATTTTACCGCCAACCCCAATGGCGAGGCCGAGATAGTTACCGTCCACCACGTCTCCAAGCCCAAGTTGAAGAAGACCAGCTTCGACTTCAATTTCGCCACTTTGGCCATCAAGGGACGCTCATCGATGGGCAATATCCTCACACGCAACGCGGTTCGCAACATCAACCTGAAGGGTGAGGGTGTCTCCACTCTCGGTGCCCGCAAAATATGGTTCGACGAGAGTGTCAAGCGCCTCAATGTCAGCGAGGCGGGCCTGTTCCTTGGTGAGTTCAAGGGCAAGGACAAGATTCTCACCATCATGCAGTCGGGCTACTTCCGCACCACCAATTTCGATTTAGGTAACCATTTCGACGACGACCTCATCTTTATTCGTAAGTACAATCCCAACACTATAGTCTCTGTTGTGTACCAGTCGGTCGAGAACAAAGGCTATTATATCAAGCGCTTCCTCGTCGACGAGTTCGACAAAAAGCTGCCTTTCATTGATGTCGACTCGGGCGATGTCATGGTCACCTATGCCCTCGACACCTTCCCCCGTCTGGAGATTGTCTACGACGAAAGCGCCAACAAGAAGATTGGCTCTGAGATTGTCGAGGTCAACGAGTTCATCGCTGTCAAAGGCTTCAGGGCCAAGGGCAAGCGAGTCACCACCTCGCCTGTCAAAGAGTTCAAGTGGCTCGATCCGCTGCCTGAGCCTGAGCCAGAGCCCGAACCTGAGTCCGATGACGATACTACTGCCGACGACTACTATCTCCCCGACCAACCCGACGACCGTGAAGGCTTCGCCGAAGGCACCCAGACATCACTATTCTGAGAAATTGCTGAAAAATTCATAATTCTAAATTCAAAATTCAAAATAAGTGACCTGTGACCTGAAAAATTCATAATTCTAAATTCAAAATTCAAAATCCCTTTAAACCCCATCATCTTTAAACGTTAAACGTAAAACATAAAACGTTATAAAATGAAAATACTCGTAGTCCTTCCTCGTTTCCCATATCCTTTGGAAAAAGGTGACAAACTCAGGGCCTACCATCAGATAAGAACCCTATCCGCCAACAACGAAGTCTACCTGTTTGCCCTTTCCCACGAAAAGGTCGGCGAGGATGCCATTCAGGAGATGCGTCGCTACTGTAAGGATATTCGCGTTGAGCGTCTTTCCAAGTTCAAAGGCATGTTCCGTGTTCTGCGTAATTTCCTTACCGTCCGCTCTATGCAGATAGGCTACTGGGATTCTGCAAGGGCTCGCAACAGGTATCGCGATTTCGAGTCCAAGGTAGCTCCCGATGTTGTCTATGCCCAGATGGTAAGGGTCATCAAATATGTCGCCTATTCGCCCTATCCCAAAGTCCTCGATTTCCAGGACGCCCTCTCCATGAACTTCGAGCGTAGAATGATTAATCATCGTTTTTTGCCCTATTTCGCCCTTCACTACGAGTTCAAGATGCTCCGTTCGGCGGAATACAATGCCTGCTCCATCTTCGACGGCCTCACCATCATTTCCGAGAACGACGCCGAGGCCATTCCGCAGCACAAAAACACCGTTATCAATGTTGTCCCCAACGGTGTCGACCTCGACTACTACACTCCTCAGCAGATGCCCAAACGCTACGATGTCGTCTTCTGTGGCAACATGCAGTATAAGCCCAACATCGACGCCTCCAAATATCTTGTCTCTGACATCATGCCCCTTGTTTGGCGCAGCCATCCCGAGGCTCGTGTCCTCCTTGCCGGCGCAACCCCCAAGCCCTCCGTTCTCAAGCTGGCGTCCGACAAAGTCGAGGTCAGCGGCTCTGTCCCCGACATTCGTCCCTGCTATGCCTCCTCAAAGGTTTTTGTGGCACCCATGCGTATCGGCTCTGGATTGCAAAACAAACTCCTCGAGGCAATGTCTATGGGTGTCCCCTGCGTTACAACCACTCTTGCCAACGATTCCCTCCAAGCCACTGTAGGCAAGGATATTCTTGTTGGCGACGACGCCCAAGGCATAGCGTCCGCCATTGTGTCGCTGCTCGACAATCCTCAGGACGCCGAGCGGCAGGCCGCCAATGCTTCCGGGTTCGTTCGCAGCCGTTTCTCTTGGCAGTCGTCAAGCGTCGTTCTCGAGGAAGTCCTGAAAAAAGCCATATTAACCCACGGCAGTCATGAAGCAGCCCAACTGGAAGAATAACAAAGGCAAGTTCAAAGGCCAGACCGGCGTGTGGGAATCCGAGAACCTAGACAAAGGGAAGCGCCCCACGCCTCAGCAGCGCAACACCTTCTCCACCGAGGAGGTCCCAGAGCGTGCCATCCTTGTCTCCGTATGCGATGCCAAAAGCACTATGGAGCGCACCGAGGAGTGCCTCAACGAGCTCGCCTTCCTGCTCGAGACCGCCGGCGGCATTCCCGTTAAGACCGTTATCCAGAAACTCGACCGCCCCGACAGCCGCACCTATATCGGCAGCGGCAAACTCGACGAGGTGGTGGAATACAAAAACGCCCTCGAGGTCGACTTCATTGTCTTCGACGACGAGCTTTCCCCTGCCCAGCTGCGCAACCTTGAGAAAGCCTTCCAGTGCCGCATCCTCGACCGCACCACGCTCATTCTCGACATTTTCGCCAAGCGCGCCCGCACCTCCATCGCCAAAACACAGGTCGAGTTGGCTCAGCTGCAGTATATGCTTCCCCGTTTGACTCGCCTCTGGACCCACCTCGAGCGTCAGCGTGGCGGCATAGGTATGCGAGGCCCGGGCGAAAGCCAGATAGAGACCGACCGACGTCTCATCACCGAGAAGATAACCCTGCTCAAGGAACGCCTGCGCGACATCGACCGCCAGAAAGTCCAGCAGCGCAAAAACCGTGAGAGTCTTGTCCGCGTAGCCCTTGTGGGATACACCAATGTCGGCAAGTCCACCCTCATGAATCTCCTCTCCAAATCCGATGTCTTCGCCGAGAACAAGCTTTTCGCCACCCTCGACACCACAGTTCGCAAAGTCGTTTTCGACAACCTACCTTTTCTTCTCACCGACACAGTCGGTTTCATCCGCAAGCTCCCCCATGGTCTCGTCGAGTCCTTCAAGTCGACCCTCGACGAAGTCTGCGAGGCCGACCTCCTTCTCCATGTCGTCGACATCTCCCATCCCGACTACGAGCAGCAGATAGAGTCTGTCAACCGCACCCTCGACGAGATAGGCGCCGCCGACAAGCCCACCATTATGGTCTTCAACAAAGTTGACGCCTACACCTTCGAGAAAAAAGATGATGACGACCTTACGCCGATGACCAAGCGCAACTGGACTCTTGAAATGCTGCAGAACTCATGGCTGGCAAAGGAGAACGCGCAGCCCACAGTGTTCATCTCCGCCGCCAAGCGTCAGAATATCGACGCCCTGCGGTCGCTCATGTACGACGAGATCAAGCGCATCCATGCCGTCCGATATCCTTATAACAACTTTCTTTGGTAAAAAAAACTATACGACCATGAACACAACATGCAAAGAGCTTAAAGAATTGCGTCGCAAGATAGCGAAAGACAACGGTATCGACATTGAGATACCGGATTGCGATTTAATGGACAAGTGTACTGGCACATGCCCTCGTTGTGAGTTTGAGCTTCAGACGCTTGAAAGCGAGCTTACGTTGCGTGTGGCATTGGGAAAAGTTGCCGTTGTGGCAGGCATGACACTCGGCCTCACCGCAGGTATGCTGACGGCTACAGCCCAAAACACACATTCCGAACCGAAAGGGGAAGCCTCCTCTATGGTTGTCAACGTAGTCAAGGACTCCTGTCTCTTTGAGGGAGTTGTGAAAGATAAAAAAACCGGAGAGACTCTCTTGGGTGCCAACGTTATTTTGCGACAGAATTATGACATTGTGGCTGGGACAAGGACTGGTATTGACGGAGAATTCTCAATAAAGGTTCCGGTAGGCAAATATGAGCTGATTGTCTCGTATCTGGGCTATAAAACATCTTCGGCGACCATTGATCTTGATGACACTGAGAAAACGGGGGTCGACATTGTTCTTGACACACTCTCATATAGCAGAACATTAGGATTTGTTGTAATAGAAAAATCCAAGGTGCCTTTGATTGATATCGGTGCTGGTGAGAGTGGTGAGCGCATAGACGCTGACCGCATAAAGCACTTCCCTAATTAGCAGGTTTACACCCAAGGCAGATATATGTCGTCCCCGATGTGGACTTATATTGGTGGTTCCCTCAGGGTAACAAAAAACTGGCTCTAAATCAATGAGTCAGTTTTTTTTATGGCTGTTTCTTATTTTTTTTGTTAAAAAAAATTGCAAAAATAATATAATTGCCTTAAATTTGCACTATCTTTTATATTTATAATAAAAAATGATAACTAACTGATTCATAAATCTCTTAAATTAATTATTATGACCGGAAAAATTTTTCCTGAATCGCTCAACGTCTATCAGGACCAGGCGAAAGTGTTGTTCAACTACTATCGTCAGGCCGCCGAGAAGATCGTGAACGAAGAAGAACGTCTCGAAGGCGTCATTAAGTCTTTGGAGAGAGAACGCACAGAAAAAGAGCAAGCCAAATCAAAACTATGGTTTCCTTGGCTCTGTCCTTTTGCGATCTTAATCTTCGGCATCATTGTCTACTTCGTGAAAAAGAAACGCCTAGAGCAGGATATCATCGACATCGATGCCCGCATCGAAGAGACCAAAAAACAACACAAGGAGATATTCCGCGATTATAAAGTGAATAAACTTGGATTGGCTTATGTCCCTGTAGCCGACCAAATCAAATATGAGGACAAGAGCTTCATCGTCGATTACACTGGCTCTGTCGATGAATCGAAAGTGACCCTCCAGATGTCGCGTCAAAACGATCTCCTCATCTCCACCATCGGTGATCTCGAGAAACTCACCTCCAGCGCTCCTATCGTTGAAGGCTCGGACAAGACCACTCAAATCGACACCGACCGTTTCTCCAAATCGATCGCCAAAGTCAATCAGCACGACTATCTGGGCAGCATGGACCGCTCGCTGCGCAATATCGGCTATTGCATGGAAGACCTCGATGTGTCGAGCGTCAGCTTGCCTCTTGTCGCCGATAAGAGCAAATATCTTGAGTTCCTTGATGAGTATGCCACTCCCGATATTCCCGCCAACGCTCCTGTCGTTGAGGTGTTCGACAAAAACCGCTTCACGGACAGCATTAGCAAATTCCAGGAGCTGAACCGCCTCAAAGACTCTCTGTCGAGCAAGACCGAGCAGTTTGAGGATGTGTTGAAAAAACTCATCTCGTCGTTGGCAAGCTCCGTGCAGACAATATCCAAACTCAAGGTTGCTTCGGCCGACAAGGTCATCCTTGAATCCAACAAGCTCCTGTATCAGATCCTGAAATCGCCCTACAACCACTATTCCCCAGTACTGGAACACGACGAGATTGAGCGTATTGGTAACGAGAATTTCGACTATTCCGAGGATGTCCAGGGTTACACTCCCTTCCAGCTCAAGGACAGCTCGAAAGTGCGCTACAACCTCATCACCGGCACCTGGGTCGCCGAGGATGGTTCGACAACCACTGTACCTTTCGGCGTCCATCAGATTTACGATGAGATCGTGGCTCCTGTTGTGCAGAACCTGCTACGCGAGACCCGTATCGAGCGTCTGAAGATTTACAACCACATCAAAGACCAGAAGATAAGCTACCTGAATAAATGGAACCAGGACACCGACGCTTTCTACCGCGACAACCGTTCCGAGGCCAACAAGATTATATCTGAAATGCAGCAGAGCCTGCGCGAATACACCGCCGCATACAATACTCTTATCTCTCTGCAGCGCACCGAGGCCAACATGGAGAACAACGAGGGTAACATTGACACTACTGTCGTTAAGAGCGCCAGCTCTGTCGATGCCACTGCCGCTGTCTTCGAAGAGCAGTCACGCCAGTTCCGTGAGGTTCAGGATCAGTTTGAAGAGTATATGGACACTCTGCAAGATGATATCCGTGAAACCGGCGAGGTCTTCAATCATGTCGAATACTATGATGGCCGCCTGCGCGACGGACATCCCAACGCCGAGGCTGTCGCCGCCAACGAGGTCGGCAATCTCGACAGCCGTCGTAAACCTCTTGCCGCAGCCAACCCATTGCTGGCAAAACAGGCCGAGATGCCTCCTACGCCCGATGTCAAGAAGCTTACTTTCGAATATCTCGACATCGACCTGCCTAAGGTCGCTGACAAGGCTCTGCATGATATTGACAACATAATTGAAGAGCCTGTGGTGGAAGTGAAAAAGGAAGAACCCAAGGAAGAGGAAAAGCTTCCCGAGGTCGTTGAGGAAAACAAAGAGGAAGAGGTTGTTGAAAGCAACGATACCACTGAGCAGGAGGTTGAAGAGGTAGTTGAAGAAGAGGTTCAAGAGGTAGAGGAAGAAGAAGAGGATGAAGAGGAAGAAGTAGAAGAGGAGGAAGAAGTAGAACCAGAACCGGAACCAGAACCGGAACCAGAGCCAGTGAAAGCTCCCTCAAAAGGCAAAGAAGGCCTACTTGGTAAACTTGCCACTGGAGCTGTCGGCGGCGCTATGGAAGATAATGGTGGTTTGATGGGTATCGCTTCGAAAGGCAAAGGCCTTCTCGGAAAACTTGCTGGCGGCCTTAACGCTGACGAGGCCGAAGATAAAGAAGAAGAGGGCACAGAGAAGAAAGACGCCGCTTCGAAAGCCAAAGACCTGCTTGGTAAATTCGGTGCCGACAACCTTACCGGATCGCTCACCAACAAGCTCGGCGGTCGTTTCAATAATCCTTTTAAAAACAAATAAAAATATCGAACTATGTCATCTACAATAGATTGTGTCATCGACACCCAACCAATGGCCAACCAGATTGACAAGGTGTCGAATCATGTAAAAGGAACAGCGGCAGCCGTGGTGACTATGCAAGCAGCTGTCATCGCCGCCGAGAAAAAGGCCTCTGACCATGTATGCCAACAGGTGAATCTTGGTTTCTATACCATGATCCGCTCTCAAATATCGCAGAAAATGGCCAAACTGCAAAGCGATGTGGACTCTCACCACATGATGCTCATGCAACAGAAAAAACAACTGTTGGGCATTAAGAGCAGAATGGGTCGGGACTACATGATGCTTTACAAACGTTACAACAAGCTCTTCACCGATTTGAACAAGGCTCTCCATAAACGTGTCTACGAACTTGACTATCCCACTGTCAACTTCGCGGACAATGAGATGTCAAAGATAACTAACAGAGGTATCCTGCTCACCGCCACCATCCCTGTCGGTCAGGAGGAATCGGTGAAACAAAGTCAGAATATTGTCGCTTCGAATGTTAAATACCAAAGCGCGCGCGTCATCAACGTCATGAAGCAATTCCTGATTGAGCACAACAAACAGCGTAAGCTTACCTCCACTATCCTGCTCAGCGGTCAACCCCGCCAAGGGAAACTCTCTTTGCCGGTCCTTGTGATGGAGTCGTGCGGCGACAAAAACGGCACCAAGGTTGACAGCGTTTATGTCAACTCGTCGGATGCCTCCGCCTCTATGCAGCGCTCCATCAAGAACCAGGTGGCCTCTTCGGCCGAATCGCTCCATTGGGTCGACACCGCTGAGAAAAACAAGGAAACGACAAGCGAATACAGTAAACTGGTGGAATCATCGAAACTGCCTACTCGTGTCAAAGAAATGATGACTACCCTTTACAACGCATCGTCATATCAAACCCTCAATATGTAAAGGAGGCGCATTATGAGTTACACACGAAGAGTTAGTAAAACAATTTCTGTCCACTATTCTGGCTCGGTTTCCTATCCGGCGTCAGAGCATGGTGGCACGCAGCATTATAGCGGTTATACCCAGGAAACTGTCTATGTCAATGTCGAGGTTGATACCGATCCGTTTGATGCGTCTGCTAAACATTGTAGAAATTCGGTCGATGCCCTTACAGCTTCGGTCGCCGCTACCGAGGCGGCACAGGTGGCCTCTATCAAGAGCAATTCTCATAGGGTCGGAAAGACTATCATCGATGGCTTTTTCAAGACTATCCGCAGCGATATAAGCCAACAGATCGACGAATTGAGGAACAATCTGGACGCTATCTTTGTGAAGTTGCAGAGCGATACCAAAAGATGCACCGATATGCGACATCAGATGGAGGTGGATTACAACCGCAAAAAAGACCAATATACGCGTATTTTCACCGAACTTGACAAAGAACTGGAAAACCGTATCTTCAATCTGGATAAACCTACGTTCGATTTCAGCCGCGACAACGATAAGCTTTATGGCCGTCTCGTCTCGAGCGATATGGTGACTACCGCCGCCGTATCAGGAGCGGAAAACGCGCTTCTCGATTCGAAACTGAACATCTCCCATGCCAAAGAGAGAACCATGAAAGCCATCAACTCGGCAAAACGTTTCCTCCAAGTCCAGAAGCAATCGGAGAAAACCATCCAGAGAAACGTTGTCAACAAAAGCCATCAGGGAAACGTTTTCCTTCCCGTTTGCTATATGGAGACAACCAACGCTAATTCCGAAATCGGTCGTCAGGTCTATTGCAATAAGAAACTGGATAGTTTCAATAACCGCATTAGCGAAGAATTGCGTCAAAAACAATGGGCCGGCAACTCAAAAGAGGAATCCGACAGCATCCGCCGTTATTTCAACGAGGAAGTGTCAGCCTCTCTTGGCAGCGACTCGCACAGCGACCGTGTCCGTGAACAAATTTTACGTATGATCAACATTTAAATCTGATTTTAGTCATGAAGAAAGAATTGAAAGAAATACGCTTGAACGAGAATAAAATCATCCTCAATGAAAATCTCGTAAAAAGCCCCATAATCCCCGAACGTATCAGTGAGCTTACCCGCGATGTCACCATCCAGTCGGACTCTATCGTTGAAGGCGCTGTCTATGCCCACCGTCTGGAAATCCAAAATGGCGACTGCGAGTTCCAAGGCGCTGTTTTCGCTCAACTCGAAATCCATGTCAACACCGACGCCAAGGGCTATATCCTCTTCCGCAAATGCGTAGGCTCTGTCGACACAGTGTCGTCGCGCGCCTCGCAATGCCAGCTCTCCTTCCAGAGCGATATCAACGCCAAGAAAGTGGTCCTTTACAACGCTTTCGTTGCCGGCAGCATCTATGCCGACGAGGTCGAGCTTATCAATAGTGTTGTCATCGGCGGCGTCTTCGCCACCCAGACCCTGGTCCTCAACAACTCCATTGTCGGCACCTTCAACACTCCTACGGTCAGCATCGAAGGCACTGTCCAGCTGCTCCTGCCTTCCGCATTCTCTATCGAGAAAATGAATGTGGTTGCCGGCGCCCGTCTCTACAACCTCTGTCTGGCCGATTTGGGCGCTCTCTACAAAGGTATGCCTCAGTCATCGGATTCTGGCCGCGTGGAGCTCTCCGCCGACGCCGACGAGGTGCACTCCTCGCTCGAGGACGAGAATGTCCAGAAAACCCTTCGCAGCTACACCATTATCGGCAAGGTGCTCGCCGCCGACCTTATCGACACCGACAAGTTCCAGAACCATTTCCTCCTGTCGGCTGCCGCTCTCGGCCCACAGCTGCTTAAAACCTACGATTTGGGCCCCGACAGCGAAGGCAAGACGGCCGACCTCTCCTTCGAACGCATCCGTGAGTTCTTCTTTGGCGTCATGAATGGTTCGATTGAGGTTCAGTCTATGAACGGATCGTTCAGTATTAGCGATATAACTAAGAAGTTCAACGGCTGACAAACTTTTTGAGGCCTGTCACAAGGCTCCTGTGCGCCATTCTTCGGTTTTATGATGCCCATGGGCGCGCAGGGGCTTGTGCGGCCGACAGATAAGATTGAACCTATCGACAGAAACGGCACATTCGTTTCAAAAAACGACCCTTCAACAGAGAGACGCTCCTCCCCGTTGAGGGGTCAATTGTTGTGTGCGTATCCGTTAGGTCCGCCCCCGACCCCATGGGCAAAAAAATTACTTCTCATTTTTTGCGGCGTGTAGCGAAGCAATTCGTGTTTTTTTGTGCGATTCGTGAGTTTTCTGTTTCAACGGGTCACATCATTCATCATCGAAATTGTTTTTTTTTGTATATTTGCATTTTTATTTTGGTATTGGACTATGACAGTCTGATATAATATTATTATGTAGTTATTTATTAATAATCAGTATGATAAATAGGGTATTAATACTTTTTTCGCTGCTGTTTTTTATGTTGTCGTCGGGAGCGCAGACGGTGACAAATTCCCGTTTCGAGCAGGAAGGCAAGATGGTGAAGATATATTACGATCTGAGCGAGGATGCCGAAATCAGCATCTACCTTTCCACCGACGGCGGCATCACCTTCGAGTCGCAACCTATAGGCCATGTCACTGGAGCCGTGGGGAAAGGCGTTGCCGCCGGCAAAGGCAAATGCGCCGTTTGGGATGTCCTTTCCGACCGTGACAAGCTGCAGGGCGATAAGGTTTTGTTCAAAGTAATTGCTTATCCGAATGCCGAATATTGTAATAAAATGGGAGAAAACTATTATTATGGTTGGAATGGTGTTGCAAAGGATTATGCAGAAGCCGTAAAATGGTATAGAAAAGCTGCCGAACAAGGGAACGCCGATGCTCAGTGTAACCTTGGTTATATGTATCATATGGGCTATGGTGTTGCAAAGGATTATGCAGAAGCCGTAAAATGGTATAGAAAAGCTGCCGAACAAGGGTACGCCAGAGCTCAGTATAACCTTGGTTATATGTATAGAAATGGCTATGGTGTTGCAAAGGATTATGCTGAAGCCGTAAAATGGTTTAGAAAAGCTGCCGAACAAGGGCACGCCTATGCTCAGTATAACCTTGGTGTTATGTATTATAATGGCTATGGTGTTGCAAAGGATTATGCTGAAGCCGTAAAATGGTTTAGAAAAGCTGCCGAACGAGGGGTCGCCACAGCTCAGAATAGCCTTGGTAATATATATTATAATGGCGATGGTGTTGCAAAGGATTATGCTGAAGCCGTAAAATGGTATAGAAAAGCTGCCGAACAAGGGGACGCCGATGCTCAGTGTAACCTTGGTTATATGTATCAATATGGCTATGGTGTTGCAAAGGATTATGCAGAAGCCGTAAAATGGTATAGAAAAGCTGCCGATAAGGGGAATGCCGGTGGCCAAAATGGACTTGGTTATATGTATGACAATGGCTATGGTGTTGCAGAGGATGATGCTGAAGCCGTAAAATGGTATAGAAAAGCTGCCGTACAAGGGGACGCCGATGCTCAGTATAACCTTGGATTATGTTATCAATATGGCACTGGAGTTCTAATTGACATTTCGGGAGCAAGGCGTTGGTATAAGAAGGCCGCTGACCAAGGACATAAGAATGCCGAGAAAAAATTGAAGGAATTGTAATTTGGAATAGATAAGCGAGGAAATATGTCATTGTTTTTATTAAAGAAAAAAGTTGATATATGAAACAGAACATTACACTATTGAGGATGGCTGTGGCCGTATTCACGCTGCTGGTTGCAGGCGTAAGCGCGCAGGCCCAAAACGAAACCAAGACACAGGTTGGCAGCATAAGCATCGTCAAAGAGGTGAAACCTCCCATTCTTGAACTACAGGGTCAGGTGGTTTTTGACGATGCCAACGGCAACCGCGCCATCGATGCCAGCGAAAAATGCAGTTTAAAGTTGACAGTGAAGAACACAGGTCTTGGCGCCGGCTATGGTCTCAAGGCCAGGATACGCACCAAAAACAACGTCCCGGGAATATCGGTAAAGGACAACATGAGCATTCCTGTTCTTAAAGTGGGTGAAACCTACACGGTGGAATTCCCCGTCACCGCTAATAAAAACACCACCGACGGAATGGCTGAGTTCCTGCTCGGCATCGACGAGCCTAACGGTCTGAACCTTCCAGAGGTTCCTGTCACTGTAGCCACACGCGCTTTTATGGCTCCCATGGTGGAGTTCCTTGGTCATGTGGTGCGCAACGGAGGCTCCACCCTGCAGAAAAACAAGGTATACAACATGGACGTGACGGTGCAGAACACTGGTCGTGGTGTGGCTGAGAATGTGAATGTCGCAATGGTGCTTCCCAACGGAGTGCTGCAGACGGCTGAGGAGAATGGCTTGAAGAACGCCACTCTTGCTGTGGGACAGTCGCATACGGTGAGATATTCCTTTATCGTGCCGCAGACATACACCTCCAGCCAGCTTCCCATCAGAGTGAACGTGACAGAGAAACACGGCCGTTACGGCAAGAATGGCAACATAACGCTGAACGTGGAACAGTCGAAAAGCCAAGGCGGCAACAACATAGATCCTGTTATCGACAACTACAGCCCTGCAGTGACCATAGTAGACCTTGGCACTGATGTCGACAGCGATATCCCTGTTGCCAAGCAGAAAGACAAAGACCTCTACGTGCTTATCATCGCCAACGGCAACTACCGTTATGGTGACGGCGTGAGCACCGCTATCCACGACGGTGAGATTGTCAAAGAATATTGCATCAAGACCCTCGGCGCTCATTCCGACCATGTCGTTTTTGTCCAGGACGCCGACAATGTGACTATGAGTGACCGTATCGAGAGCTTCGTCTCCGTTATCGAGGACCACCGTGAGAACGGACGATTCCTCTTCTTCTATTTCGGTCACGGCGCTCCATCGCCCGATCGCTCTGTCTCCGACGCTTATCTGCTGCCTGTCAATCTTGCTCAGGGCAGCAATATGCAGCGCAACGCCATCAGCCGCAACAAACTGATGCACCGCTTGCAGGAGGCGAGACCCAAACAGATGGTTGTCTTCCTGGAGGCTTGCTTCAATGGCGGCACCAACAACGGCGGTGGTGAGCATGTCTACACTCAGGCGAACACATCGGCGCCAATGCTGGAAGACGATGTTGATGCCACAAGTTTCAGCGGCAATATTGTGATGCTTACCGCTTCGTCGGGGGATCAGAGTGCCCACGCTATGCCGCAGGGGGCTCACAATGTTTTCACCTACCAGATGCTCAAGGTTCTCAAGGACAGCAAGGGCGACATTACTTGGGGCAGCCTTTTCAGTCAGGCCCGTCTCGGTACTCGTGACTATTCGCGTATGAAAATGAATCACGCCAAGGCTCAGAACCCCTCTTGCGTTCCTTCTCGCTCCCTCGGCAACGCATGGGAGAACTGGAAAGTGAGATGATGGATATGAAAAAGATTGTCGCTATAGCCTTTTTCTTGCTTGCCTTTCTGTCCGTCGAGGCACAGAAAACCAAGACGGTGACTGCCAGTGGCGAGGCTTATGGTACCTTCTGGTTTGACGGCATGCCCTCCGAGAGACACGAAGGCGCTGTGATGTATCCCGATCAGGGCGGTCGCTATGTTGATGCTCCTTTCAAATCGGGTGAGTCTTATCTTTTCCCAAAGCTGCCGGAAACGCACAATAATGGTCGCCCTACAAAGATAACCATGCGAAAACAGGTTGATGGGAAGACAGAAACCGACATTATCTGGGTCGTGGCGTTGAAGAAACAGATTCCTTATGATGTCCCTTGCACATACGAGGATTTTTTGAAGTGGCTGCATCGCATCCCCGCCGATCAGCGTGTGGTACGCTACCAGCCGGTAACAATAATAAAATGAATGTAATGAAGAAAATAGCTTCTTTTTTGATTATACTTGTATCCTTCTATTATGCAGGAGCGCAGACGGTGACAAATTCCCGTTTTGAGCAGGAGGGTAAGATGGTGAAGATATATTATGACCTGAGCGAGGAGGCCGATGTCAGCATATATCTTTCTACCGATGGTGGTAAAACCTATGAGTCTCAACCAATAGGGCATGTTACTGGTGCTGTTGGGGAAGGCGTTTCCGCTGGCAAGGGCAAGTGTGCTGTTTGGGATGTGTTGTCCGACCGCGACAGGATTCAGGGAGACGCGATATGCTTTAAAGTGGAGACTTCTCCTATTTTAAAAAAAATTGTTGTGAATGGAGTAGAATTCAAGATGATATATGTATCAGGAGGAACCTTTGTGATGGGATGCGAGGAAGGAGGTGATAGCTATTGTGACGACTTGGATTTGCCGGCACACAGCGTAACAGTAAGAGGCTATTATATTGGTGAAACAGAGGTGACTCAAGCACTTTGGGAAGCTGTGATGGGCAGTAAACCAACAATTAGAGGTGGATGGACGGCATCAGATGGAAAAGGAGACAACTTCCCTGCATATAGAGTTAGTTATTCTGAGGTATGTGCCTTTATTAGCAAGTTAAATAGACTAACAGGTCAGTACTTCCGTCTGCCTTCAGAGGCCGAATGGGAATATGCAGCACGTGGCGGAAAAAGAAGTAAAGGATACTTGTATAGCGGTAGTAACGACTTGGACGAAGTGGCATGGAATTGGAGAAATAGTGGTGATATATACCTGACAGGAGAGTGGGATTCAGAGACAAACCAAAGGAACCGGTGTAGAAATCATGAAGTGAAGACCAAAAAACCTAATGAATTGGGTATATATGATATGAGTGGGAATGTGTTGGAAATGACAGCTGAAGCATTTTATTATTATAGTAAGGATTATCAAGTCAATCCTGTATACCCAAAACCCGATGGCAATAAAACTATTTTGATGAGCCGAGGTGGAAACCACTATAATGGAGAAAAAGGTTGTATTGTATATAACAGAGACACAGAAATAGTGGGAGAAAAAGAATGGCCGAGTTCTCTTATTGGCTTCAGATTAGCTTTGGAGAAAGAGAAACGACGCGTAACGGAAGAAAGCAGGACTATCAATGTGAATGGTGTCAACTTGACAATGGTACATGTAGAGGGTGGCACATTCACGATGGGTGCCACTTCCGAGCATGAAAAATATGCAAATGACAACGAGAAACCTGCTCATAGGGTAACCCTTGATGACTATTGGATTGGCGAAACCGAGGTTACACAAGCCTTATGGCTTGCTGTGATGGATAGTTTGCCTCTCTTGGATGGTCACGGAGTACCCCCAATGAATGACAGCCTGCCTGTACTACAGGTGTGGTATAATATTGCACAAGAATTTATTCGAAAACTAAACATTGTTACAGGATTGACGTTTCGTTTGCCAACCGAAGCCGAATGGGAGTATGCGGCTCGTGGCGGGAAAAAAAGTAAAGGATACCTTTATAGTGGGAGCAACAATATAGATGAAGTGGCATGGATTAGCTTAAGCGATGGTACCATGGCAACAGCAAATAATGCACGTCCTGTGAAACAAAAGAAGCCTAACGAACTTGGTATTTACGATATGACCGGCAATGTGTCGGAACTATGCGGTGACTTGTATGGCCCATACAGTAGTGAAGACCAAACTAATCCGACTGGGCCGATAAAAGGCTATGAATATATTAAACGTGGAGGTGATTGGTCAGACCAATATGATACATGGTGTAGGGTTTCCGCTCGTATGGTTCATACAGTAAGAGGTGATGCACTTGGATTGAGGTTGGTATTGGTAGATTAAACAGACCAATTGTGTGAAAAACGATGAAAGGAAAAAGAAAAAACTATTATTGGCTTTTTTGTTGTTGGCAGTAACAACTATTATTATGACCTGAGCGAAGAAGCTGATATGCCCACGAGGACGTGGGCGAACCGACGTAGGAGGACCAGTGGGAGGACCAGGCTGTTATTCTTCTCGTCGGGAAACTCCCCATTCTACTGGATGATAGTAGTCGTAACCGTGTCCAAGACCGAAACGCGGGTCGTAATAGGTTAAATTCCAGTTCTCCACCCATCCCTTGGGCTTCGTTTTCGCCTCGCAGAGAAACACCGGCGAAATATAACTGCCGTCGTTCTGTCTGCTCAGGCAACTTGCCCTCTTCACACTTTTGGGTATGTATATGCTTCTGACCTTGGTGAGGAAGTCGAAACAGCCGGCACCCAACGCCTTCACTCCATCGGCAAGATATATATCGCGCAGCTCTTTGCACGAAACAAATGCCGATATGCCTATCGTCGCTGCTCCCAGAACTTTCACGGTCTCAAGCCTCTCGCAGTAGGCAAAGGCATGATCGCCTACCTCTTCCACCCATGGCGGCAGCACAACATTGCGTATCTTCTTGCTGTCTGAAAAAAAATTGTCGCCTATCCGCCTTACCCCTTCGGGTATCACTACCTCCTCGGCGTCGTAAAAGTCATATTCCTTCCCGTCTATCTCCAAATGCCCTATATGGTTCGAAAGCCCTCTGGCTTTGTCAAACCACTCTTGTATCGTCCCCTCGAAAACTACATCGAGTTTTATGCCTCGCTCTTCGTGATACTCGTCGAGGGCGTTGGCAAAGCTCTCCATCCCCGACGGTATCGTGATTCTGCGTAGCCTTGTTGTCGATAGGAGCGACTGGTAATGTGTCTTCTTCGCCTCCGACGGAATGACAAACTCCTCGACATCGGGTATGCTCATCAGCTCTCCATCCCTAATCTCCAGCGTCGCCTCTTTCACTCCCCAGCTGATGGCCATCTCTCCATATTGCGTCGTTCTTTCTGAGTATTGGTCTTCATCGTCGATAGGTATCCTGAGCTCCTCGCCTTGACTGACCATCCCCTTGTATGTCGCTGAATTTGAATTGTAGCTCGGGCTCTCAACGCCTATCACCATCTTCCCTCCTTGGAATCCCCACACGTATGGCCAGTTCCAAATGACATCGCCTTTGTATTCGTCGGTCCTTAGCTTGCAGGGCAGGCTGCGAATATCTATGACGTCTGAAAAACAGGGCGTCTCCTCTCCATTTTTGGTGATTGCTATCTTTACAACGCATCCTGTTGGCAATGCTTCGGAATAGTTGTAATAATTCGACTTCTCTTTCTTCGGCTCTGTTACATATATCTTCGCATTGAGCGACTGTTTCCCGCTTCTCCATATCTCTCTCGTATGGTTGGGCTTGTCGAGTACTATCTCCCTTTTCTCTTTTCGCCCCTCTACCGACAGGATAACCTTTCGGTCGCATATTTTCTCTATCTTCACAACGGGAAAATCTATTCCGTATTGGTAACCTTCATACAGCTCATCCTTCGAGTTGTGGAACTTGTCGTACCATTTCGGGCTCTCCCCATCGGTTTCTCGGTCGATATGTACCCAGCTCCACAGGGCAGGATACTCTTCGTGGTCGTAAAACACCGCAGCTTCCACCCCTGGCAGGCATCCCTGCATGAATTCCCTGTTCTCCTGCAGGCTGGCTATCTTTATGCCTATCCTTATTATGATGGAGCTGTTGCTGATGGCAACAACTTTGAGCGTTCCGGCTTTCGTCTTTGCAAGGATTTCCCCCCCGTGGAGCTCTTGGCGTTTCACCCTCTGCTCTTCGCCATCTTTTATACGGAATCGGAGCTCTTTCCAGTGTGGCTGTATGTCACCGCTATAAAAAACTCCTATTTGCTGCCTTTTGCATCCTGTGATTATCGATGAGGCCTCGGGTGTGAATTCCTCCTCTCTTCCTGAAGGGTCACTATAAACAACAACGGGAATTATGCTGATACTATCCAGGCAAAATATCTTCCCCTCGTCCAGATTCTCGATTGTGGGAATCACCTCTTCTGCTTCAAGTCGATACTCGTCTCCTCTCACATTCCAGTTGTAATATAGCTTGACATAATATTTTGCAAAAGACATCTCCTCGGCATGTTCATGATGGAAGCATTTTTGTGCCAGATCAAGAATCTCGCCAAAGTCATTTTTCCGCAGTTCGGATAAAATCTCCTGAAAACGTTGTTGTTTCATGATAAAAGGATTTTCGGATTTTCGGATTCACTCATCACTGTTCACTCATCACTGTTCACTCATCACTGTTCACTCATCACTGTTCACTGATCACTGATTACTGATCACTGATTATAATGTATTTCCTCGAGGTTCTCTTGAACCATTTCTTTTAGCCAGTTATACACTTTCACATCGTTCATGTCCATGCCGTCGAGAGCCTCTTTGATTTCTTCCGTGTCGAAAACGAATTCCCCTTCGTCGGTTATGTGTGTGTATATGATATGTATGTCCTGGTGCGCGGCGCAAAGCATGACAATTGTGCCCGAAAGGTCTCCCATTGGCGGTCGGTCCCAGTGGTTGTGCTGGAACCAAAAAACCAGGCGTGTCCCTTTGCCCACCTCGCTCTCTATCTTCATGCCTCCGCCGCAGTTCTCGGTGTTCATCTTGATGAGAGGTAATCCTAGCCCTACCTTGCGTGTTGTGCGTGATGTGGTGTAGGGATCGGTGACGCGAGCCAGAAACTCGGGGCTCATCCCCTTGCCGTTGTCTATGATGGTGAAGGCGTATATGTTGTCTTTCAAGCTGTCTTTGATGGTTAGTTTGACCTCGGATGAGTTGGCTGCCGTTGAGTTCTCCATGAGGTCGTAAACATGCATTGCAAGTTCTTTCATGATTATCGAATATGTTATTTTTTTTTGTTGTGTTATCTATCCATCTCCATTATCTCCAGATCCTTAGGCTTCCCGTCTATCGTGAATCTCACCAATGTCGACACTTTTTGGAACCCTTGCCGGCCTGCCGCGCCAGGGTTTATATGCAGCATATTGAACCCTTTGTCGTACATTACCCGGAGTATGTGGGAATGTCCAGCCACAAAGATGTCGGGTCGCTCATTCTCAAAGACGGGGTAGAGCCGCCTCTCATAGTGGCCGGGGTAGCCTCCTATGTGTGTCATCAGTATCTTTAATCCTTCTCTCCTGAAAAGTTGTGTCTCGGGTAGTATCGTCCTTACGCTCCAATCGTCAACATTCCCGTAAACAGCCACCACAGGTTTGAACTGGCGTAGTGTGTCCAATACCCCGGGACCTATGTCGCCAGCGTGCCAAAGTTCGTCACAATCGGCAAAAAATGTGTATATTTTGTCGTTTACAAACCCGTGGGTATCAGAGAGAACGCCGATTTTTAGCATAGATTGTGAAAATAATATTACCTTTGCAAAATTTTTGCAAAGGTAGTAAAAAAAAAGCGAAAAGAGGAATATAAGGGTTAAAAGGTTAAAAAGTTTAAAAGGGTTTAAAAGGGATTTTGAATTTTTCAGGTCACAGGTCACTAATCTTCAATTTCCCAGGTCACTCATCACAGGTCTAATAAAATGAAAAAGAAATATTTGCCACAGCTGCTAATGATTGTCTCCTCGGCGTTTTGGGGGGCGTCGTTCATCTTCACCAAGGGTCTGTTCCTTGAGGAGGGTGCCATCACTCCCTCCATCATTCTCACGGGCCGCATGTTGATAGCCACTGTGTTTACCATTCCCATGCTTGCCATCGCTCGTCGCCTTGAGCCCATCAAGAAAGGCCATCTACGCTATTTCCTGCTTCTTGCTTTCACCGAGCCTTTTCTGTACAGCATCTGTGAAACAGGAGGAATCCGTTACGTCTCCGGCAGCTTGGCCTCAATCATTGTGGCGACAATACCACTCTTTGTGCCTTTGGCAATGAGTGTCGTGTATAAAGAGAGGATAGGGAAGGGGACTATCTTCGGCATCTTGTTGTCGCTCGTCGGTGTCGCCCTGATGTCGCTCGACGAGAACTTCTCATTCTCTGCCAGCCCTCTGGGTCTCATTCTTTTAGCATGCGCCGTTTTCATCGCTGTCGTCTACACTCTCTTGCTTGTCAAGGTCTTGAATCACTATCATCCTATAACCATTACTGCTTATCAAAACCTGATAGGTCTGTTTTATTTCTTGCCTTTGATGTTGGTTCTGGATCATGAAAGCCTGCCTTTGTTGAGCTTTTCGCCATCAATGTGGCTGAAGTTGGGCTTTTTGGGTCTCTTCTGCTCAACGTTGGCATACATGTGTTTCAACTATGGCATGCGCAATCTCGGCGCCTCACGAGGCACTGTTTACAACAATCTCATCCCTGTCTTCTCGCTAATGCTTGCCCTCATTATCGGACAGGAGAGTTTCAACTGGATGCAGGCGGTGGGTATGCTCGTCGTCCTTGTAGGTCTGACTATAGCGCAGCGCCGAAAAACAGAAAGCGCCGGTTCTGTCGTCTGACAGTCAGGCCGTTCCCTTTTTTGTCTCTATCTTTACAATAATAAGGCGCTCTTCTCGTTATTATATAAAAAGATTGCCTCTGCTGAGTCCTTTCTCAGGCTCTCGGTCAAGTAACATAAAAACAAAGCGAAACGATGTCGATAATTAAATAATTGAATATTAATTCGAAGACATCTTTAAACATTAAACGTGAAACGTTAAACTATAGTAATGAAAATTCGTCTGCAATATATTCTTCTCTTTGCCACTGTCTTTGCCTGCATGGTTGGATGTGACAAATTCGAGGGCGATGTCTCGGCGCCTTCCTATCTGAAAATCGATTCCATCATTGTCCTCGACAACCCCTCTGACTCGTGGAGCCAGGAGTCGGGTTTCTTCACTTGCGACATCGATGCTGTCAATGTGACCATCTGGGTCGATGGTGATACCGCTGAGACCAATCTCGGCATGTACGATCTTCCTATCACTATTCCTGTTCTGCGCAGTGGCGACATCACCAAAGTCCAGATAGCTCCCGTCGTGCGTCAGGATGGCATTGCTGGCAAACGTATCTTCTATCCTTACTACAATCAGATCACCCTGAATAATGTCCGTCTGCAGACTGACTCTGTTACCGACTTGGGCACGCTGCAGACCACCTATATCTCTCGCAACACTATGAGGGTGCTTTGGCGTGAGTTCTTCGAGCCCGGCCCTGGCTCTGTCTCGCTCGACACCGTGGTGTCCCGTTGTTTCGCCTCCGACACAGTGCGCAGCGGTTACGGCTGTGGCGTCATTCGTGTCCCTCAGGGCGTCAAGGAGGTTAATTTTTGGAGCGACACCACTTTCACCATCAACGACCCTCAGGCTATCCTTTATCTCGAAATGGATTTCTGGAGTGATGTCGACTTTTCTGTAGGGCTCAACAACCCCATGTATTCCGGCGGCCTCAACCAAATCCGCTCTCACATGACTATCTACGGCAAACCTGAAAGACGGTGGCGCAAAATATATATCAATATCGGCGCGCTTTGGTCGAAGACTTATAACCACTATCCCACCATCAGGCCTTATTTCACCATCCTGAACAATAGCGGCAAGCCTGGTAACTTGTTCCTTGACAACATCAAGCTCATCACTATGTAAACATCCCATCACCTTCTCTCTTCGTCAACAGAATCATCTCTCATGTCCCGTAGTTTCCAGGCAGCGAAATACATAGTCTCCGATGCCCTTGCCTCAATGACCGCTTGGGCAATATTCTTCTTGTTCCGCAAGTTCACCATCGAGCAGCAACGTTTTGACGACGTCAACAGCGTCTTCGCCGATTCCAACTTCTGGTGGGGCATCGCTCTCCTTCCGCTCGCATGGTGCTTGTTTTACGCTTTTCTGGGCACTTACCGCAATGTCTTCCGTAAATCACGTCTTAAAGAGCTCATAATGACTTTCTGGGCGTCGGTTTTGGGTGTCACCGTCATCTTCTTTGTCCTTCTTCTCGACGACCATATCAGCTCCTACCGCAACTACTATGCCAGCTTCCTGATGCTTTTCGGTCTCCATTTTACACTGACCTACCTGGGCCGACTCTGCATTACCACACGCACCGTCCATTTGGTTCACTCTCGTCGCATAGGTTTCCCCACTTTGCTCATCGGAAGCAAAGAGAAAGCCTACAATACTTATTGCGACCTCGATGCCCAACCGGTTTATTCCGGCAACAAGTTCGTGGGTTTTGTCACGGTCAACGGCCATGTCGACCCCCGTCTCCTTGATGTTATGCCCAATCTTGGCAGCACCGCAGAAATCAACACTCTTATTGAAAAGTATCATGTCGAGGAGGTCATCTTTGCCATTGAGGACTATGAGAACCAGAAAATCAATGAGACCATCCGTCTTTTGGACCGTCGTGACGATGTCATCATTAAAATCACCCCCGACATGCGCGACATCGTCTATGGCTCTGTCAAGATGAACTCGATTTTCCATTCGCCTCTTATCACTATCAACACTCGTCCTATGGAGGAGTGGCAATACTCCCTCAAACGTCTCTTCGATATTTTCTTCTCATTGCTGGCTCTTATCATACTCTCGCCAGTGTTCCTTATCACTGCCATCCTTGTCAAGTGCAGCTCTCCAGGACCTGTGTTCTATGCCCAGGAACGTATTGGATATCGTGGCAAGCCATTCAAAATGCATAAGTTCCGCTCTATGTATGTCGACGCTGAGTCTGGAGGTCCGGCGCTCTCTTCCGACGACGACCCTCGTATAACCCCATGGGGTCGTGTTATGCGCAAATTCCGCCTCGACGAGATTCCACAGTTCTACAATGTTCTTAAAGGCACCATGTCTCTTGTCGGTCCTCGCCCCGAACGTCAGTATTTCATCGACCAGATTGTGGAACGGGCTCCCGAGTATCTTCTTCTTCAGAAGGTGAAACCGGGCATTACGTCATGGGGACAGGTAAAGTATGGTTATGCCGAGAATATCGATGAAATGGTCGAGCGTCTCCGTTATGACCTTCTCTATCTTGAGAATATGTCTCTCGCCACCGACATCAAGATTCTCCTCTACACAGTCCTCATCATCATCCAAGGCCGCGGAAAATAAGCGTCACTTCACACCGATCGACTTATATATCTGCTCCTGGATGTCGGTGCGGATGTTAAGGCTGGAGAGTTTGTTGGGCTGTGCTGATGGGTAGACACGGTTTGAGAGGAAGATATACACTATGTTGTATTTTGGATCTACCCACACCATTGTGCCTGTGAAACCCGTATGCCCAAAGCTCTGCTGGCTTGCCATTGGCGCCACATGGGAGCTGCGCCCTGATATTTGGGGCTTGTCAAAACCCAGAGCCCTGCGGTTGCCTTCTTTGGCATAATGGCGGCTGTTGAAAGTGTTGAAGGTCTTCTGGCTGATGTATTCTTTCCCCTCAAAACTGCCTCCATTAAGCATCATCTGGTATAGTTTGAACAGGTCGTTGGCTGTCGAGAACAAGCCCGCGTGTCCGGCTACTCCTCCCAACGCGGCGGCGTTGGGGTCGTGGACATAACCTCTGAGTTGTTGGTTGCGGAACGTCTTGTCGTCTTCGGTCGGCGCAATGCGGCTCTTGGCAATTTTATGGCTCAAAGGCTGGAAGCATGTGCTTTTCATCTTCAAAGGCCCATAGAAGAACTGCTCCATGAAGACATCCTCGCTCTGTCCGCTGACTTGCTCCACAAGGTCGCCAAGCAGTATGAACCCGAAATCGCTGTACACATATTTGGCTTTCTTCTCCAATTTGCTGTCGGCTATCATGTCGAGTATTTTGGCGCGGTAGGACTTCTTGATATATACATTGTCTCCAATAGCGACATAATCTCGTGGAGGATTGCTCCCTCGATACACATCGCCTTCCTCGGTGTTCTTCCAATAGCTGTCGTATGCTTTTAGTCGAGCGTAGTGCGACAGCGCCTGTCTCACAGTGATTTTGTTTTTGTTTGAGTGTTTGAGATAGGGCAGGTAGCGCGACAGGCGGTCGTCAAGACTTATCTTGCCGGCATCCACTAGCTTCATTATGGCAAGGTTTGTCGCCGACACTTTGGTTAGCGACGCAAGGTCGAAGACTGTGTTGGTGTCGATGACTGGTGAGTTGATGTCGTAGGTCTGGCGGCCATAGCAACGATTGTATACCACTTTGCCGTCTTTTGCCACAAGCACCTGGCATCCTGGATAGGCTTTCTGCTCTATGCCATACATTGCTATGGTGTCTATCTTCTTGAAACACTCAACATTCATACCTGCCTTGGCGACAGCGTCGAAAGGTGTGGTCTTGGGCTTCTTCACAGCCTTCAGCGTGGTTCCCTCATGGTATCCGCCGGTGCTTACAGGCAAAATACCCTCGAATTGCCGTTTGCCGTAAAGAAGGTCGGGCACTACGTCTCTTACCGCCTTCATGTTCTGGTATGCCATTACTATGGACGAAGGTTGCGGTCCTTTTTTGGACGGCGCCACTTCCAGAATGTATGGCGATCCGTAGATCACCAGGACAGAGACGACATTATCCATTGCTGAGATGCTGTTTATCACTGATATGGCTTCTTTCGAGACTCCATAGTTGTTCGACGAGCTGATGTTGCCATAAAGCGATATCACCACTTTGCCGCTGTTGCGTATGCGGTCACTCATGGCTGGAGAAAGATCCGTTATCGCTGTGTCGCAGTTGCCAACGGCGATATTCACCACTTGGTCTTTGGCGTCGAAGGGCAGTGCTCCGTCTACGTTGCGCACCAAAGTCACCGACAATCGTGCCATTTTGCGTGTGATGGCTTCGCAGCGTGCTTTGTCGTTGGCGTTTGGTGTGGATAATTTCTGGCTGTTCTTGTTGTTGAGACCGCAAAGGTATTTCTCACGGAGTATTCGACGACAACGATCCTCGATTATTTTGGTGAACGCTTCATCGTGACGGGCTGCTTTTATTATCGCGTCCATAGTCTTCTCTACGTCTATGGGCAACAGTATCACATCACATCCAGCTTTCAGGGCCCGTATCGCTCCCTCGCCGTCTTTGTAGTTGTTGGCCACCGCCTTCATGTCAATGCCGTCGGTGAAAATAAGGCCGTCAAAGCCCATCTCTTTCCTGAGCAAAGGGTCTACGATACGTTCCGACAGCGATGACGGCATGTTGCGACGGTTGTCGTAGGCATTCACCTGCAAATGTGCTATCATCATGCCCCTTATGCCTCCTTTCACTAATCGACGGAATGGGAAGAGGTCAATACTGTCTATCTCTTTTTTGCTGTGGTTTATCACAGGCAATTCCAGATGGCTGTCAGCTTCTGTGTCTCCATGTCCTGGAAAATGCTTACCTACGGCGATTATTCCTTGTTTCTGCATGGCTCTTGCGTAAATGTCCGATTTGCGAGCCACACGCACTTTGTTCTCTCCGAACGACCTGCATCCTATTACAGGGTTTAAGGGGTTGTTGTTGATGTCGCATACGGGTGCGAAATTGACATGAATGCCCATCTTGCGGCATTGTTTGCCTATCTCTTCTCCCATTTCGGCGATAAGAGTGTCGTTGGCAGGGGAGAGGGCTCCCATAAGCATTTGGCGTGGAAAAGAATAGCAGTCTGTCAGGCGCATGCCTAACCCCCATTCGCCATCGATGGTCACCATCAGCGGTATCTCGCTCATTTGTTGGTAGCGGCGTGTCTGTTCCAGCTGTGCCGCCGCTGTTCCTTTGAAAAAGCATACTCCACCGACTTTGATATGGGTGAAGTTTTTCTCGAACTGCTTTTTCTGTTTCTTGTTCATCGACAGCGGCACTCTGACAAACATCAGCTGTGCCACTTTCTCATCCAGCGACATGTGCTTCATCTTGCTTTCGGCCCATTCCACCGCCGCCTGATAGGCTGTGTCTTGTTGACTGTTTGTGGGTGTTTTTACAGCCTTTGTTTCTACGGCGTGAGTGTTTTTATTGGCTTTTCCGGAACTCTTTTTCTTGTTCTGCGCTGGCGCCAAAAAGATGATACTCACCATTATAGCAAGACAGAACGCTAGTTTCAAAGATGTGCGTTGCATAGCTGAGAGAATTGTGTTAAATGAAGTGCGCTTACTTTGTTCGTTTTTTATGTAACGATATTATTTATAATATATTGCAATGTTTTTAATTTTTTTTAATAAATACTTTCTAAATGAAGTTTTGTAAGCGGTAATATGTTGTAAATCAAACTGTCGTAACTTTCAGTCCCCTGCTGGGAAAATTGGAAATCGAGAATCAGTGAATTGTGAGTCGCTTTGCGAGAAATTTATCAAATATTATCAAATCTTTCAATTCTTATATTTTCTTATTTGTTTGATTTTTTTTTTGATTTGTCAGATTTCTGCTCGAAGAGCACTCCTACATGAGGGAAATTGGAAATCGAGAATCAGTGAATTGTGAGTCGCTTTGCGAGAAATTTATCAAATATTATCAAATCTTTCAATTCTCATATTTTCTTATTTGTTTGATTTTTTTTTGATTTGTCAGATTTCTGCTCGAAGAGCACTCCT
>JAGCZH010000040.1 GCA_017960475.1 Bacteroidales bacterium | reverse complement strand
TTCAATTTTCAATTTTCAACTTTCTCTCATGGAGGAGTGCTCTTCGAGCAGAAATCTGACAAATCTGAAAAAAATCAAACAAATAAGAGAAAAAAAATTTAAAAGATTTGTTTTTATTATAAAGATTTCTCGCGAAGCGACCCACAATTCACAATTCACGAATCACAATTCACCATTCACTAGTCACTCATCACAGGTCACTCATTCTCAATTTTCTTCACTGGATTATTTTTATTTTCAAGGTGTTCAGTTGCCTCATCAAGCTCGGCAGCATACCACCCATTCAGGGTGCAACTTTCAATTTTTAATTTTCAATTTTCAACTTTCTCTCATGGAGGAGTGCTCTTCGAGCAGAAATCTGACAAATCTGAAAAAAATCAAACAAATAAGAGAAAAAAGATTTAAAAGATTTGTTTTTATTTTAAAGATTTCTCGCGAAGCGACCCACAATTCACAATTCACGAATCACAATTCACCATTCACTAGTCACTCATCACAGGTCACTCATTCTCAGTTTTCTTCACTGGATTATTTTTATTTTCAAGGTGTTCAGTTGCCTCATCAAGCTCGGCAGGCATACCACCCCTTCGGGGTGCAATTTTCAATTGGTTGTTATCCCAGTATAGAGAAGCTGAACATGAATTTGTTGCGCAACGTCTTATCCACTACTTCTGGATTACGTTTATAGTCGACAAGGCCGTTCGACCACATGACATCGAAACGCACGTTGCCCCATTCCATATATATAGCCGCATCGAAAGTGATATTCATTACTCTAATACCTCCTTCAACGCCAAGGATATCGACCTGATCATATTCTGTATCATTGGTAAATCCAGCCAATATGGACCAAGTAAAACCAGGCCCCAAATGCGTACCAATCGCTATTTTGTCGGAGATAGGCAGCTTGTATTGGATGTGGAGGGGCATTCCAATTGCCATTTCTGTATATGTACTGTATTGGTCTTCTATCGTGTTGCCAACACCGGAAGGTTCATTTGAAGAGGAGAAAAGCTCAATGTCTGAACCCCACAACAATCCTATTCCAGCGCCAAATGTGCCATCGAAAAAAAAGCCCAATCCTGCACCGTGGATACGGTCCTTGCCGTTGTTCCATATACCATTGCCGTAATCGCTGAAATCACCCATATGGTATACCATCTGCTGGTTGATGTAGGCCACATACAAACCAAAGGTGTTTTCTTCAAAGTCAAAGTGTGTTATATACTGTGCGGAGCTTTTGCCTGTGAATGAAATAAAAAAGGCAAAAATCGCTATAACAGTCAAATAAAAACGACTTTTTTTTCTCATGAGAAATGCGTTTTACGTTTCAAGTTTTTCGTTTAACGTTTTAAAATTAAAGGGTTATTTCTAACTATTCACAGGACACAGGACACTCATTTTCAATTTTCAATTTTCAATTTCCTCAGGTCACAGGTCACTTATTTTTAATCATTACCAAACAGAAATGAGAAGCGGAAAAAGATCGCCTTCTTTTTGGTCGTGATAATGTCCGAGCCGCCACCGTAGTCTAATTCATGATTGGTGATACCATTTTGCATTACAGCCTCTATCATAGCCCATTTAATCTGGAAACCAGCAGCTATGCTGTAACTCAGATTAAAATGTTTGTGAAGGAATCCCTCACCGTAAGGAGGATTCCACGAAAGGAACATGTTGTCACGGTCATCATAGCGAGCCAAGAAGGCGTAACTAACATCAGGACCACCATGGAACGACAATGCGACAGTCTTGCTAAAAGGCAAACGGAAATAAAGATGCAGCGGCACCATCACCTCATGTTCTGAATAGTTGGTATAAGTTTGATCCAACGGACCATTCTCGGTAGGTGATTTTTCTGACGTCATAGTGCCAGAGAGATAATACTGGTAAAACAAACCTGTGTATAAGCCCAAACCCCAGTCTAAAGCGGGTTGGAAATGTATGCCTGCCTGCAATGCGGCGAGACGGCTGTCGTAATTACCCCAGGCAGGGTTAAAGTCAATATAATGGCCGTCGTCGGTAATAGCGGAATAAGCGCCTTGAGTCAAACCCAAAGAAAAGCCTGCGAATCGAGGTTCAAAATCCTTTTGCCATGGCCATTCAAATTCTATATGCTGCTTAAGTATAAAAGAATAGGCAATCTCGCTGTTGTCCTTAACCCTGATTTCACGTTTTTCTCCCTTGTTTCCATTCCACATTCTAACCTCATAGACACCATAAGGTAGCATCAAGCTAAAAGAGCTGCGTTTACCATTGATAGAGGTTGAGGGCGGGTCGTAAACGCCATCCTTACGCCTAATGTTAAACTCCGCCTCTATGCGTTTTCCTTCGAATGTGGCGAAGAACTCAACCTTCTTTCTTTTCTCAAGGGTAATATGCTTGTACGACACATCACTGCCAACAACAAGCCATGAAGTATCGGCCATACCATCCTTGCTGACAATCATCTGGTATGTGCCTTCCGGTTCATATACTCTGGTTGGAGTTTTTTCATAGTTTTTCCAAGAATCACCCACATAGACCTTCACACTAGCTCCTGTAGGTTCGCTCGAGATATCGACTCCGTACTTTTGACGAAGGTCGAATTCAAAACTATAATTCATGTCACCCACCTGTATCTCCTCTCTTTTTATCTCACGTCCTCCTCTGAAGAAAATGATTGTATGTCGACCCATAGACACAGTCGCCTTATTATTATAAACCCGTTCGCCATCAAGTTTTATTTCAACATCAGATGGGATGGTCTTAATCATTATCTGTTGTTTTTTCAGGTTTTGGAGCGATATCTCATAAATATGTCTGGCAGTAAGGGCTGGAATAGGGACTATATCGCTTCGAGTACCACGACCATGAACACTAAGGTTAAAAGCATTGCCAGCGGTTACGAAGAATTGTAATTCCTGACGCTGGGCATTATACGTCCGGTTGACAGGATGTGCCATACCTCCAGAGATCTTGACTAAAAGATCCAACGCCTCTTCATCAGACATGTCAATAACTTTAATACGTATAAGGGCTGTCTCCTTCTCGTTTGGATCCAAGTTGTTGTCCCAGTCGATAAAGGCAGTGGCGGCAGTTCCGATATTTCCAGTGACCTCACGCCACGACTGACGGTCGAAACGCATTTGCTCACCCTGTGAAAAAAGCATTCCTGTAAGGGACATAAATAACAGAAGCGAAACAATAGATATTTTCTTCATATAATAGTAATTGTATAGAGTTTAAAAGATTATCGTTTAAAGGTTATGGAGTTAAAATATGCTACCATGAGAAGTTGTCTGAGCTGAAGAAACTGCCCATATTGACCTTGTCTTCCTTCTCTGGTTGCCAGTAGCGGACCACAATCATGGGGTATTCGCCTTGAAGATTAAGCATAAGTGTGAGGTAACCACGGTCGGAATAGTGCGACGAACTGTAAGTTTGGGCTATTTGAATTGCGAAGGCAGCGTCATCGCGTGTGGTGCCCTCTGTGTTAATTAGACAGGTCTCATTGTTCTCAAATGTGAGGTGGATGTATTTGTATGTATTGAACTGGTTTCTCAAACGGCTCAAATATTGTTGCTTGGTGTATTTGTTATATTTGATTTGTCGGTCGGACAATTTAACTGCGCCACCGTCTGTTTGCTTCCTTGGAACAGTCTTAAGTTCAGTGCCGAGGATGATGATGGCGTCTTCCGAGAACACCTTTTCCATAAAATCTATGCGGCGCAGAGCAAAAGCAGTCTGATAGTCCTCCATGAAATTGAGGATAGTGTAGCGCGACACCGAACTCCAGTTCTTTGCGGCGCTGAAGATGTCGTTCTCGGCTATGTCGGTAAGGCCGAAGGCGAAAGAGAAAGCCTTCTTATCCTTTGGCGAGAAGCGGAACACAAGTTTGTCGTTTATGGTCTTGCCGCCACTGACGCGGAGCGAGACTTTCATAAAGCGAGCCAGAATCATGTTGCCGGCATCTAGGTAGCTATACTCCTGTTTGCCATAAAGCTTGACCTGCTGACCAGTATTGTTGATTAGTTTTTTGAACAATCCATAGCACTCCTCGGTCATATATTGGCGAGCCTCTTCAGGACGTTTATTGGTGATAGCCTTTTCGAAAGCTTGCATAGCAGTGGCGTATGCCGCGGCATTACCCACGGTGTCCATAGCCATATGTACACTGCGTTTAGCTTTTTCTGGATTGATTTCGGGAGCCGGATTCGACGATGAAGTCGAATTACTGCTCTTCATGCTGTTAGAGCCGTCGAAAGAGCCGAACTGGCTGGCGGCGTTGAAAGTCAAAGGACTAATGTGGTCGAAAATACCAGGCATAAGCTGCTTGGCCTCTTCAAGGAAACGGTATTCATAAACAATACCGACTTTCTTATCGATAGGTTTGCGCACAAAATGGACGTCAGCGATACCATCCTTGGCATAGTTGGGACCTATCCAACTTTGGCCATCATTATATTTGAAGCAGACCGATGAGACCGGTTTCCCGTTGTAGGTGAACTTCAAAATAGCGTCACATCCGCCGTAGCCATCGTCTGTAGTCGACTCTGTCACGCAACGTAGCGTGTTGAGCACCGAACGGATTTTCATAGGAAGGATGTTGATAGCCTTGCCTTTTTTACCGTCAAAGGAGACCTCCACAGGGTCGGGAAGAGTAACAGCCAGCGACAATGCCCAGTTGTAGAACTTCAAAGCGTCGTCGATTTGAAGGCGCTGCTCGGCGAGCTTGCCGCTCTCGACGAAATCGACAACCTGGTTGGCGCGTTCCTCAAAAACGGTTTTCACTCTTGACTTCTCGACATAGCAGAAGACCATGGCGTTAGGTTCCTGCTGCAACTCAATCACGTTAAGATCCTGCAGAATAACATTTGAATAGCTGCGGGCACGGCTTTCGCGGGAGTCTGTCGATTTATGATCCTGGTCGGTAATAACAGTGGACACATCGTTCTTGAACTCCGAGACAACGAAAGTCTGAATATTGGTTCCCAACGAGTGCATAGCCGACTGGCGAGCCTCCTCCATAGTTTGGAAAGTTCCCGCACTCTGTGCCCAATAGTATTTTGAATTTTTCTTTATAGACTCACACTGAGGACAGTTGACCTGGGCCTTGATATTGTCAACCGAGACCAACAATAAAGAAATAAAAGGAAGAATAAATAGTAATCTTTTCTTCATATACAGGATATTTAATTAACACTCAATTAAATACAAGCAAAAATCAGGAATTAATGCCAACACAAATTTACAAAAAATTATTTAACATAATTACAAAAAAATCATTTTTTATAAAGTTTAGAGTTTAAAGTTTAGAGTTTAAAGATGTCTCTGGATTAAAAATCAACAATTTAGACATTAACATAGTTTTACTTTTTGTTATTTAATAAAAAAGGACATAACAGTTCATTTACCGAACCCCGAAGGGGCGGCACACCACAGACGTAGGTGTAAACCCACGGTACAATGAATACAGAATCAAAAAGCCCCGAAGGGGCGACACAAACCTTCGTCGGAATATGCCGCCCCTTCAGGGCTCAAAATGTTTTTTTCAATTCCGTGGGCTCACGCCCACGGCTATCATATACCGTCCCCGCTGGGGACTAAAGCTTTAATATCTTGCCACTCTGATAACCTCAGGAGCCACACCACGATATGACGGCTGAGTCATACCTATCGAAGCGCCGATATAGGTAGGATCGCATTCGACATAGCGTTTGCCGTCGATAGTGACATAAGTGCCGCTAACGCCACCTTCAGGGAAACAAACAGCCATAGAAAGGTGGTTGGGATAATGAAGCAGCACGACATCCATTCCAAGCAGCTTTCTTACAAGCCACGACAACAGAATGGCACGATCCTCGCAATCATTCTTGGGATAATAAAAATTTTCCTCGACGAAGAAAGGTTTTTCGTAGCCGAACTGATCGTCGTCGGTAGCGTAGTCAAAACAATACTGCAGGTGGTGAAGAAGAGTAGCCACGGCATCCTTTTTGCTTTTACCTTCCACCATAGGGCGGAACTGGCGGAGCAACGATGCAGAAGTGGCGCTGTCAACAGCGGCGTTGGCATAAACCTGCATGTCCACCTGAGGATAGCCCTTATAGAAATCCAACAGGTTCTGATTGGCGGTTATGTTCACAGTACGTCCCGAAACAGTACGGTTATAAGTGCGTTGCGCTGCGGCACGTGGGATTCTTGGGCTGCGAGCCAAAGAGATGTTGACAGGGATAGTGGCATGGGCGAAATTGACGTTATATGTACAGATATTGCCGTCAATGGTTTTCTGAGCACCATTGGGCATAAAGAGGAAATAGTTACGGCCGCCCATGGTCAGATAAGGTATGTCATACACCATTATGTCGCGGATAGCCAACATGCAAGCCAGACCCTTGTTGGTGCGACAAATTCTGGCGTCATATTCCATCTGGTTAAGCAGGAAAACTGTCGCCACAGCCTGAGCGTCATTATTGCCAGGGAACACCTTCTTGGTCAGGCACACAGTCATGTCGTACATAGCCCAGTCATTAAGACGCATGGATCGCTGAGCGTTGACGAGGATGTTCACCGTCGACTGGAAATCGCTGTTTGTCAACGAGCGCCAGAAATTAGCCACCGAACGCTCATCAGTTCCAGCGAGATAGCATTTGTCCATCTCGTTTTTCAGTGGCAATTCCACACGCACATTAGAGCCATAGAACGGGACATCCATTGTCTGCGACATAGCCGGAGGCTTTGGAAGAGGGATATGACGTTTTTCCGGAGCTGGCGGTTCCGGAGCCGGAAGCACGGGGTTGCTGGGCATAAGCTCGAGGTCAACAGGCTTCGACATAGGGCCACGTTCCGGTGCGATAGGAGGCTCCTTGGGATCGGGTTTTTGAGGACGTTCCTTGGGCGGGTTTGTCTTAAACGGCGACCATTTACCCTCCAAAGCACGTGCGAAGTCGCGATTGATGCTGTCACGGTATGCGTCGAACTTCTCGTTGTCAGCCTTCTTGAACGCATCGAAATCCGACTGGTCAACCCATTCATCGAAGTCGAAAGCCCAGTCGTCATTCTGTGCCATTGCCGACAAAGCCATAAACGACAAAGCGAAAAAGAGTAAGTAACGTTTCATCGGAATAGTTGTTTTCGTCCTGATTAGTCAAAAATAGAAGCCGTCATGGTTGCGTTGCCAATCATGACGGCTTGAAAGGCTGTAATCTTTTTATTTGCCGCAGACACCCTTGTCGATGATGTCCTTGACCATCTGCTCATGGAGTGGAGTGAAGTCGTCAAGATCCTTCTTGAGGCTTTCTCTTACCTCCTCGATCATCATGTCATGGACCGACTTGGCATCGTAGAGCATAACGACACGGATTTCATAGTTTTTGTTGGGGAGAATGCGGTACATTTCCTGAGCAATGATGACGCGGCTGATTTTCTGAGCCACACGCACGGTGCTTTTCTCCAGAGCCTTGCCTACCGAAGCGGCGTCCTCGGCCGAGAGCTGGCTGTTGGCGAGTTGAACCTTAGCCTCACTCATGACAGTGCTTTGAATCTGGCCGGCGAGACGAACCTTAGCGACATTGACAGCCTCCATCTGGGCGGCGCTGTAGCTGTTACCTACTGTGGTAGCGTCCGACATCAGATATTTAGGCATACCATCCTCGTTCTTCTCTGAATATTTGGCATAGAAGTCAGCGAGCTGGCGTTCGATGGGGAGAGCCATAGTTTGGAAGCCCTCTTTTTTGAGACGTCTAGCCTCTTTTTTGGCATCCTTTTTCTGTCCACGGTTCTGAGCCTGTGAAGGAGTGGCAACCATAACCAACATAGCCATAACGGCAACTGCTAAAATAGAAGTGATTTTTTTCATGATAATCGATTGTTTAATTTGTTATTATTTTTAATTATTAGTTTCGGTTCAAATGAGGCAGAACTAAATTTCATTTCGGTTTCTGCCGCTTTCACTCATATATAGGCAACAACGTTATGCAATCTATCAAACAAAATGAAAAAATTTTCAAAAAGGATTACAAACCACTGTAAATCAAATAAATTTTTTGCAAAAATTTTTATTTTATAAAACGAAATACAAATGCAAATATACAAAAAGTATTCAATACAATAGAATAATATTGTTAATGTGTGACAATGAGTTTTCGGACAACATACGATCCATCATTGAACGCTATTTTCAGCAAATATATATCAGGATTCCAATCGGCGACGGAGAAAGAGATGCCGTTACCTTGCAGCTGTTTACACATCACCTCACGGCCAAGCATGTCGGTGACGGTCAGTTGAGCATTACCAGTCATTCCTTGCAGTTGCAGTGTGACAACATTATTGGCGGGGTTGGGGAATACATGAATTATCTGTTCTGAATCCTGAACTTCGTCGATGCCCTGAACAGCCTCAAAATAAGCTGTCAGTTCCACATCTTGTGTCACCCTGAAAGAACGCAATGCGTTGGTGTTGCCGTCACTCCAATGCAAGAATTGGTATCCATTTAATGGTACAGCTTTTACCGTGGCTATGCTGTTGTAGTCATACAATCCGTCACCTGTGACAAACCCCATAGAAGTGTCGGCACTGGTGACAGTAACAGTATGTTGTTCTATACCAAAATGTGCTGTAAAAACAGTGTCAGACAAAACTGTGATCAATCTGCTGGCTTCAGTAACACCATCGTTCCAGTTGGAGAAATAGTGATGCGCATCAATGGGCACAGCAACTAATGTTGCCGTGCTGCCATAGTCGTATGTTCCACTACCGCTGACCGACCCCCAACTTGCGTTATTGGGAACAGTAGTGACCTGATGTTGGTCTTTAACAAAAAAGGCTGTTAATGTTTTGTCGGAAGTCACCGTCAAAGAGCGAGGATTAGTATTATTGTTGTCACTCCAACGGTCGAAATGGTAGTGACTTGCCGGCAATGCATGCAATGTTATCACAGTACCATAGTCGAAAGTTCCACCGCCAGACACATCGCCCCACTCGTCATTGTTGGAAACAAGAGTAATAGTATACTGATAGGGAGCAAAGAGTGCTGTAAATGAAGTGTCGGACAACACCTGCACCGTACGAGGGTTGCACGTATCACCATCACTCCAATTCAAGAAATAATGACCATCATAAGGGGTTGCGTTGATTGTCGCCGTACTGCCAGAAAAATAGTTGCCACCTCCAGACACCTGACCATACGAAGAGTTGTTAGTAGTTAGCGTCATTGTATATGCGTCATTGCAGGTGATGCTATCAAAGTACGACGACCACGATGAATAGTAGCTTTGCCTATTACAAGGAACTATCAGTTGACCGATAGTGTGTTTGCAGTCTCCAAAAGTAGTAATGTAACTGCTGGTATTACTAAAAGATGGTGGATTGTTTGCGGCACAAGTGACAGTAGACAGATTGGCGTAAGAGAATGCAGTGGCACCAATGGTAATGAGGCCACTACCAAGATTAACGGTAGTCAATCCTTCACATCGTTCAAAAGCGTAACCACCAATCGACGTGACTGAGTTTGGTATTGTTATTGACGTCAATCCGCTGCAGCGGCCGAAAGCAAAAGATTCAATAGAAGAAACAGTATTGGGGATAATCGTATTCATGCAACCAGCGATCAACTCATTTGTAGCCGTTTTAATAATCGCATTGCAGTTATCTCTACTGTCGTATACGCCGTTATACGGGTCCACGCTGATTGATGTCAGACCACTACAACCGTCAAAAGCAGCCACTCCAATATAAGTGATAGTTGGTGAAATTGTGATCGATGTCAGTCCAATACAGCCTCGGAAAGCGCAAAAACGAATAGATGTGACAGTATTGGGAATGGTTGTATTCATGCAACCGACAACCAAGTCATTTGTCGACGATTCAATAACAGCATTACAATCATTCCGACTATCAAATACTGTATTCCCTGGATCCACACTAATTGATGTCAATGCACTGCACCAGGTAAAAACATAAAGACCAATATGTGTGACGGAGCTTGGTATTGTAATTGATGTCAGACTACTGCAATAAGAGAACGCAAAATCATCAATAGTTGTGACAGAATTGGGAATCGATACAGATAACAACCCAACACAGTTACTGAAAGCGTCATCAGCTATTGTGGTAACGGTGTTTGGAATTGTGACTGATGTCAGATCGACACAGTAAGAGAAAGCATAAGAACCTATCTCCGTAACAGAATAGGAGACACCACCAGAGTAAACAACCGACGGAACGGAAAGAGCACCTGAAGGTTTTTCATAATTGCCCCAACCATAAGGACCTGGATATGTCACTTCAACAGTATGATTAGTCGATGAAATAATGTTATAATAAAGTGTCTTACCTGAATATGTGTATGAAAAATCGTATGCCCACAAAGTATTGCAGGCAAACATAATAACCACATATAATAATAACTTTTTCATGTCTGGTTAGGTATTGTGTGTTGTTTGAATCACATATTTATACTTGCACTATCACTTTACTATAAATCTACCAATTAACGTATTGCCATCGGAATAATTCATCTTCACATAATAGACACCCTGCGGCCAATCCACAACTGAGAATATGGCATTGCCTCCGGTAATTCTTTCTTTTAACATCGTCTTGCCACTAATGTCATAAACTGTGAAGATAGCCTCACCATCCTCCTCATTCATTCGCAGGGTCACACTCTCAGCGGCAGGATTTGGGTATAATGAGAACCGATGACTCGAATTTGCGTCTGACACTTCGTCAATTCCCTGTAGAGGGCCAAAATAAGCCACAAATTCACAATCCTGTGTCACAGTGAATGTGCGGTTGGCATTGGTGTTGCCGTCGTTCCAATGAAGAAATTTGAAGCCCGTTAGGGGGTGGGCAGTAATGGTTGCAGAACTGCCGTAATCGTAACTGCCGTCACCAGTGACAAAGCCCATAGAGGGGTCGGCGCTAGTGGCAGTCACAATATGCTGTTCAACACCGAATTGTGCTGTAAATACAGTGTCCGACAGAACAGTAACCAATCGGCTGGCATCGGTATTGCCATCATTCCAGTTAGAGAAATAATGATGTGCGTCGACAGGCACAGCAACCAATGTTGTTGTGCTGCCATAGTCGTATGTTCCACCACCGCTTACAGAACCCCAGTTAGGGTTGTTGGGTGTTGCGCTGACATTGTGCTGGTCGATTGCAAAGTATGCGATAAAATTCACATCAGCTGTTACCGTGTATTGGCGTGGATTTGTGGTGTAGTAGTCACTCCATCGAACAAAATGATAGTGGCTCTGCGGTGTTGCAGTCATAGTCACAGTGCTGCCGTAGTCATATGTTCCACCACCACTAACACTGCCCCAATCGTCATTGTTAGAGCTTAGGGTAATTGAATACTGGTATGGTGTGAAAACTGCAACAAAGGCAGTGTCGGACAGAACTTGGATTGTGCGCGGATTGCTAGTCTCATTGTCGCTCCAATGGGAGAAGTAGCGTCCCTGGCTTGGAGTTGCCGACAATGTTGCAGTACTGCCATAGTTATACGTGCCACTACCGGAAACAGAACCATAGTTTTGGTTGTTGGCTGTTACTGTGACAGAATGCTGGTCGATGGCAAATATAGCTGTAATTGTTGAATCGGATGTTACCGTTAATGTACGGGGATTGGTTGTCACGTTGTCACTCCAGCTGACGAAATGATAATGGTTTTGTGGTGTTGCAGTCAGAGTCACTGAACTGCCATAGTAGTAGTTGCCGCCACCAGATACGCTGCCCCAGTTGGTATTGTTGGAATTAACAGTGACAGAGTACTGACATGGACTAAAGTATGCGGTATATGTTTGATTGGATGTAACCTGTACCGTTCGAGGATTGGTGGTATTGTTGTCGTTCCAATGAGAGAAGTAGTATCCGTTGTTAGCGGTGGCCGATAACGTTGCCGAACTTCCAGATGCATAGTTTCCACCACCGACAACATTCCCATATGACGAATTGTTGGATTGGGCTGTCAGAGAATAAGTACTTACACAATTTATCTGATTAAAATAATTAGACCATGAGGAATAGTAACTCTGTCTACTGCACGGCACTTTCAATGTTGATATCAGATGAGAACACCCACATAAATAGTAAGAAGTACCACCATAAATTGTTGGGGGATTATTGGCATAGCATGTGACTGTATTTACATTAGAGCAACCGAGAAAAGCATGATAGTGTAATGAATCGATACTGCTGCCAATACTAATCGTTGTAAGTCCGGTGCAATTCTTGAAAACGCTGTTCCCTATTTTTGTAACCAAGTGAGGTATATTGATTGATGTCAGTCCGGTGCAATCCTCGAAAGCGTTGTCCCCTATTTTTGTAACCAAGGGAGGTATATTAATTGATGTCAGTCCGCTGCAACCATAGAAAGCATAATCGGCTATTGAGGTTACCGTGCTAGGAATTACGGTGTTCTTGCATCCTGCAATCAGTCGGTTTGTTGCGGTTTCTATAATAGCCTTGCAATTGTTTCTACTATCATATACCGTATTACCGGACCCCACAATTATTGAACTTAGATTGGTACATTTTGAGAAGACCTCGCTTCCAATATATGTCACAGAATTTGGGATTGTTATAGACGTTAACCCCGAACAATATTCAAAAGCATAGTTTCCAATATATGTCACAGTGTTAGGAATTGATACGGAAGTCAATCCAGTGCATTTATAGAATGCTCCAGCTCTTATTGCTGTAATGTTGTTAGGAATAACAGTGTTTTTACACCCTGCTATCAATTGATTGGAAGAGGTTCTGATAATGGCTTTGCAGTTATTTCTACTGTCATAATACGGATTATTAGCATTGACGCTCATAGTTGTAAGACCACTGCACCCAGCAAAAGAATAGTCTCCAATAGAAACCACTGAACTTGGAATTGTTATAGATGTCAAACTGCTACAGTTCAGGAATACCCAATTGTCAATATATTCAACGGTTGAAGGTATGTTGACAGAGGTAATATGGCTGCAGTCTTCAAAAGCCCACGAACCAATTTCTGTAACTGAATAAGAAACACCATTATATGAAACACTTGATGGAATAGTGACACTGCCAGTCATAGATGTGTATGTCGTAGAGGATGTTGGCACACAAACCATTACCGTATGGTTAGTTGCAGATATGACATGATAGTATAAGGTTTTGCCAGAATAAGAATAGGAAAAATCTTGTGTACAGGCAAACGATGCGGCTATGAGGCAGAGGACTAGGAATAGTGTTTTTTTCATTGTTGCTGTTTTTGTTGTATTGTCGAGTGTAGGATGGTGATTGTTAGCGTGTGACAGTAAGTTTCCTGACGGCAGTTGAGCCGTCGCCAAATATGATTCTCAGAAGGTAGATGTCTGGGCTCCAGCCAACGACAGAGAAGGATATGCCGTTATCTTGTATCTGTTTGTGCATCACCTCACGGCCAAGCATGTCGGTGACGGTCAGTTGAACCGTTCCTGTAAACCCTTGCAGTTGCAGGGTTACAATGTCGCTGGCGGGATTGGGGAAGACATGAATCATCTGTTCTGATTCCTGAACTTCGTCAATTCCCTGTAGAGGACCAAAATAAGCCACAAATTCACAATCCTGTGTCACAGTGAATGTGCGGTTGGCATTGGTGTTGCCGTCGTTCCAATGAAGAAATTTGAAGCCCGTTAGGGGGTGGGCAGTAATGGTTGCAGAACTGCCGTAATCGTAACTACCGTCTCCTGTGACAAAGCCCATAGAGGGGTCGGCACTAGTGGCGCTGACATTGTATTGGTCGCTGCTGAAGTAAGCGTATAATGTGGTATCGCATAATACGGTGATGGTTCGGGAGGGTACTGTGCTGCCGTCCTCCCATTCGTCGAAATGGTAGTGGCTGTTTGTCGGTGACACGGATATGGTAACAACACTACCATATTCGTGGCTTCCGGCACCTGTGACATTGCACCAGTCAGGGTTCGTAGTATTGACTGTAATGTTGTGGCTGTCAATGGCGAAAAAAGCAGTAAGCGACAAATCTTCGATGACAGAAATTGTCCTAGGGTTTAAGGTATTCCCGTCGCTCCATCGCTCAAAATGATAATGGCTTGCCGAAGTGGCGGTAAGGGTGGCCGTCTGTCCGTAGATATAGTTGCCACCACCCGACACCGTTCCCCAGTCGCTGTTGTTTGAATTGACAGTAATAGTACAGTTGTTGGATGCGAACACAGCGGTGTATGTCATGTCTGATGTCACGGTGACGCTACGTGGGTTGCTGGTATTTCCATCAGCCCAACGTACGAAGTGGTAGCCGTTGTTGGCTGTGGCAGATAAAGTGGCTGTTGCGTTTTGTGCATATGAGCCGCCCCCCGACCCATAACCATAGGCAATATTGTTGGTCAGTACTGTCAATGTGTAGAACGGGACGCATGTTATCTGGTTGAAATATGAGGCCCATGCGGAATAGCTGCTCACACTGCTGCATCGGACAATCAGTTTGTTGACAACATGGTTGCAGTAGCCGAAAGTTGACGAGGTAGAGTATCCATAGAAGACGGGTGGAGTATCTGCATAACAATAGACAGTGTTGAGATTGTTGCAGAGAAAAAAAGCATTGTACTCGATGGAGTCGATATTGTCACCCAATATGACGGATGTCAGACCAGAGCAAAAACCAAACGTGCTTTCTCTGATCGTAATGACAGAATTAGGAATGGATACGGATGTCAGACCTGTGCAGTAATAGAAAGCATACATTCCTATCGAGGTAACAGAACTGGGAATTGAAATGGATGTCAAACCTGTGCAGCCATAGAAGGCATCCTCCCCTATCGAGGCGACAGAACTGGGAATAACTGTATTTTTGCATCCGGAAATCAATTTGTTTGTCGATTTTTTTATAATGGCATTGCAGCTGTTACGGCTGTCATATACGGTATTACCCGAGTTTACGTATATGTTATTAAGCCCAGAACAATATTCAAAAGGGTTGGTTCCAATGGAGGTAACAGAGCTTGGTATTGTAATGGAAGTCAAACCAGTACAACTGGAGAAGGCATAGTCCCCTATCGAGGTAACAGAACTGGGGATGGAAATAGAGGTCAGGCCTGTGCAGTAAGAGAATGCATTGTCATCTATCGAAGTGATGGAACTAGGGATGGATATGGATGTCAAACCTGTGCAGCCATAGAAGGCATACTCCCCTATCGAGGTTACGGAACTGGGGATGGAAGTGTTTTTGCACCCAGAAATCAATTTGTTTGTCGATTTTTTTATAATGGCATTGCAGCTGTTACGGCTGTCATATACGGTATTACCCGAGTTTACGTATATGTTATTAAGCCCAGAACAATATTCAAAAGGGTTGGTCCCAATGGAGGTAACAGAGCTTGGTATTGTAATGGAAGACAAACCTGAGCAGCGATCGAAGGCATAGCTCCCTATCGATGTGACGGAATTAGGGATGGATACGTAAGTCAAACCTGTACACCAGTAAAAAGCAAATGATTCTATTGATGTGACAGTGCTTGGAATGCTTACAGATGTTATTCCGGAGCACGAACTGAATGCAAAACTGCCAATGGAAACGACACTATATGTTGTACCACCGTACGAAACAGTTGACGGGATATAGAGATATCCTGTCGGTTTAGTATAGCCAGACCATGCAGAGGAAGGTTCCGTCACCTCAACAGTATGATAAGTCGATGAAATAATGTCATAATAAAGTGTCTGACCTGAATAGGTGTATGAAAAATCGTATGCCCAAGTAAGCGATACCACAAAGAGACATAGAGCCAGTGATATTGTTTTTTTCATTCCTCTTGCTTTTTTATTGTATAGTCGAATATCGTATGGTAATGAGTGACCTCTTTATAAGATTTCAAGTCAAAACTCATTACAATTATTTTGTAGTGAAACTTACCACTACTCCTGTACCTACCCTGCCAGCGCTGTTTTGTGCGTAAGCGCAGATATAGTATTTGGTGCCCGACTGCAGACCATTTAGCGATTTCCAAAACTGACCCAGTCCAGTGCCGTTGGCATTGACTTTCTGTCCGTTGGGGTATGGATTGGGATTCGTGCTGTAGTAGAAACCACGAGCCACAATACTCTCTGCTCCAGCTGCATCCACACGTCCACGAGCATTGGCCCATGTATAACTTACGCTGTCGGCGTTGATGGATAGCGTCACAACAGTGGGTACGTGATAAGCCTCTGTGGTGAATGAGGCATCACCGCTGTAGCTTAGACGTCTGCTGTTGCGTGCGTACGCCCTTACATGATAGGTTGTGCCCGCGTTGAGTCCAGTGGCGTTTGAAGCCAACGATCCGCTTAAAGATACACTTTTATGCCCGCTGCACGACTCAAGAGTTGGGTTTGGATCTGTGCCCCAGCAAAATCCCCATTCAGTGATTTCAGTTCCACCATTCGCAGTGACAGAGCTGGAGAATGATGCCGTGCTGTAGTTGACATTGTAAACTGCAGTATTAGCCAACTCGGGTGATTGAACATCCTGCGTACGGAACTGATAGGGACCGAAAATGGCGGACGATATACTGTTAGACAATTTCACCTTATAGTAATACTGTGTAGCATCAGTGAGATTTGTCAGAGAGGCAACATATTTCCCGTTGGTCTGGATTACAGCCGATACCGAGGGGACATTGTCGTTTTCACTAAAATCGGCATAAGTGGAATAATATATTTTCACATCAAACGGACCTTGTAAATATGACTCATGTGAGGATAATGCAAACACCTGAACAGTTATATCCGCTCTGGAGCATGTTGTTGTAGTTTCAGGATCCTTGATGTTTATCACTGCACTATCGACTTCAGGGTCACGAGTGCAGTTTGTGAAAACTAATAATGCAAAAAATATTGTTGAGAAAAAAAGACAGATATTCTTTTTCATGTTCCTGTTTTTTTGTCGTTAACGATTAGAAGTTCATACCGACACCGGCTTTAAATTCGAGATACTCAAATCCAACAGAATGGACGCCTAATGACAATAGTATCTTTTTTATAGCCATCATAATGCCAGTGTCAAAACTTAGACCTTTATACCACGCTGATGATTGTGCATACCATTTGTCATCAAGAGTTTGTTGTGCGACCATTCTGTTGCCATAGCCCAAACCTAAATACATCCATGTTGGATCACCAAGTCGGATTGTCATACCCGCATTGGCAGCAAAATAGGCTTTTCTGCTGTTCTCGGAATAGAAAGGGCAGGCTCCGTTCACCAAACCATTATTGCCAGCCAGTCTATCATAAGAGTAGTTGAAATGCGCATTAGTCAGTAAACTGACATACCAACCTGCTTTCTTTACCTGTCCATATGTGAAACCCATAGCCATCTGTGGAGCGATATGGTATGAAACATTGAGCAGAGCGAAGGTCTTACGTAGTGGAGTGGCTTTTCTACAATCCACACGGAAAACGACATCGTCATTGTCAATCTCCTCCACCTCCTCTGTCGCATTCCAATAAACGACATGCTGACCTGGTTCAATACGTTCACCAACATCACCGACAACCTTGTTTAGTTTCTTGAATGTCATTCCACCATTAGTGGAAATAGAAAGACCGATATCGGCGACTCGCCCACGCAGAGTATAAGTCACCTTTACACGTGACCCCTCTTGATCGAACTGGACATCGGTGACAGTCTGAGCGTTCAACGCAAGAACAGAAAAAAGCAACGCTGCAAGTATGATACATTTTTTCATCATAGATCCATTATTTTAATTTCCAGTTACGCCATTGGTTTTTCAATTCCGACGAGCTAAGAGCTCCCGGCGTTTGCTGCCTGTCGCCATTATATATACGATCGGCGGTAGCTGAGGTATTCTGTTTTAAGCGGTCAAAAAGAAGACCAAGAGATATGTCACCTTTAGTTGACTGTAGAATCTTCAAAAACTCATAAGTAAAGATATTATGGCGCTGCGTTGGATATGCGTTAGCAGTCTGCATGCCAGAAGAAGCTGTCAAGACTAATATGTTGCCTTTGAAAGGAGTTGTTTTGTCCTCAAATCTTGTGCCAGAAGAGTGCAATCCATACGCCAAAAGGTCATCGGTATTGCAAGCGCCACTGAAACATGATTCAAGAAACACAACCAGCTGTCGAGGCTGTGCATTGGAGAACTGTTCCATCATCCAGTTGCGGCTTATAGCCTGGTCTTTCAACTGACGTTGGGTTGTGGCATCGACAGGGAGCAAATACGAGTCCTCGATATTTTTGTTCTGGTCGGCCATACCATGACCGAAATAGAATACCATAAACTTCGCGTCAGAGTTTCCTTTATTAAGGTTCATAGTATTTGCGAATGAACTTATGTCGCCTTTCATCTGGACATAAGTACGATTCTCATACATGCGGATTTGATTCTCTGGCACACCTAATGTCTGAATACAATATTGCTGCATGGTTCTTCCGTCGTTAAGAGCCGTTGAGACATCCTGTTCATTGTTATAGGTCTGATTGGCGATAATCATAACATAAAGGTTATCGTTTTTAGCAAAAGCAACGGGGATATTCTTATCGACATCCGATTTCAGGCTTGCTGTATCGATACGAATAGTTTCCTTTTTACGGGCGACAATGACATCGCGAGACAAAAGCACTTCCTGCAGCTTTAGGTGGATAGTGGTGTCTACAGCATATTTTCCATAATGCTCAGAAATTTTGACTTTGATGGGAATATCCTGTTTATCATAAGCAAGATTTGCATACATCGGCATTTTCAAATCCTTGCTTTCACCTGGAGCCAACACAGAATAACTATAATAGAATGATGACGTACCATCAAAACCACTTATAACGTTTGTAGGTAGTTTAACATTAACCTTTACATCTGTTGCCTTACCACTTCGAATATTCTGAATAACCATATTAAGTGTAAAAGGCTGACCTAACGTCAGAACGCCCTCGCCTTCGAGAGCGTAATCCATACATTTGACCAAAGGAGCCTCAAAAGCACGAGTCTCGAGCACCAAATATTGGGGCAAAGTACCCAATGCATGTGGCTCTTGAATCTTCACTTCCACCTGTGCCTGACCATTTACCGTGTTTAAACCTGCCTCGATAACGAAATGAACCTCGCGAGTCTCCCCTACCTTGATATCTGGAATATTTTTAGATTTTGAATATCTCAGTTCATTGGTATCTCCTGTAATATTCATTACAGCCTTCAATCCTTGTGCCGTGCCTCGTCCGTTATTTGTAACAGAAAGCACTATCTCGCACTTTTCATTGGCATTGATAGCACGGTTGTTGTCTTGATCCTTAAACATCGGCTTACCATTGATAACAAATGATGGAGGGAGAAATTGTTTGCCAATATGAAGGCTACCAACTGGTGACACTCCACTAACCTGCGCCATTGCCGACAGATTTATAGCAAAGAGAAAGAGGATTATTTGTACTGTTTTTTTCATAAAAATATGTTGTTAGTATTTATTTCACAATTTGTATAGCCTGCCAATGGACACAACGCTCGTTAGCAGGTATGCGATAGAGCCAATTGAGGACTTTGTCGTATGTCACCTCTCCAAGAAATGGTAAAGGACGTTTGAGAGCGACAATGAGAATGAACGTGGTCTGTATGGGGTCGATGCCGGTGTTGTACACTTTCCAATCGCAAGCACGCAGCAGAGCCTCAGGAGCCCCATAGAAGCTTGGGAAGCTAATTACAGTGTTGCTTTTGAACTTGACATCTTTAAAACGGCCATCAGCAGTTGGATAATCCATACTTCCCTGTACAATGTCGCTAACATCGTAATCGAAACAGAACAGACGCATGTAACAGTCTTTACTGGCAACAAAAGTGAACCCCAAAGTATCACCGTCACGATAAGTAGACTTGAAGCCGTCGACAGAAATGACAAACTCGGGGTCTTGCTTTTCTTCCAACACAACCTCGGCACGGATTGTACAACGCGCCATCATCAAACCTACCTCATCCTTGGCCTCGTAGGTAACAATAGGTTCTGACAGCAGTTTCACTTTGCCGTCGATAACAAGATGGCTGAGAGCCTCGACATGGGTTTTATTGACTTCTTTGCCATTACCAACATAAATTGTTGAAAGCGACATTACCTGTTCAAAGACACCAGCAGCTTGCATTGCATTTTTTTTGGCCTCGAACAAGGCTGCCTCACGTGCTTTCAACATGTCGGAATTGTATCCAACACCCTCTCCTGTAACCGTTTTTGTCTTCTGAGCATTAATTGACGATGTCGAAATCAGAGTTAAGATGAATAGCAATATAAGTGGCCAATATTTATTTTTTATTACAAATATCATACAATCAATAAAATACACAATAATAAAATTATTATTTACTTTGCAATTATATATAATATTTATGAAACAATAATAAAAAAAAAGATATTACTGACTACTCTGTAATAACTTATTATTGGTGTAGCGTCTCTTCGAGACGCATTATTAGTGGTATCACACAACCCCACACTTATGAGGAGTTCACTCCTTATGTCGTGTTCCCCATAAGTGTGGGGTTATTAAGATATCGTGTCTTCGACACGCACTGCGAGTGGTATAGCCTCACTTAACACTGCACGTGTAGCGTAATCAAAATGTCGTGTCTTCTATGCGGATATTGTGACAAATGCTAAATCACAGTATAATATTACTTGCGAAATGTCAATTATTATTTATTTTGACCAAATTGTTCCTCAAGGTCTTTCCAGGAGGCGGCCAAACTCACTACAGCATAAATCTTTCCGTTTTTTTTCTCTTGATAAATATTGGTAACAACATGAAAAATTTTATCTAACTGTGGAGTCAGTTCCATCCAAGTCTCAGAATATACATGTTCCTTGGGGTCCAAAATTTCATATATCTGAACATAAACATTGTTTTTTTGAAGAACGATCGAACTACAAACATCTTCTATGGAACAATATATTGTGTCGAAACCAGAATGATCCAATGATGACTTACAGTTGCCCTTTGATATATATTTAGATTCTATATAATCTTTCGAAATATTACCGCTCGTAAAGCTTTGGGAAGTCGATCCAACAATCATCAATTTACCTATAAGCAAAGCCATCTCATAAGCCTCAACATAAGAGTCCGCCTCATGATCAGCAATTGTATATAAATAAAGAAGATTGCCCTCGTCATCCTCATAGGTCTGATAATGCTTCTCGTCTAATAACTGTTGGTAAATGGAAGGTGCTCCAGGAGCGCTGCGCCAACCTTCTTTGGCCATTCTCTTACTACTCTTACGAGCCTCTTTTTTCATTTGCTCCATATTGACATCCTGTGAATAAACACATTGTGATCCCAAAATGAACAACGACACGAGAAAAACAAACAAATTCTTCATATTACAGATTTTATTAAATTTCTTAATCCCCATGACTTCACTTCATGCATGGTGCTTCAAGCTCATTCCGCCAACGTGGTGAACGATGTGACCTCACCATGATAGGTACCTTTGAGCGTTGTTGCAAACGAACGAACATAATATGTTGTGGCTGGGTCTAGTAAATAAAAAGCCTCATACACAAAATCATCAGTACCATATGATGAACTGTATCCATCACAATTATCCTGGGTTGGCTCTGCGTTTTTGCTCCAACAAAAACCATAAAACAACAAATCCATATCACCGGTATCAACTATGGAACTGGAAAAAGTCGCTGTGTGGGCGGTCACATTCGACACCGTTGTAGGGCCCAAAACAGGAGGTTTGACAGAAAGCGTTGTAAACTCGTATTGCTCGGATTCGAAATAAGCATCATGAAGCGGGGTATAAGCCTTCACTTTATAATAATAACGAGTGCTATCGGAAAGGTAGGTAAGAGTCGCAACAAACTTATTATTGGAGTTCCTTGTCGCGGTAGCAATATACGTTGAAGCATTACTATCAAGCTCACTCCTTGAATAATACACCTCGACAATAAGATCCTTTGGCAAGCCTGAGGCATAACGTTGAGAGATTACATACGGTTTTATTAATATCTCGGCGCTATTGTAAGAAGCAGTCACCACAGGCTCTTCAATACCTATTTCAACAGTATCATCCAAATCAGCATAGTGATAACAACTCACGGTAAGAGCAGTAATGACGACAAAAAACAAAGAGAGAATTTTTTTCATTATAATGTTACCTGGGAAAATTGAAAATTGAAAATTGAAAATATGTGACGAGTGACCTGTGACCTGTGAAAAATTGAAAATTGAAAGTTGAAAATTCGAAATTCAAAATTCAAAATTCGAAACACCCTTATAACCTTTTTTAACCCTTAAAACATTTAAAACCTTTTAAACCCTAAATGGGTTCCGTTACTTGACGCTGTCGATGGATGCCGACGAGGATGACGCCGTTCTAGAGGTGGCACGATTAAGAGTCATGCCTCCAGAGTGGGAAGCCATTGTGTCGGCAACAGCTTGCTGCTTGGGGCCTCCCTCGGCGAGACGGGTGTTCTTATTATTGCTTGGCGCTGTGGTCGGCATAACAACAGCCGAGGTCTGAGTGTCGGAGACGACAACGCTGACATCGGTCTCTACTGTGTCGGCATCAGTGGTGGCGACAACGGGTGCGGAAGATGATGGCTGTGAAATACGAAGCACGAGGACAACAGCCACAAGTGCCGCTACAGCAGCGGCAATGCTATATATAGGTCGGAAACTGATGCGGCGAGTGGTCTTGACGGTTTTATTGGCGGCCTCGCTGTCATGCTGGGCTTTGATAGCCGCGGTGATAGCGAGAAGATCATCGGCAAAATCGGGGTGTTGCTCCATATATTGAAGTAGTTCGCTCTCCTCCTGCGGAGTAGCCTCACCGCTGATATAGCGGGTTACGAGTTCGTCGCTGATATTTTTGTGGGAGTCATTCATTGTCGTCATTCTATTTGTTATAACCTTGCAGATAGTTTTTCACCAGGCGGGCAATGGCCCTGCTCTTGATGTTGTAATAGTTGTCGACAGTGACACCCAGACGTGAGGCAATCTCATCGGGTTCGGCACCTTCCAAGAGATATGCCTTGAGGACTTCACGCTCACGAGGAGGCTCAAACCCCGGCAGCAGTCGCTGCAAATCGAGTATCAAAGAATCCTCGGTCTCCGAGCGGTGAGATATAAAAGAGTCATTGTCGTTCATATCTGATATAGGCATTTTCTCAGACGAATCTATCAACGAACGACAAAAATCTTTGAAAAAACGGTACGAAACCACTGAGAACCAGTTGGCAAAAGGCTGTGACGGATTGTAGGCACTCAATCTTTTCCAGTCGTCGGCGCTAAGGTAGAGATACAATTCCTGCACCAAATCGTCATACTCCACCTCCTTTTGCCATGTTGTCTTGGCGGCGTTTGACTTCAGCAGCGCATTGTAGTGGTCGTAAAAGACATAACGTATAGCCCCCTCATTGCCTTTAAGCAATTCTTCTTTCATCTGGTTGTCATCACAATAAACAAACATAAAAAAAGGCTCTTGAGAGGTAAAGCGCGAAATAAGTGGGTTATTTACTATTTCAGGCGGTCAAGCATCTTCCAGAAATCGGGGAAGGATTTGGCGACGCAATCGGGGTTGGTGACTTGCAAGTCGGGAAGTATTACCGACAGAGCGCCGAAAGCCATAGCGATACGATGGTCGTCGTGGGAATCGATGACGATTTCGCCAGGGAGGTTCTGCTGCGAGAAAGGAGTTCCGGCAGGTATAGACATCACGCCGTCGGAGTAGCTGACGTCACGGCCCAGCAATGCGAGCCCCTGGATGACACTCTGAATGCGGTTACTCTCCTTGTGGCGCAAATTGTCGACACCTGTAAGGCGGGCTTCAATACCCAAAGCGGCGCAGGTCACAGCCACGGCAGGGACAAGGTCGGGAGTGTTGGTGAAATCCCATTCAAGAGAGTTGGCGAAATCACCGTCACGTAAGATTTCAACCGACTGGTCAGCCTGCAGAATGTCAAGGCCGAGGGTCTCGAAAATGTCACGCAACGCTTTGTCGCCCTGAAGACTCTCCCTCTGCAGACCTTGCAGACGCACAGGGACGCCAGGAAGCAATGAAACGGCCTCGAAGAAATAAGAAGCCGCAGACCAGTCCTTTTCTATCGACACCATGTCACACTGCGGGATGGAGTGCTCGACATAATATGTAGGAGGATTGCCTTTAAGCGCCCACTGCACTTTGGCCTGCTCCATAACACGGAGGGTCATATCGATATATGGCTCAGAAGCCGGAGCGCCAACAAGTTCTACCACACCACCCTGCGGCATTGTGGCAGCTGAAAGCAAAAGGGCGGAGGCATACTGACTGGAGACGCTGCAGTCAATCATCACGCGCTTGGCGGTGGGAATAATGCCCTCGATTTTGACAGGGAGAAAGCCCTCCTCACCAGTGCAAGTTATGGAGCAACCAGCCTGACGAAGGGCGTCAATGAGCTGAGCCATTGGGCGGCGACGAAGTTGTTCGGAGCCCGTGAGAGTGTGTGTGCCTGGGGTTATGGACAGAAGCGCCATCAGGAACCGTGCCGCTGTAGCGGCGTCATGACAATCGAAATTGTGACGGCGGCCAGCCTTAAGCTGATGTAGCAGACGTGAAAGCTGCTGGGTATCGTTGGAAGATGAAATATTTTTTATTTTAATGCCTGTGCGGGACATGTAGTCGAGCATAAGCCAACGATTAGAAAGACTTTTCGACGAAGGAAGAGTTATTTGTATTGTTTCTAAATCCATAACCTAATTTATTCAGAGAAAAACGATTATAAAAATATTCAAATAATTATCGGATTTGCAAAAGTACGAAAAAGTTTGAAAAGATTAAAGGGTTATAAAGGTTTAAAGGGTTTAAAAGTTCAAAAGGTTTTAAAGGTTATAAAGGGTTGAAGGGGGGAGAATTTTGAATTTTAAATTTTCACTTATGTGGAATGCTCTTCGAGCAGAAATCCAACAAATCTAATAAAATCAAACAAATAAGAAATAAAAGATTTGAATGATTTGATAATATTTGAGAAATTTCTCGCAAAGCGACCCCAAAAGGTGGTTTTCCCCATTCACTATTCACCATTAACCATTCACTATCCACCATGAGTCTCGAGGTTTTATTGCTCCAAATCGTATTCTTTAATTTTGCGATAGAGGGTGCGTTCTGAGATGCCTAACATCTGTGCAGCTGGTTTACGGCGACCGTGATTGATTTCGAGTGCCTTGAGAATAGCCGCCTTTTCACGGTCGGCAAGGGAAAGAGGCTCGTTCTCGACAACTTCAGAGTCTTGGAACTCTACATCCTCGGTAGGCTGCTGATATGATGGCAAATCATAGGTATTGCCGGCAGGGTGTTTGAAGGTGCGGATGTTGTGATTTGGCGTTTCGGTTTGTTGAGGATACGGTGAGACATCGATATGAGAGGGCGTGTCGAGCTGATAGTACTGCTCCCGTTCGATATATTCAGGTTGCGCCGCACCTGTTTGACGCTGATTGGTGTTGTGTTGCGCCAGAGAGGTGATGATTTGCTTGAGATTATTGATTTCAGACCTCATCTCGTTAATCATCTGTCCCATTGAGAGCGCCTTAAGAAGCAGTTCACGGTCGGAAATGGCTGTCGACGACTGCTGAGCCTCTGGACGGAACAAAACGGGCATATTGCCGTCGGGCACATAATGTATATAGTTGGAGAGTATTTCGCTTGTCACAAGGCGATCATTCTCCACTACAGCGATTTGCTCGGTCACATTTTTCAACTCACGCACGTTGCCATACCACGGATATTGGCGCAAGTATTGGCGCGCATCGTCGGAAAGCTGCAGAAGAGGCATATGGTATTTCTCCGAGACATCGGAGGCGAACTTCCTAAACAGCAAGATGATGTCATCCTTGCGTTCTCGGAGAGGCGGAATGGCGATAGAAATCTGGTTGAGACGATAGTAGAGGTCCTCTCGATACTGCCCCTTGCGAATGGCCGCCATCAGGTCGACATTGGTGGCTGCGACAACACGCACATTGATTTTACGCGCCGACGAGGAACCCACGGGAATTATCTCGCCATTCTCGAGCACACGAAGCAGTTTGACCTGCATAGAGAGGGGTAGCTCGCCAATCTCGTCAAGGAAAATGGTACCTCCGTCGGCCTCTTCGAAATAGCCTTTGCGGTCTTTGTCGGCACCAGTAAATGAGCCTTTGACATGGCCGAAGAGCTCGCTCTCGATGGTGCCCTCGGGGATTGCGCCACAGTTGACGGGGACAAGTTTCTTGTGCTTGCGGCCGCTATTGTCGTGAATCATGCGGGCAAAGACCTCCTTACCCACACCACTCTCACCAGTAACAAGGATGCTGAGGTCGGTAGGCGCCACCTGGATGGCTTTGTTGATGGCCATCAGCAGCTTAGGGTCGTTGCCTACTATATCGTATCTATTTTTTATTGTTTGAATGTCCAAAGGTCTGTTTTTTAATGTTATCGTTTTGTGTTTAACGTTTTACGTTTTTATATGTCTCTTGAGCTTGACCAATATAAAAAAAACTATCCCACTACCCTATTCAATGCCACACCGATGTTTTGACGTATTTTGTCGAGTTGCATCTTTTGCGCGATAAGCATAAGACGCTCGTCGTCGCTGGAGGCATAAGGGAACTGGGAGTCTATACTATTGATTTTCTGTTCTAGCTTTTTCATTTTAAGATTAAGCAGGCTTTCCCTCACATCAAGTTGTAATTTTTCCTCGGGAGAGGGTACATAGATATGTTTATCTTTAGCCCATTTGTCGCTGATGTGCAGATCCTTCATCAAAAGAGATGTCGCCTTGTTGCGGACCGTCGGGTCGGGATGGTTGACAAAGAACTGCATATCGATAGTGTTGGCGCCATCTTGCAGAGTCTCGGCGCAATGGTTGAAAATAATCTGGCAGACAGGGTCGGCGAAAGTGAGGTTGTCGGCCAGAATGTCGGCGACAATAACCTGAGCCACCGAGTAGTAGACGGTAACATCCTCTCCATTTTCATTTTTTTCTATCTCGGGGAGCAACTGGTTGCCATAGTTGAGGAGCAAGTCAGCGATCTTGATTTCCTGGTTTTGTGCCGGATTGAGCTGGAAAGCCTCGACCTTAGTGGTTGAAATATCAGATTGTGCAGTGTCCGAATCGGAATCGCCAGAGAGTTGAGTTTGAGTCTGTCCGTTATGGTCAACGAGGTCTTTGTCGGCAGGGTCTGGAGTATGCTTCGAATTCTCGTAGAGTTTGCGGTTGAGGACTTTGGCAAGCTCGTTTTGGAGCGTGGTTTCGGGAACATGGAGCAAGGAGGAGCATTGTGCGACATACTCGGTACGTTCCAGCAGGTCGGGAACCAAGGCAATGGTGCGTACAATCTCGCCCAGGACTTCAGCCTTGCGAATGGGGTCACCCTTGATGTCGTCGGCGAGGACACGGGTTTTGAAGGTGATGAAGTTGGTCTCGTTGTCACGAAGATACTCCTGCAAACGAGAGGAGCCGTACTTCTGCGCATAGCTGTCGGGGTCATCGCCGTCGGGGAAGAGGACGACGCGGACATGCATGCCCTCCTCGAAGAGCATGTTGACGGCACGGAAAGCGGCCTTGATGCCGGCACTGTCACCGTCATAGAGCACGGTGACATTCTTAGTGTAGCGGCGCATGAGACGCACCTGCTCGATGGTGAGCGATGTGCCGCACGAAGCCACAGTGTTTTCAACCCCCGACTGGTACATTGAGATGACGTCGATATTGCCTTCCACCAGATAGACCTTGTCGAGACGAGTGATGTAGTTCTTGGCCTGATAAAGGCCATAGAGGATGTTGCTCTTGTTGTAGATCTCCGAATCGGGGGAGTTGACATATTTCGCCTGCTGTTTCTCCTTGGAGAGAATGCGTCCGGAGAAACCCAGAACACGACCGCTGACACTGAAAATAGGGAACATGACACGACCACGGAAGCGGTCATAGCACTTGCCGTCGTCCTTGAAGATGGTGAGTCCTGTTTTCTGCAGCACATTGTCGCTATAACCGCTCTTGCGGGCATGATTGGTGAAATTGTCCCACTCGTCGAGACAGAAGCCAAGGCCGAAATCCTTTATAACCTTGTCGGTAAGTCCACGCCCATGGAAATAACCAAGACCTATCGCCGTCCCCATTTCGTCGTTGAAAAGCAGGTCGGCAAAATATTTTTGTGCGAACTCCGACACATGAAACAGGGCGTCACGCTCGTTGTTGCGCTCTATCTGTTCCTCGCTAAGTTGCTCTTCCTCAATCTCAATATTATATTTGTTGGCCAGCCAGCGAAGGGCCTCGGGATAGGTGTAGTGCTCATGTTTCATGAGGAAACCGACAACGTTGCCGCTTTCGCCGCATCCAAAGCATTTGTACAAGCCTTTGGAGGGCGAAACGGAGAAGGATGGTGTCTTCTCGTTGTGGAAAGGGCAACAGGCGACATAGTTTGAGCCTCGTTTGCGGAGCGACACAAACTCGCCTATAACTTCCTCAATACGAGAAATATCCATTATACGTTGTATGGTTTCTTGACCTATCATAATAGTTTGCAAAAATAAGATTTTTTTTTGAGATTTCGATCGTGCATTTTTTATCTCTTCGTTTTTATGAGTGGAAACACTTTCTCTTCATTCTTTCGCTCATGCGATTTTTACTCTTCATTCTTTCGGTCGTGCGAAAGAACGAAACAAGAAAGCACGCCGGCTGTGACGAAATTGCTAAAATTTCCGACCTCTAGGCTAAAACGTCAAAGTTCGCTGATGCCTGTTCTTTATGGGTAAGAAGTTCTTTTTATGACTGTGGCGTTTATAAAACTTTTGAAATAGGACTTCACTGACGTTTCTTTACGCCTATATTCCGAAAATTTCTTAACGCAATTTACGTCAAGGCCGGTAAAGTTACAAACAGCAGCAAATCCACAGTTACAAGTTGATATCTTAATCATGATGACTGGGACGAATCCTCATAAAATGTGCCAGAGAGATTATAAGGTCACCGAGCGGACTCATAGCGGACTCATAGCGGACTTATGGGTACTATCCAAAGTACTATCTAGGTACTATCAAAAGAGGATGGCGAGACAAGGTGGTAATGGCCATTGGGCGTAGGGCTATTCAAGGTATGATTTGGCGATATTCAAGAAGTAGCCAACCAAGGGATGGTCGCTCTCCGTACTGAGAAACAGTTTGGTCGATATGCATGATCTTGCTTTCAACGTTCCATTACCATTATAACGCTTTATAGAATCCACGGCACGATACAAAGAACCCGCAGTTTGTTTAAGTTTCTTTTTGCCTTCGGCAGAATCGTTTTTTTCCAAATAGGCGAAAGTGTCGTTGACAAAACTTTTAATCCACTCCTCTTCGTACACAAAAGCACAACGGAAGAGCTCTTCGGGCAGAAAGCCCACCGTTGCCAAAAGTGTGTCGCGCTGTTGTTGCAGGCAACGGCGGAAAGCGGGGTGATACCAATTGCGTATCATGTATACAGCATGTTCCATGCGTGGCATCTGGAGACGATATTGCCTCTTGTTCATAGCGACAATACGGGGGCTAAAAGCCTCACAAAGAGCATTGATAACCAAAGAAGTATCCACATCATCATGATTGGAAACGAGATAATTCAAAGCTGCAAAATCGTCGGGATTGGTTGCCAAACGACGCATCAGCTGGGTGTAGTAGTCGTTGTGTTCAAGGTTCTCAACAAGCCAATGGCGGCGGGCGACATTATAGGCACGCTCAGAATGCAGCAGCACGCTGTCGAGGGTACGCCAGTCGAGGAGGGTAAGAGTCAGATTGTCCACAGCTTTCTCAATAAGAAAATCGCCCACAGTCTTTTTTATTCCAACACACCCGCCACGAACGTCAACCCAATCGCTCTCAACCACATGTCTAAAAAACACCTGTTTCGAGAATTCGGGATATCGACACATGAGACACCACACGGCCACAGCTCTGACATTGGCATTGGCATGAGTATCGGCAAGCGTGGCAAGTTCGTCGCGACAAAGATAATGCTCCAAAATCCAAGGCTCCTGATTGGGATAAAAACTAAAAGGAGCGCCATCGATACGATCGCATAAAGCAACTATTGCCGAATCAACTTTTTGTTGCATGCGAGCGTTCCTGGTAAGGCAGGGATTCATCTGACCGACAGCAAAAAACGACAACAAAACAAAAATACTGAGTGATAATATGTTGCGCATAGAGTGGATTTTTTATCGGAATGCAAAAATAAAATATTTCCAACAATAATTAGTATATTTTTCAGCAAAGATTAACAGCACAAAAAAAAATAAGATACAATTAATAAAAAAATAGTAATTTTGCATTTGTGAAAAAACAATCCTACACTTGGGTTAGATGTATTATAATGTTATTTATAATACTTATTTCCAATGTATTGCAAGCACGTAACAGCAGAGACACATTGGGAACTGGGCGTATGATTATTTTCAGCGAGAACCTTGGGCAATGGGAGGAGCAGGTTTTGTTCCGCTCACAGATGAGAGCCACAACGCTTTTTGTGGAGCGCGACTGTTTCACCTTTGTGGTGCAACACCCAGACAACGCCTCGCTTCACCATCCCCGGCGCAAAGACGACACCGACAGGCACAGGAGTCACGCATACCGCATTCGTTTTGAAGGCAGCGCCGCCACCAGGGTTGAAGGTACGGAGCGCGAGACATGGTATGAGAACTATTTCTGTGGCAGAGACAGCAGACGATGGATTTCGAAGGCTGGAGTATTCCAGTCGGTAGTGTATCACGACCTGTACAACGGCATAGACATGAAAGTGTACGCCGCCAGTAACGCCATGAAATATGATTTCATAGTAAGTCCTGGCGCCAACGTCGCCGACATAGTGATAGGTTACGAGGGTGTGGACGGAATCAAGCTAAGAGAAGGCAATATTGTGGTCAGCACATCGGTGTCGGACATTGTGGAACTGCGCCCTTACGCCTACCAAATGGTTAAGGGAGAGCAAAAAGAGGTGGAATGCCGATACAGGCTTAAAGGTGGGCGGATAACCTATGACATAGACAGATACGACACCACGAAGACTTTAATCATCGACCCCTATCTGTACTTCTCGACATATACAGGCTCGACGGCAGACAACTGGGGCACGACGGGATGCTACGACAGCTACAAGAACACCTACACCTCGGGATTGGTGTTCGGCAGCGGATACCCGACATCGCTGGGCGCCTACGACGGCACCTACAACGGCAACGCTGATATAGGCATATTCAAATTCGACACGACGGGCAGTCAGAAAATATACGCCACATACCTCGGTGGAAGCAATGCGGACATGCCGCACAGTATGTTTGTCAACTCGCTTGACGAGCTGGTGATTTTCGGCACAACGGGCTCCGCCAACTTTCCTGTGACCCCCAACGCTTACGACACGAGCTTCAACGGTGGTCCTTTGCTGAGATATGAGGGCTCAAGCTCGATAAATTTCCCCAATGGTGTGGACATCTTTGTGTGCCGTTTCAGCGAAGACGGAAGCCAGCTGCAGGCATCGACCTATGTCGGTGGATCGGACAACGACGGGCTGAACTACAGGAACTCATTCGACTACAACACGATAATGATAGGCAACGACTCGCTATACTTCAATTATGGCGATGGCGCAAGAGGTGAGATCATTACCGACGACCTGAACAACGTTTATGTGGGCTCGACGACATTCTCAACAGATTTCCCTGTAACGGCAGGCTGCGTGCAAGCCATAAACAAAGGTCACCAAGAGGGTGTGGTGTTCAAAATCGACTACAACCTGTCGCACATGATATGGAGCACCTATCTTGGAGGAATAAAGGACGACGCGATATACAGCATTGACTGCGACAACGACTACAATGTGGTTGTGACAGGCGGAACCAACTCCTTCAACCTCCCCACCCTTGCCAACGCCTACCGCCGCTACTATAACGGTGGCAGCGCCGATGGCTTCGTGGCAAAGATATCATACTACGGCAAGACGCTTATGGCTTGCAGCTATTTCGGTTCCAACACTTACGACCAAAGTTATTTTGTGCGTTGCGGCAAAACGGGAGACATATTCCTCTTCGGCCAAACCAAGGCCAGTGGGTCGACGCTGATACGCAACGCCAACTATAACACTCCCAACAGTGGCCAGTTTCTGGCTCGTCTGAAGCCTAATCTAGACACACTGGTGTGGAGTACTGTCTTCGGCGACGGCAGCGGGCAGCCACGCATATCACCGACAGCATTTGCGGTGGATATATGCAACAGGCTGTACCTCAGCGGATGGGGAAGAATATTCTTAGGATTGACCTGGAACGGTACCAACTATCCTTGGAACACAGGAGGAACAACGAATATGCCAGTGACCACCGACGCCTACCAACCCACAACCGACGGACAGGATTTTTACCTTATGAGCATAGACATGGACGCCAACGCCCTGGTATACGCCACCCATTTCGGAGAGCAACATGACCCATCGGGAGGATACTACCATGGCGGCGACCACGTTGACGGCGGCACAAGCCGCTTTGACCGCCTTGGAACTCTGTACCAGTCGGTATGCGCCAGCTGCAGCGCAGGCGATGAGTTTCCTGTTACCACAGGCGCCTACAGCATGCACAACAACAGCAACAACTGCAACAACGCCGTCTTTCGCTTCAACCTGACAGCGGACTTTCCTGTGGCGGAATTCAACTACACACGCTCTGGCTGCAATCCGACAACAATAACATTCCACAACACCGGCAGAGGCGAGAGTTACCTCTGGGACTTCGGCGACGGCACAACATCAACAGCAACCAACCCCACACACAACTATACCACAGCCGGATTCTACACCGTTAGACTTGTGGCTTATATGTCGAGCGGATGCCACCTAACCGACACGACCGTGAGAACCATCACAATTCTAGCCTCTACAAATGTGCCCACCCTAGACACTCTCAGCACTTGTCCAGGAACGGCGATACAAATCGGTGTGCATCCGGAGCTGGGGCTCACCTACCAATGGCTTCAAGGGGTTGTGAGCGACAGCAACATAGCCAATCCTATGACCGATCAGCCTGGTGTTTATGTGCTCAGCATATCGAGTGGCAATGGGTGCACGAAACAGATACAGCAGGTTATAGTGGCAGGACAAACAGAATCGGCCATCGTAGGCGACAGCACGCTGTGCTCGATACCCGACACACTTCGTCTTGTCGCCTATGGCCCCAATCCCACCTACCTATGGTCGAGCAACCGTGAGATGAGCGACACGCTTAACCGAGACCTCACCGACGGAACGCTGAGTTTCACTCCTGTTGACGGACAATGGCTCTACACACGAGTGGTCGACGCATTGGGATGTTACAAAAACGACAGCATTCAGGTGCATTTCTACAACATTGTCGACAGCTTGGTGATAACGCCATCGAACTGTCCGGGTGAATGCAATGGTCAAGTGTGTGTGATCCACTCGTCAAATGCCGCCCTGCCTATGCAATACAACTGGACTTATTGGGGCAATGGGTGGAACAACGCCAACTGTTGCGCGCAATTCTGCGAAGGCGACTACACCGTCCTTGTGCGCGACAACAACGGATGTTTGGTTTCCAACAACTACACCATAACCAATCCTGAACCTCCCACCATCGAAGCCTCCATACAGCATATCCCCTGCCTTGAGTCGTGCACAGGCTCCATAACTGTCAACGTCACCGGCGGCTCACAGTATACGCTACTATGGCTTGACGACAGTTCGACGGCAGCGACACGAAACAACCTATGCCCCGGGGTATACTATCTGCAGATCAGCGACACCAGTGGATGTTTGTTCTACGACACAATAGAAGTTCTCGACAATTTCGACATGGTGCTCAGCATAGCCAAAGAGAAAAACAGCTGTCCGTCGGAATGTAGCGGATCTGCCACAGCGCAAGTCAGCGGCGGCACAGCGCCATACAGCTACACATGGAGTTCGGGAGAGCAGGAGTCGACAGCTACAGCGCTATGTCCTGGATGGGCTCTGGTAGTGGCCACCGACGCCAACGGATGCACGGTGAGCGACAGCATCGAGATAGATGTGCAGCACTCTTTCGACAGCATCGAGGTTTGGGCCGACGACGAATATGTGTTCAAAGGGCATAGCACCACCTTGCACGTCACCGAGATAGAGGATGGCGAATACTGGTGGAGCCCCTCGACGATGGTCGACAATCCCTCGTCGCCACACCCCACTGCGACATTGGAGGACACCACAACATTCGTGGTGACGGTGACCGACTCGATAGGATGCATATACACCGACTCGGTGCGAGTGGCGTGCATATCTGTGGATTGCGGCAAACCCAATATATTCATCCCGAACGCATTCACACCCAATGATGATGGCAAAAACGATATGCTCTGTTTCAGTGGCGAATGGGTGAGCGAGTTCCATATAACCATTTTCACCCGCTGGGGCGAGAAGGTATATGAGAGCGACAATATGAGCGAATGCTGGGACGGACGATATCGGAACAACTGGTGTATGGCTGGCGTGTATGTGTACCATTGCCGCATAGTATGCGCCGACGGCCAGGTGTCGCAATTCAAAGGCGACATAACATTGATACGGTAGGCGCCGAGAAACGGCGGGAATAAACCAGTAACAAAACAAAGCAGATGCAGAAAAAGAAGGACCAATTCATAATAGCATATCTGGCCAATCTCGAGAGTAGCGAGGTTGTCATCTCGCATGCCTCGTACCTATCCGAAAAGCTTGGGAAAGGACTGATACTGCTACATATCTGCGACGGGCGATACAGCAATATCACACCCTCGGAGGCCGAGACAGAGCTAAAGAGGTTGTGCGATGAGGAAAACGCCAAACATAACAACCGGCACTGCACCTATGCTGCCCTCAGGGGAGACACAAAACAGACTATTTCCTCTTTGCCCACCATTATGAATGCTGTTGTCATTGTCGCCCAGGTCGACAAGCGGGCACGATGGGGCAACGCGACACATCCACGCGCCGTTCTCCGCAATTTTGCCGACTGCCGCGCCGCCTTTCTCACCGTTCAGGAACCTCTCGACAAAACCAAGCTATACAATGACGCCGCCATGGCTGTCGACTTCAAGAAAGAGAGCAAAGACAAATTCATCTGGTCGAGTTACTTTCCTCGTTTTCTGAACAGCAAAATGCATGTGCTTTACTATGATTACCGCGATGAGTTTCTACATCAAAAATGGTATGCCAACATGCAACAGCTGCACAAACTTTACAGCGGTCTGAATATCAAATTCCAACCTCATATCATGGAATCGAAATCAACATATCTCGACATTAACACATTACGATTCGCTGAAAAGAATAGCTATGGGATAATAATAGCCGTCACAACGAAAGAGAAAGACGGTCTGGAATTTTTTATCGGAACCCAAGAGCGACGCACCATCGTCAACAAGCAGCACATCCCCATACTCTTCCTCAATCCACGTGAGGATCTCTATGTCATGTGTGATTGACTATAGAGATAGAAATCCTAGAAGATCTAGAAAGACTAGCAGGTCCAGAGAACAAAAACAAAAATAGATTGCTCTTGTCCGTTAGACAGAATATACCAGTAGTCCTATGACTCCGGAAGCCAGAATCAGAAGAATGGTATTGGTGCGTTTGAAATATGAAAAATAGAAAACGCCTGCAAACAGAACGATACTGACGACAAACTGTCTGTTCAGGCCCGGCACACCAAAACTTTCTGTTGTCATAAGAAGCAAAGCCGCGGCGGCAATAAGGCCAATGACGGTATAACGAAGCACCTGAAAAACGGTGCTTATTATTTTGTTATCCTTGTGACAGGAAAGGAAAGAGAAAACAACAATCATGGCCACCACGGGAAGAAGAATGACAGCGAACGACGCCAACAAAGAGCCCAACACGCCCTGCCATCCTGGCAATCCACTGTTGACGACAGCAGTATAGCCAGCATAAGTGGCTGTATTGATACCCACAGGTCCTGGAGTCATCTGACTGATGGCGAGAATATCGGTGAATTCCTGCGCCGTCATCCATCCGTTTTTCTCAACTACCTCGTTCTGGATAAGGGCTATCATGGAATAGCCACCGCCAAAGGTAAATATGCCTATCTTAAGAAATGTCCAAAAGAGATTCAGAAACATGGCGAAGATTATTAACGGGAAGGACTGACATTGGAGGATTGGGAACTATCGTGTCTGTTTTTTATGAAGCCCCATAGCAGGCCACCAGCAATAGCGGCAAGGACTATCCATATTGGAGAGACGCCAAGAAGCCATATTAGCAAAGCTGCTACAACAGGAATCCATAATGTGGACCATGACAGTTTCGCCGACTTCGCCAAACGAAATACCGGCGCCGCTATCAACGCCACCACGGCGGGACGCAAACCCATGAAAATACGGTCGACAATGACATTGTCACGGAAGAAACGGAAAAAAATGGCGAGAAGCAATATCAAGGCGATAGGCATAAGGATATTGCCTAACACAGCACACACAACACCTTTCATGCCTCCCAGACGACGACCAACACATGTCGCCATATTTACTGCAAAGACTCCCGGCATGGCTTGCGAAAGGGACATATAGTCGAGGAACTCTTCACGAGAGAGCCAACCACGACGATCGACAAGTTCCTGTTCCATAATGGGTATCATCACATAACCTCCACCAATAGTGAAGGCTCCTATCTTCCAAAAGCTCAGAAATAATTGTCGATACATGACAACGAAACGTCTTAGTCATTAAAAAATTGCATACGAAAGACAAAAATAATTGAAAATTAATGACGAGAGACCTGTGACCTGTGACGAGTGAATGGTAACACTTATAACTTTTTTTAACCCTTCAAACATTTATAACCTTTTAAACCCTATATGGTGACCTGTGAATTGTGATTGGGCAAAATCATCTTTGTGAATCGCTTTTCGAGAAATCTCTCGAATATATCAAATCTTTAAAATCTTTTATTTCTTATTTATTTGATTTTATTAGATTTGTCGAATTTCTGCTCGAAGAGCAATACCACATAACTGAATTTTGAATTATGAAAATTAGTAATTGAGAATTGAAAATTATTGACGAGAGACCTGTGTCCTGTGACGAGTAAATAGTGATTGGGCAAGATCATCTTTGTGTATCGCTTTGCGAGAAATCTCTCAAATATTATCAAATCTTTCAAATCTATAATTTCTTATTTGTTTGATTTTTTTTTTAGATTTGTCGGATTTCTGCTCGAAGAGCAATACCACATAACTGAATTATGAATTATGAAAATTAGTAATTGAGAATTGAAAATTAATGACGAGAGACCTGTGACCTGTGACGAGTGAATGGTAACACTTATAACCTTTTTTAACCCTTCAAACATTTATAACCTTTTAAACCCTATATGGTGACCTGTGAATTGTGATTGGGCAAAATCATCTTTGTGTATCGCTTTTCGAGAAATCTCTCGATTATATCAAATCTTTAAAATCTATAATTTCTTATTTATTTGATTTTATTAGATTTGTCGAATTTCTGCTCGAAGAGCAATACCACATAACTGAATTTTGAATTATAAAATTAGTAATTGAGAATTGAAAATTATTGACGAGAGACTTGGGCAGAGCAGGGTGTTGGGCTTATTTAGTCATTATTTTCATTAGTATCATATAATATTTTGGAAAAAAAGGTAAATTTGCAAATCCAAAACGAAATTGAAATGTTATCCAGATATCTGTTTTTCATAGCTTTTATTATTTTCATTGTGGTAATGTTAGCCCTCGATTTGGGTGTGTTCCACAAAAAAGACCACGAAATAAAAATCAAGGAGGCCGCCACATGGACAGGCATATGGATTTTTATAGCTTTGGCCATGGGCGTTCTGCTTTTCCTGCATGCCGAATGGGTACATGGCATCAACGACATGGAAAGCCTTCTGGCATACGCCTCAGGTCAGCCGCAACTTCTGAAAGAGATAGAGGCGGCAGCGGCAAGCGGTGGTTACGAAGCCGCCTTGTCGGTATACCGTCATGAAATAACAGAGCAGTATCTCGCCGGATACTTCCTTGAAGAGTCGCTGTCGATAGACAATATCTTCGTGATGATAATGATATTTGTGAGTTTCGGCATCGAGAAGAAATACTATCACAGAGTCCTTTTCTGGGGTATTTTGGGCGCCATTGTCATGAGGTTCATTTTCATCTTCGCTCTGGGAGCCCTTGTGACACGACTAAGCTGGATTCTGGCAATATTCGGTGTGATACTTATTTACAGCGGAGTCAAGATGTTCCGAGACAAAAGTGATGAGAAGATTGACACCGCAAACCATCCCGCGGTTCGTTTTGCCTCCAAGCACTTCAGGGTTAGTCCTGATATTGACGGGCACAACTTCTTCACAATAAAAGATGGCAAGCGGTATATCACCCCGTTGTTCCTTGTGTTGCTGGTAATAGAGTTCAGCGACATCATTTTCGCTGTCGACTCAATCCCCGCAGTCTTCTCGGTAACCACAGACACCTTCATAGTTTATTTCTCCAACATTTTCGCCATCATGGGATTGCGTTCGCTATTCTTCCTGCTCAGCGACGTAACAGAGAAGTTCTGGCTATTACGATTCGGACTTGGAGCCCTGCTCTGTTTCATAGGAATAAAAATGATCGCCGGCGAGTTCCTCGACCTCCATATCAGCACCATGGCCTCTTTGGCAGTGATTATCGGCATACTTACTTTCAGCATAATATTCTCACTATTAATACCTAAAAAGGCAAAAGCATAAGCTAATAAAAATAATAACACAATAACAGATAATAACATGTTAGACTTCATTTTACTAGATATCTCACGTGGATGGAAAACAGGTATCATGCTCGTAGTCATGATAGCAATATTCTACTTCTTTCTAATCCGTCCACAGTCGCAAAAAGCCAAAGAAGAGAGACAATACCGTTCTAGCTTGCAGAAGGGTGACAAGGTTATGACAGCCAACGGCATACATGCCACTATTGTCAGCGTAAACGGCAACCAAGCCACCATCGAGGTCGCCCAAGGAGTGAACATGAAGGTCATGCTCTCCTCGCTCAACCCAATACCACAACCCAAACAAAGCTGATCCTATCTCCATCTGACGTTCCCCTTTAGGATTTTTTAATATTAAAAACCGAGAAAACTTTTGAGGTTTTCTTGGTTTTGTGTATTTTTGCACATTCTTTCCTGACAACAAAACAGGATAATATTATTATAAATCATATTGATAATAAAATGTTGAACGAAGAAGCCCGAAAAAAAATCGTTGAAACAGCCATAGATATGTTTAATAAATATGGTTGCAAAAGCGTGACCATGGACCAAATTGCGTCGACACTACACATCTCAAAGAGGACGCTCTATGAGAATTTTGACAACAAAGAGACTTTGTTGCTAGAGTGTCTCACCCAGGTGCATAAAGAATTGGGACGCAAAAGGCTTGACATACTGAAAAGCAGCGATGAATATTTTCTGATGACGTTATACATTATACGTAACGAAACGGCGCAAAGTATGCGTTATGCGCGCATACTACAAGATTCCGAGACCTATTATCCCGAACTGACCCAACGACTGCTGAAAAGTTTTAACGACCGATTCAAACTAGCGCTGACAAAACTGCTTTCCGAAGCCCAAAGCAAAGGCGACCTTCGCGACAATGTCAACCTTGACGAAGTTGTACACATACTCGCACTCAGCATCAAGCATAGCTGTATCAACAACATACATAGCAACAAAGATCAGGAGCGCATAATGCGCGAAGCATGCTACACCTATCTTCGCGGAATGCTCTCAATAGACGCCATACAACGATATGACGCCAATGAGCAAAAATTCAAAGAGGCTATGAAAATATAAGATATCAGTAAATAACGCTAATACACATTCTGTCAAACAATATAAATCAAAAGAATAAATGACATTTTTTAAAGCACTACCCTATGCCACTCTGCTTGGAATGATAGTCAGCGGATTATGTTCGCAAGCACAGGAGACTTCCAAAAGCATAAAACTTTCTATCAAAGAGGCTCAAGACTACGCTGTAAAGCACAATCAAACAATGCGTAACGCCGACCTGGAAGTGCAGAAGGCGGAGTATACCAAATGGCAAACAATAGCAAGCATGCTGCCCCAGATAAAGGCAGGCTTCGACTATCAGAACATGTGTGGTTATGAAATGGTTATGGGAGGTGGCGGTGGATTAAGCTCAATGATTCCCGACACCATTTTGATTGGAGGCATGCCTGTCCCCATCTCTTTGCCCAGCAGTGGTGACGAGGAAAGCAGCGGTACCGTTATTCCCATGAACCCCAGCGGTACTTTCAGCATCACCGCTTCGGTGGCCTTCACAGGTGCCCAGATTGTCGGCATCGTTCTGAACAAGATTGCCAAAGATATGGTTGACATCAGCCATAAGCAAACCGAACAGAGTATCCGTTCCCAAGTACGCAGCGTATATGTCTCCATTCTTGTGATGGAGGACATTGTTGGACTGTTGGACAGCAGTTTGGCAAACATGGAACGCTTGGAGAAGACCACGCTGGAAAGTGTGCGTGCCGGTGCCGCCGAGCAAATACAAGCCGACAAACTCCATGTCCAAGTGGCATCGCTACGCAACAGTATCAACGCCAACCGCCGATCGCTTAAGATGTTGTACAACTCCCTCATACTTCAACTCGGCGCCGACGTCAACAGCACACTTACCCTGACAACACCCATAGACGATGTTTTGGACATCAACAATCTTGGCAAACTGGCTTTAGGTGGTTTCAACATCGAAGACAATTACAACTACCAGCTGCTCCAGCAGAACGAGAAAATTGCCAAAAAGAATGTCACCATGGCATATATGGATTTCACACCAACTCTTACAGCCTACTATCAATACAGCGCCAAAACCTATTTCGGCAAAGACGCGGGATTCAACATGACGCCTCCCAACATGATTGGCGCCAGCATTTCTGTGCCGTTGTTCAGCAGCGGTGCCCGTTACGCCAAGGTTAAAGCCGCCGAAATCGACTACAACGAGGCTCTCAACAGCAAACAACAGGCCGAGGACGGACTGCGGGTGCAATACAACCAGCTATGCTACGACCTTGCCAACGCCATCGAGACCTACCAAATACAGAAAGACAACCTTGAAGTCACAAAACGTGTGTTTGACAACACCACAGAGAAATACAAATACGGTCATGCTTCAAATCTCGAAGTCACCAACTCCAGCACCGACATCATCACAGCACAAAGCAACTACATTCAAGCTGTTATGAGCGTAGTCAGCGCCGAGGTGGCACTCGAAAACCTTTTAGGCAAATAATCTCTCAAACATTCATCAAGAAACAAAAAAACACAACAATATGAACAAGATACTAAGAATTGCAGCCGTTGCTTTCCTCACCCTCTGCGTAGCTGCCTGCGGAGGAAAGAAAGAAGATTCGAAAAAAGCCGCTCCCACAAAGAAAGAGGCGGAGAAAGTGAAAATTCAGGAACTTAAAAGCCAGCGCATAGCCAAGCAGCTCGAGCTCTCCTCAACCCTTGAAGGCTATGAGACTATGAACATCTCACCAAGCATAACCGGTCATATCGAGCACATATATGTACAGGTGGGTAGCCGAGTAAGCAAGGGAGCAATGTTAGTGCGTATGGACCAGACACAGCTCAACACCACCCGCATCAACCTCGCCAGTACCAAGACCGAACTAGACCGTGTCACCGCCCTCAAGGCATCGGGAAGCATCAGCGAGCAAGTCTACGACCAAACCAAGGCTGGCTACGACCAACTTGTGGAGTCGGAACGTTTCCAGGAAGAGAACACCTTTGTCAAGGCTCAGTTCAGCGGTGTCATCAGCGCCAAAAACTATGAAGACGGCGAGATGTATACCGGAGCACCCATACTTCAGCTATGCCAAATAAGCCGTTTGAAAGCCATCATCAACATTCCCGAAAGTTATTTCCCTCTGGTAAAGCAAGGTATGAAAGTCAACGTGTACAGCGATATCTATCCTGACAAAGTATTCCCTGCCACCATCGAAATAGTATATCCCACTATTGACCCGTCGTCGCACACCTTCCAGGCCAAACTCAACATTCCCAATCCAGGCGAAAAGATTCGTCCCGGCATGTATGTGCGCACCACTATGGCGCTCGGCGAGATTGACGCCTTGGTAGTGCCCTATCAGTCAGTATTGAAACTCACCGGTTCCAACGAACGCTACATCTTCGTTGCCGACGGCAACACCGCACGCCGCGTAGCTGTAACTCTAGGCCAGCGCTTCGACGACCAGGTGGAGATACTGCCCGTGAACCCCGCCGACCTCAAAGAGGGCGACAATCTGGTTGTCACCGGACAGGCACGACTGGTTGACGGCAGCCTACTCGAGATTGTGGAATAACACTATAAAAACAGAAATACCTGAAAAGCATATAATCTATGGCAATATACAAAACTGCAATCAACAAACCCATCACCACAGGGCTTATCTTTGTGGCGGTGATAATTCTGGGTCTTTTCTCGCTGAGCAGGCTTCCCATCGACCAGATGCCTGAGATGGATCCGCCATACGTTACGGTGATGACCACCTATCCTGGTGCCAACGCCAGCGAAATAGAGACCAACATCACCAAAATCATTGAGAACTCTCTCAACTCGGTCGACGGTCTTAAAAACATCACCTCCAACTCGCGCGACAACCTCAGCGTCGTGACACTAGAGTTTGAGTGGGGTGAAGACATCGACGAGTCGCTCAACGACATACGCTCATACGTTGACCTTCTCTACGACAACCTGCCCGACGGCGTTTCGCGTCCTATGATACTTAAGCTCAACAGTAGCGCAATGCCTATTATGGTATATGGTTTTACCGCAGGCGAGAGCTATTCGGGCATGGACCGCATCCTTGAGGACAATGTGGTTAATGTGCTTAACCGTATCGACGGCATCGGCAACATCACCGTCAGCGGCGCCCCTGAGCGCTACGTCTATATCGACCTCGACCCAAAACAGCTCGACTCGTACGGCATCAGCCTTGAGCAAGTGGGTAATGCCATCAGCGCCAACAACCTCGATTTGGCGTCGGGTACCATCAAGATGGGCAAAGAGCAGTACCAGATGAGAGTCAAGGGCGAGTATGTGGAAAGCTCGGAGATTTCCGACATCGTTGTCACAACCACGCCCCTTGGCAAACAAGTCTTTGTTCGCGACCTCGCCACCGTGCGCGACACTATCAAAGACCTTAGCCTCGACGAGAAAATCAACACTCGCGACGGCGGCCGCCTCATCATCACCAAACAGACAGGCGCCAACACCGTAGCCATCGCCAACTCGGTGAAGAAGGAGATGGAGAAAATCATGAAGACCCTGCCTCCCGACTTTGAGTGCACTATGATTCGAGATGGTTCAGAAGAAATTGTCAACGCCATCAATGGCCTCTCCGAATCCATCTTCTACGCCTTGCTTTTCGTTGTCCTTGTGGTCTTTATTTTCCTGGGCAACTGGCGCAGCACCATCATCATTGCGCTGACAATACCTATTTCTTTGGTGACATCGTTCATCTATCTGCTTATCAGCGACAGCTCACTCAACATCATCTCACTGGCCTCTCTCACCGTAGCCATCGGTATGGTTGTCGATGACGCCATCGTGGTGTTGGAAAACATTTCCAAGCATATCGACCGAGGAGAGAATCCTCGCGAAGCTGCCATATGCGCCACCAACGAGGTGTGGACATCTGTCATTGCCACCACCTTGGTCCTCGTGGCTGTGTTTGTTCCTCTCACCATGCTCGGCGGCATGGCAGGCATCATGTTCAAGGAGCTAGGATGGATTGTAACCATAGTGGTGTGCGTTTCCACTACGGCGGCCATCACCCTTATTCCTATGCTTTCAAGCCTCATGCTCAAAGAGAAGCCCTTCTACCTTACCAAGGAAGCCGCTGAAGAGGCCAAGCGCAAACAGGAAAGCAAAACCTTTACTTACGACAAGACCGTGGGACGTGTTTTCAATGCCATCGACGAGTGGTACAGCAATGTACTGCGCTGGTGTCTGCGTCACAAACGCGTAACCCTGTTTATAGCACTGGCTTTCTTCATCGTCTCAATGCTGCCTTTCATGATGGGTAAAATTGGTATGGACTTCATGAAGGAACAAGACAATGGTTCTATAAGCATCAGCGCCGAACTGCAGCGTGGCACCCGTATCGAGGAAACCCTAAAGACCGCCCGCCACATGGAGGCCGACATCAAGGAAATCCTCGGCGACAACGTCATTGTCATCTCAACATCCGCCGGCTCAAACGACGACGCTGGCTTTGCAGCACTCTTCAACAGCACCACCAACAACAAGATCAGCATGTCGGTGCGCACCACCAAGAAATACGACCGTGACATCAGCATATTCGAAATGCAGGAGCAACTGCGACAGTGTTTCTCGCAATATCCCGAGTTGATCAACTTCCAGGTGTCGCAAGGCGGCATGGGTGGAGGAAGCAATAACTCGCTCCAGGTCGAGATTTTCGGCTACGACTTCGACAAGACCACCAATGTTGCACAAGACCTGCAACGTAGAGTGATGGCCAATGTCCACGGAGCCCGCGACACCAAGATTAGCCGCGACGAGGACCGTGCCGAGCTTAAGATTGAGTTCGACAAGCAGAAACTAGCCCTCCACGGTCTCAATGGCTCTACCGTCGCCATGTATGTCCGCAACCGTGTCAACGGCATGGCAGCAGGCTTCCTGAAAGAAGACGGCGAGGAGTACAACATCGTCGTACGCCTTCGCGAGGAATATCGCAGCTCCATCACCGACATCGAGGAGATGTCGATACCCACCATGACAGGCAAAACCATCAAGTTGAAAGAGTTGGCATCGGTGTCGGAATATTGGTGTCCCCCTACCATCGAGCGCAAAAACCGCCAGCGTTACCTTACACTCACCGTAATGCCCTACAAGACTTCTCTGGGCGAACTGGCGCAAGGTGTTCAGGCACAACTCGACGAGATGGAGATCCCCTCAGGAATTCATATAGCTCTGGCAGGCAACTACGAAGACCAGCAGAAGACCTCGAAAGACATGGTGACCCTGGCACTCCTCATCATTATGTTGGTATACATCGTCATGGCGTCGCAGTTTGAGTCGTTCGCCAAACCATTCATCATCATGTTCGCCATTCCCTTCGCGCTCAGCGGAACGGTGCTGGCACTCCTGATCACAGGCGAGAACCTCGACATGGTGGGTATGCTTGGCATTGTGCTACTCATTGGTATTGTCGTCAAAAATGGTATCGTCCTCGTCGACTATATCAACCTACTCCGCGAACGCGGCACCGAACTTTACGAAGCCATCGCCCTCAGCGGCAAAAGTCGTTTGCGTCCTGTGCTCATGACAGCCTTCACCACCATCTTGGGTATGATACCTATGGCCACCTCCAAATCAGAAGGTTCAGAGTTGTGGACAACCCTCGGTATCGTAGTCATCGGTGGTCTCACGGTGTCGACATTCGTCACCCTTATTGTGGTACCCATCCTCTATGGTATTTTCAACCGCAAGGGCGAGATAGAGAAGAAAGAGAAAGAGCGCAAGAAATTTGTCTTCATGAGCATCGATTTGGAAGAAAACAAATAAAAACCTTTAAGTATAGTTTAAAGTTTAACGTGTAACGTTTAAAGATGTCTCTGGATTAATATTCAACAATTTAAATATTAGTATCGTTTCACTTTATTATTAATTTGTCACAAAAGCTAAATAATGAAATCTGTCCTTATAGTATACAATCAAGCCAACAACGAGCGTGTCGAATATCTCCTCGACACACTCGCTATACGTGGCTTCACCTTTTGGGAGAATGTACAGGGTCGCGGTCATACCAACGGCGACCCACACCGAGGGACTCACGCTTGGCCCGAGATGAACAACGCCATCATGACTGTCGTTGACGACGAAAAAGTCAACGATATCCTCACTGCTGTCCGCAAACTTGACCGACGCAACGAGGAGGTCGGTATCCGCGCCTTTGTGTGGAATATCGAAGCCTCAACCCTCGACAATTAAAAACGCATTTCCAGTCAAACAGGTCCGAAAAAAACTCTGTCATGAAAGCCAGTGGAATAAAGCTCATACAGCCTACACTCATACTTTTGGCTATGAGCATATTGTGTACAACCACATCATACACCTATGCCCAAGAGCAGCTCAACGTGCTTTTTATTGGCAACAGCTACACTGAGGTCAACAACCTTCCCAAAATGACCGCAGACATAGCACAAAGCCGTGGCAATAACATCACATGGAGCAGCAACACTCCCGGCGGATGTACTTTCTATCAGCATTGCAGCAACAATTCCATGACTTTGATTCGACAAGGTCGATGGGATGTCGTAGTGCTTCAAGAGCAAAGCCAATATCCTTCGTTCCCTCAAAGTCAAGTGGAGAACGAAGTTTTCCCATACGCAAAGCGTCTTGTCGATTCTGTCTACGCCAACAACCCATGCGCCGAGCCAATGTTCTACATGACATGGGGACGCAAAAACGGAGACCAAGGCAATGCACCTGTATTCCCTGTTCTTGGCACATATGAAGGCATGGACAGCATGCTGTGTCTGCGCTACACCTATATGGCAGAAAGCAACGACGCCTCGTTGTGCCCCGTAGGGCGAGTGTGGCACTATCTGCGTGACAACAACCCTGATATTGAGCTATATCAAAGCGACGAGAGCCACCCATCCACAGCAGGCACCTATGCAGCGGCATGTGCATTCTACACCATGTTTTTCGGTGACGATCCCGAACTGATACAATACACCCCTGACGGTATCAACCTCATAGAAGCCACCGCCATACGACAGGCCGCCAAAGCTGTGGTTTATACGAGACTCGACAAATGGAAACGTCCAGAGCCACAAATAGCCGTTGACACGCTAAACATGACAGGTGCCAACGTCACTCTCGTAGCGCACACACAACACGCAGACAGTATTGAATGGCGTTGGGGAGACGGCGAGACAGAGACGACCTCATGCACCGACAGCATAATAGAGCACATCTATGCCGAAAACAGCGAATACACCGTCACCACATCTGCGACACGGCACTGCCTCAAAGCAGAGGCTAGCATCCTCATAAATATTGCCGTTGACCAGGACTCAACAGCAGTAGGTATTGTCAATATCCTGCCAACGACAGCAACACTTGTGGTAAACCCTAATCCCACAGAAACGAAGCCACATGTTATCATCTCTGGCGAAAGCAGACCTTTGCCAGAGAGCGACATCACTATCATTATGCCCGACGGCAGAGCCGCAAGATACGACAGAATCGATTTCGACCTGCTTCCCGCCGGTGTATATATGCTTCGCATACAAACACAAAAAGGGACTCTGTCAACAAAACTAATCAAAAAGTAACACGACCTATTGCCGCTTTCAATTCGCCGCAATAGGACAATCCCTATAAATAGCGACGATGTGAAAAGGGTGTTTCCCTTTCACATCGTCGTCAAACTATAAGAGATACTATTTGTTGGTTACTTGTCGATACTAACAATCTTGTACTTCTTCGTTCCCAAGCCGATTTTGGCAGCGTGGTCGATGGTGTGGGTACCATGCTGCTGGTTGATGCGCGAGAGAAGGTCGGTGGGGTCGTTTGTAGCCGTCACCTTCTGCTGGTTGATGATATCTACGCAAGCCTGGTCGAGGGCCACGGGGTCGGTGGAGGCGAGGATGCCGTAGTCCTCAAGCTTCACGGGTGCAGGATGGTCGACACAGTCGCAGTCAATGCTCATATTGTTCATCACACTGATGTAGATGATGCCCTTCTTCTGCTGGAAGTAGTTGACTACGCCCTGCGCTGCGGCAGCCATGCTCTCGAGGAAGCCGTCTTGGTCGCCGATGTACTCGGGTGTCCAAAGCTTGGCCATATCAAGCACCTCCATCTTGCCGGCGGAGTGTATATAGGCTTTGCCGTTACTGCTGGCGCAACCGATGCTGAGGTTCTTCAGCGCTCCACCGTAGCCGCCCATGGGGTGGCCTTTGAAGTGGTTGAGGGCAATCATGAAATCGTATTTTGCCATGTGGTTGCCAACGATGTCGTACTTCAAGTGTGTAGTGTCGGTGACGGGAATCCGCATCTCACCTTCCTCATCCATAATGTCGACCTTGAAGAGTGGCGTAAAACCGTGACGTTCTATAATCTTCCAATGGTTAGCGGAGGTGTTGCGGTCGTCCTGCAGGTCAGCGGGGCCGCTGCTGTAGGCGGTATTACACTCGACGATGGTGCCGTCGACAAGCATCACGAGGTCCTTGATAAGCTCAGGTTTGAGGTAGTTGGGGTTGCTGCCCTCACCGGTGGAGATTTTCACCGCCACCTTACCTGTGGCCTCAACGCCAAGAGCCTTGTAAATGTTGACCAGCGCCTCGGGGCTGATGTCTTTGGTGAGGTAAACAACGGCCTCGTCATCGGTTTTTGCAGACGAGCCGTCTGCGTTCCCGGAATTGCAGCCAACGAACATCATCGCGGCAGCTAAAAGGATAAATGTTACTTTCTTCATATTAGTATGTATGTGTTTTTTTTTATCGACTTCAAATCTTGGCATTGTGGTGCGAATGTCCGTGACCGTCGGGATCTATGGCCAGCCAATCTTCGGGCACTTGGAACAGCTCCCAATCTGGATGGTGGCATGTGAGCACCCAGAAGGCTGCCACCCAAAGCACGGCAACGGCAATCCAGAGCGGCCACAGACGCCGTATTGCATCACACTTGTCCAGCTTCAGCGCCAGCCAGACGGCAAAGAACATCTCCGCCCAGTAGACAATCACATCGGCGATGAGCTCACTTTCTGGCGCAATGATATGGAACAGGAAGTATAGTCCGATAGAGATTGGAATGGTGATTGTCGCAGACAACATCGCTCCTCCGACGGCCTTAATGCTCCGCTGCTTAATGCACATAATCACCGCCAGCAGAAGCATAGGGAAAAATATCATCTTCATATGTTCCCAGCAGGTCTCGCCGATTGGGAAGAAATGGCAGAAAAAGTCGCGTACTCCGTCACTGACCTCTATATGATGGGCAAAGTGCATTGATGTGCCAACAAGCCCAATGAGGAGGGATAGGATAATGTAATGCAGTTTCTTCATCGGAAGATAGATGTTACGTTAGTTTATTAATATAACGCAATATGGCAGAATAAATTGTGTTACCACACTTGACACCCTATGTAAATGTTGTTCTCCTGAACCGAAGCGAGAAGAATAGTGCTTGGAGCTCAAAATCGTGACTAAACTGGTATTCATAACTTTAAACTCTTTTCACTTTATTTAAACCCCTTTTGTAGTGGCCAGTTATTACAATGGCGATACCTCGGAGTGATATCAGCAATAGAAAAGCCGACATCCAACCAAGCAAGCATATCTTGTACGACCACATGTGCATGTTAGTCCAACCACACACACTCGTAGTTTAGCCACCCGCGCAATTGAGATTTGGTCGATTAATATTGGGATTTACATGAAACCAACAATAGTCAGTGAAATCAATACTTATGAATTATTCAAAATAAGTTATTTCCCTTTCCTCGATATAAATTGGTTCTCCGTCTTTATAGGTTATTCGCTTCGTCCAGTTTTTCTTTTTATCGTACTCATATGAGAACGTATATTTATCAATATCTTCTGTCTTTGAAATAGGATCAAAATATTCGTTGTAATCATATTCTATAGAAACTTTCCCATCATAAGATGTTTCAAAACCATGATTGTTGTATCGAGTTGTCCCAGTTTCATTACCAACAGAATCGTATGAAATAAGCATGCTAGGTCTACCATTTTCAAACTTGACAACATTTTTTTTATTGTCATAGCAATAGGTAATAGTGTTTTCAGAATACTCGTACAGTGTGGTCATAAAAACAGATGTATCCTTATAAACGGTATCAGCTACTACTCTACCTGATTTATCATAAGAGTACTTTTCATTATAGATATTATCGGGCAGATATGAGTACTTCAGAGAACTTTTATATGTACTATTAGTTTCTAAGAGAAATCCATTCTTATAAGTATACTCTGTTTCTTTGTAGATCTTCTTTTTCTCATTATACCATCTTTCAGATGAAATCATTCCGTCATTATTATAGGTTTGCTTGCAGATGGCACCAGCATAGTAGCCACTTCCATAGAATGAAAAACTATATCCCGTCGAGAGCGGATGAAATAAAGCATCCTCAGACAAGGAACCAGGCTTCAGTTCTCCGAATTTCTTGGTGGCCTTATATATTGACAGTTTAACGGTCTTAACCTTTCCTTTTAGATTGTTTTCAGCCAAAGAAGTGCCAAATTCGTTCACGTCTAATCTGGAACATGAGCATAGGATCGTTGCAGACGTAATAATCAGTGTGATTAGCCTTTTCATCATACTTTAAAATTAGTCATTATTTGTTTCTTGAAGAATCTCTTTGACAAGGAACTCACCATATTTCATCTCGAAGGCCTCAAGTTTTTCTTTAAGGCTGAAGAATGTTTCCCTTGTCTGTTCTCTGTACGATTGAAGACTCCCCGATGGATCTTTTGCCATTTCGCAAAGTAGATTGACCTTCGTGGCAATTTCCATGATATCATCATATGCTTCCTTGCGACTCTTAGGACCATTTGCTAAAGAAGCAACTGCTGTCTTCATTTCCTCTTGATATTCATCAGCGGTAGAGAAAACATCCTTCTCTTCATAGTCATTGAACAATATACGCAAAGCACTATTGAAATCGCTGCAATAGCGACCGTGACTGTCCTCATGGTCAAAGATAGCCGTGTGCCAAACGCTCGTTGTATTATCAATAATAAGTCCCGATGAAGCATAACATATTTGCGCCGAAGCAAACGCCTTTGTTAGATTCTCATCATACTTCTTTGTGCTACAAGATGCAAATATTATTGCAATCGCACAGAAAAACATAATTTTTTTTGCCATAAAATTGTATTTTTTTGCCTACTCTTTGATACAGTTTTCGGCTTCCCTGCTTTATTGTTATGAGCCGGAAGCCGATGTTTTAATAAGGGAACATAAAGAAAGGCGTGACTCTTTCGTTAAAACAGCCTTATTTACTTGGTGGCGTCCGGAATTGCCATGCTACAAATAAGTCTACGAAATTTCACGCCCATTGACGTGAACCTCTCGCATCCTATTCTCGTAGCGGTTAAGTTTTCCGGACTTCCCAAGTGAGAACAAGAGTTTCAGCTCAATATGATGTCTTTAGTATAATCTGACTACTACATAAGCGTCGATTTTAAATTGTTTTATTCAATTCTATTGCAATGTATTACTAAATTCTTCAAGGGTCAGCACATTCACCTTGGGGAACGGTATGCTTTGGAGTACCCTGAAATGGCTGTCGTCGCTGACAATAAAGTCGGCATTGGCTATGATGGCACAATCGACAAACTTGTTGTCGTCAGGGTCGACCTCGATTAGGTTGAAATGAAACTGCGGGTCGAAACGCAGTACGAAAGGACTGCGGAGAATTGCACCTACTATATTCGTGGCAAATGCGGAATTGACTTTCTCCGTAAGTATTTCCATATACTCTATGACAATCTCGTTGCTGATACAAAGGATATACTTGCCATCGAGAAACGACTCCCACAACGGACGGTACTTGCTGCGCAGAGGTATCATGCGGAGCAGGCAGTTGGTGTCAATCACAACGTACCTCTTGCCGTAACGGTAGCGTTTGTACGATAAGGAGTGCGCATATGTTCATGCTCCCACGACTTGAGGGTTTCCTCGTTGATGGTACCGTTTTCCCACAGACGTTCCATCTCGCGGTCGGCACGTTCTGCGAAGAAACGCGCGATAGCCTGTTTCAACTCAATCAGATCGGCCTCTGTTTTGAGGCTGGCCATAGTGCTAAGCAATTCAAGTTGCGCCTGATTGAATGGTTGTCTGACAGTTGATTCCATTTCAAATTATTTTTTCCCGTTTCAAATTGCAAAAATACAACATTTATTTCAATTGAACAAAAATTATTTGTTTGCAGTGGAAAAATGGTGGTCTAATAACAGAGCACCCACAAGGGGTTGCGGGTGCTCTGTCTGGATGTTTAAGGATCATGATGACTTAGTTCATCAACCTGCTTTCACCCCAGGTGTACTGGGGGTAGGCTTTCTTGAGGTCGTTGTATGAGCCGGTAACATTACTGCCGCCGCTGGTGGCAAATACGTTGAGCACCTTGCCACTGAGGTCGTGGGCCTCGATGAAGGTGTTGACAATAGTGGGGGCAGTGTACCACCATACGGGGAAACCGATCCAGACGGTGTCGTACTGGGCGATGTTCTCGCAACGGCCCTTGATGGCGGGACGTGAGCTCTTGTCCTTCATCTCCAACGTGGAGCGCGAGGATTTGTCCCTCCAGTCGAGGTCGGCAGCGGTGTAGGGCTGCTCGGGGGTGATTTCATATAGGTCGGCATTATATTCCTTTTCCAGACGTTGTGCAGCGGCCTTGGTGGTGCCGGTGGCTGAGAAATAAACTACTAAGGTCTTGTTCATTTTATTGTTCTCCTTTGTTTGAGGGTTTTGATTCTTGTTTTGCGCACAGCTGTTCAGACTCAATGTCAAGAGTACTGCCATAACCATGATTATATTCTTCATCTCTTATTTGATTTTGTTTTACATGCTTTCCTTCAATATCTCCATGATATCCTCTTTCGTCAAATCCAGGTAACCAGCGGGATAGACGACAGTGGTTTCAGTGATGCCGGGAATCATGTCGTTGGTGGCACCGAGCTCGCTGATGGTGAGCGGCAGACCGATCTCCAGCATCCATTCCTTCAGGGCTTGCAAACCAGCCTCTGCCAGTTCGCGTTCGGTCATACCATCTGTTGGAATATCCCAAACGTTATGCGCAAAACGGGCAAACTTAGGCAGGCCGTTTTCCATAGCCCTGCGATAGTAGGCCATCGTGACAGAAGCCAACGCATATCCATGAGGGGCGTGCGTCCAGGCGCCCACGCTGTGACCAATCATGTGCACCATCCAGTCCTCCTTCTTACCCTTTCCGAGAAGAGTGTTCAGCGCCCAAGTAGCAGTCCACATAATGTTCGAGCGGGCCTCGTAGTCTTGCGGATTCTTCACAGCGATACGGGAAGCTGTGACAAGGCTACGCATTAGTCCCTCGGATAGATAATCGCTCGTGTTGTCATCGAAATCAGAGAAATACTGCTCCATGATATGGTTCATGATGTCGTAGATACCAGCCTTCATCTGGTCGAGTGGCACGGTCATCGTGAATTTGGGGTTCAGGATGGAGAACTTCGGCATCAGGCGGCTGTCGAACACATGGCCCACCTTGAATGTGTGTTCGGCATCGGTAATCACAGTGCCGGCATTCATTTCCGAGCCAGTGCCTGCCATTGTCAGAACACAACCTACTGGCAACAGCTTCTGGTCGGCAGCTGGATTCTCCTGCTTCAGCCAGAACTTATCCCAGTAGTCGCCCTCGTAATATACCGATGCTGCCACAGCTTTTGAGTAGTCGCATACGCTGCCGCCACCAAGGGCAAGAATCAGGTCGACATTGTTCTCGCGGGCAATCCTAACACCTTCGTTCAGTTTCTCCAATGTGGGATTTGTCATCACGCCCGGATTCTCCACAATGGTCTTGCCCTCCTCTTTCATGATGGCCACCACCTGGTCGTAGATACCGTTGCGCTTCACACTGCCACTGCCATAGTTCAGCAGCACCACAGGACCATAATTCTTCAGTTCTTCCTTGAGAAAATTCAAAGACTCGTCACCAAAATACAACTTGGTGGGATTGTAATAAGAAAAGTTTCCTAACATAGTTTGTCTTGTTTATAAATGATTTTATTTGCTGGCGCCCACTTTTTTGCCACATTGATTTATTTCAGCGGTGCTCAAAGCCATTACTTTCAGTGACGTTGCTTTGGCTGATTACATCTACGTTGCTTTTCTTCGGAAGAGCAAACGAGTTTGCTTTTTCGCTCAGCTTTCACAACTCCCGAGATAATGAGCGAGTTCATTCTCCTCTCGCTTTGCGCAACGTTCCCTTACGGTCAGGCAGTCGGCGTAATATATTTGTAGGTGAATCGCTTGACTCCGCATTTTTGATTTGTGTTTTTTAATTAACAACGCAAGCGACATTAATTTATTGTGTTTGGGAAAGCAGAAGCACCCCCATCGCTGGAGGTGCTTCTGCTTCTAATGTTTGAGGGTTGATGTTGATGAAGCTTACGCTTTGTTGAACTTCTCCTTTGGCTGCTTGCAACGGGGACAACGCCAGTCGTCGGGAAGGTCTTCGAAGGCTTTGTCGACCTCTTTGCAGTCAGCGTTACTCGCTTTATTTGTCATTATTCAACAGTGCTCGGTTCCCTTCGGGGTTCAGCATCTTGGTGACGTCGCCAGCCGAAACGGTCTTACCAGCTTCACGCATATCTTTCAACACTTGGTCTTTCTTGATTATGTGGTTAAAAAATTTTAAGAAGTTAAAAAGTTTTAAGGGTACTCTCACTTTTTTACCTTTTAAGCGGAGCGGTCCTTTCAAACCCTTTCAATATATTATTACATCATTGCGGTTAAGAAATTCTCGTAACCGAGCTTGTCAATGTAGTTGAGGTACTGGGCCTCCCATGCCATGTGGTCCTTCTCGCCCTCGATCCATTTTTGGATGAGTTTCTGGGTGATGTAGTCATCGGAGAAGGCGGCGGCCATCTCGTTCAGCATCTTTATAGCCTCGGGGTTGTAGTCGCTCTCAATCTGCTTCTTGGGGTCGTCGTAGAAGGGGAACTCCATGGTTTTCATCAGCTTTTGCAACTCAGCGGGCTTGTAGCCCATTTCCACCAGGCGGTTCAGTACTTCTTCAGCCTCGTCCCATTCCTCTTCGGCTTCCTCTTTCCATTTGTCGGCCAGTTTGTTCCAGCCCTGCATGCGGCAATATGCCGAGAAGGCGAAATGCTGTTTGCTGTTTCCGAACCAAGCGGCGCCAAACATGGCGAAATTCTTCAATGCTTCTTTTTTAGTCATAATACTCTTTATTTTAAATATTTAACGATGATTATTACTTTCTAAACGTAATTGCAAAAATACACCTTTCTTTCAAAAAATCCAAACTCTTTCCAAAACAAAAACCGACCGAAACGAAACATATTGATTTTTTTCGTATTTTTGCACTTTGAAAACAGATTGCTATGTATACGCTAAAAGACTTTCAGCGACTTACTAATTTTTTGCAGGTGCCTGAATGGTGGGATGACAGCATCTTGTCTCATATTATGAAGCCTCGAAGAGGCTCATTATCGCTTTTATTCCTATATTCAGTGTTCTATTCCGAGAATAAGTGGAGTGTGGGAAATTATGCAATCACTATCACTCCAGCAACCAATGCCGCGGGGATTCCAAGCAGCATACCGATGAACGCTCCCTTGACATGGAACCAGTAGTCGTGATATGCGTTGGTCATATCCTCCGTGCCAGGGATGATGAAGTGTTTGTCGTGGCAAAACCAGATGCAATCCAACACCAGTGCATCGAACCAGTTCACCACTACCCAGAGGGCGTAGGCCGTCAAAGCTCCGCAGAGGTAGGTCTCGCATCCGTTGACATATCTGACCAGCAATCCAAGCAGCACTCCGAAGACCGCCATTGCGACAATCTTCTTGCCATAGAACGCCGCTCCACCAGGGCGGTTGCTGGCATCCACCAGTCCCAGTTGGTCGCACCGCTCGATGATGGCGGGCGGATAGTTGAAGATGGTCTTTATCGGATTCCTCGACATCAAGAACACGAACAGCGAGAACAGGGCGCATGCGATTAGAGATTCAATAAGGAATGTCATATTATCTTCATTTTAGATTACACATCTTTATATATTTCTTGTCAGTCTCATAATTGTTTCATTCTTTGATTATCTTTCTCGAGACACCTTTTCCGTCGGCTATGACATAGACTCCCTTGGGGATGTGATACAAATCGATTCGATTGACTCCTGAGCCGATATCCTTCTGCATGACTGGCATAGCTTTGCCGTCATACAGGGTCAGAGTGGTGGGTTCGGAGAGACGGACGTAGATGTATCCGCCAGCGGGATTGGGCCAAACCTCAAATCCGGGTGTGCCATCCGTCGGGTCGTTGAAGCCCAGCGAGGAGCCGTCACCAAGGAAGAAACGGTGTATCTCGTCGAAGTAGTCGATGTCGTGGGTGTTGGTGTCCTGATACCAGTCGTGTGTACCGCCGATGACCTTGAGCAGTTGGAACTCGGCATCGCCGCTGTATTTGTAGCGGACGAAGCGGAGGCCGTCGTTCACGCGGTTGGGCAGGGTGTCGATGGCAGGTGTGGGGTCGCAGACGTTCCAGTCGGTCCAATAGCTTACGAGTGAATCCACGCTGATGCCGATAGTGCCAAAATAGGCCGAGCCACCATTCCAACCCACCACATCGTCGGCGGTGCCATGGATGTGCATCATGCGCACCGGAGCCACAGGCACGTCATTGGCAAAAGCGAAGGCTATCAATCCACTTACGGGAGCGCAAGCAGTAATGCGGTCGCCATGCTCGATGGCCATGCGGTGGGTCATGAAGCCGCCCATAGAAAAGCCGGTGAAGAAGACGCTGTCGTCGTTGACCTTGCCGTCAGCAACCAGCGTATCAAGGAGCGCTAGGAGGAATCCTGCATCGTCGGCCGAGCCGCCAAGACCGGCATTCCACATGGTGTAGCCTGATACGCTGAGAGCCTGCGGCACCACGATGACCCATCCGTAGCGCTCAGCCAGCTGGTCGAAGTGCATCTCGTTGTTGCAGCGCGTAATGTTGTCGCCCAAGCCGTGCAGGAAGTACATCACCGGCAGCGCTCCGTCGCATCCGGAAGGTTCAAAGAGCATGTATTGCCGCTGCGTGTTCTGCCAAGTGAAGTTTCTGATCTGCGCCCGACAAGGCATCACAGCTATAATCGCCGCCGCCATCATCAGTATTGTCTTTTTCTTCATATTTTTTTTGATTTTTGATTGCTTATGATATTTCGCTTTCACTATCTCGTACGAGTTTCGTGTCAGCTCTTTGAGGAGATTGTCGGGGGCTGTTGTGGGGTCGATGCCAATCCAGTACTTGGGCGACTCGTTGAAGGGCTTGCCGATACAGGAATGACGCTCCTTTAGTTCTTCGATACGGTCGGGCTGACACTTGAGGGTGATAACACTGAAATTATTCATATCGAAGAAGGAAAACATATGCCCGCAGACGTAGAACACCAGCACCTCGCTGGCATGATGGAAAGCCGTGAAGGGCAGCTTCTCCTCCACTTTTTCGTTCTCCGCTTCGCTATCGGTGCTTAGGCTGCCGACCTTGTGGAGGCAACGGCCACTGGCAGTTCCTTCACCCAGCGACAGGCAAAACTCGCGATAGTCTTCGATGTTCATATTGTTACCTCAATATGGTCGATTTACATATAGAAAAAACGCTGGAGGCACATTTTTATTGCCCCTATGTCGTGAGATAAATAAAAAACGCCACCGACAGAAAACAACGAATTCCGTCGGTGGCGTTAGAGGGGAGAATGCAATTAAAGATTCATTCCCAATCCTATGAATAGTCCTTTGGAAGTTGTCTTGATGTTCTTGATATAGTGATTGAATTGTCTGCCCATGGCTTAGTGTTCGTTCTTTTTTTTGTGCTGTATGAATAACGTATCTATCCTCATGCTGTCGCCATCCTCATCCCAACGGAAGAAATAATAACCCTCGAACTTAGGTGACGACACATATTTTGCCCACTCATTTTTATGAACGAGGACATAAGTACTATCGTCCCATTTGTGATAAATAAATCCCAAGTAGTCCCACCCTGATGTATCAATGTAACTGTTCTCTCCCCAATCATTAGCAAATCCTTCTAAATTTAGCGTGTCTGGCAAGTGTCCATGCTCTCTTCGGTATGATTCTACCTGTGGTACTACCCTCTCGACCATTTCACGAAACCGTTTTTCCATGTTTTCTTCTGACCAGAAATAACCGGTATAATGCACGTCCCACCATAAACCCAAGAACACTATCATCAGCACTGGGAAAAGACCCAACATACTGCCTGTGGCCATACTGCGAAGGTGTCTATGCCTCCTTCGTTGCCTATAGTTCCATTGTCCTCTTTTACTCAATTGTCTATTTGTGTTTATTGTTTGGGTTAGGGAATACCTCGTTGGGGGCGGGTCTATTTTTGGTTTGTCTGCTCATTGGTCTATTTCCATGTTGAATTATCTGGCGTTACGGCATCGGCGAGCCGCAGCCGACTATTCTGTGCATCAAATTATCAATAAACTATTTCTTTGGTATCAGGATAAGGTGGAGACCGTCATACTTTTTGGGAATGGCATAATAGATTCCTTCTTCTTCTTTAACGTCTACACCAAGTAGTTCTCCGTTAAAGATAGCATGATAACCATCTGCCCACATGCTTGTAACTACATACTCTACCTCGTCATTGCGGTTAGGGTACCAGTTGTCTTCACGCCGCAAATCAATAACACCGTCTATAGTACGTAGGTTTTCCCGTGGAATTGTATAAACAAATCTAATCACATCATGTCTCTCAAGCAACTCGATGGTATCGCCATAACGTTTATATGGGACCTCCTTTTCATCATCGATTACTAATATGGTGCTATATTGCGATAACAATGCATAATTCTTTTTACTACTTGTCGTGTCCCAATAGCACCAAACGGCAACATGTAAAGAATCATCTGAAATGCCACAAGACATTGAATACGTTGAGGGTTTACTCTGTGCCGAGACAATGGTAGAAAAGACCATCATCGCTGCGCATAGAATCAATGTCTTGGTTTGTCTGCTCATCGTTTATTTATATTGCTTATGGTACTCCTTCAATTGGCGTTTCAAGAAAAGCCTGGTCGGTTCAAAGCCATTACTTTCAGTGACATTGCTTTGGCTGATTACATCTACGTTGCTTTACTTCGGAAGAGAAAACGAGTTTGCTTTTCGCTCAGCTTTCGCAACTCCCGGGATAATGAGCAAGTTCATTCTCCTCTCGTTTTGCGCAACGTTCCCTTGCCTCATCAAGTTCGGTTCAATCTCTGGAGGTACCCTGCCATCTTTGATATTCAATTTTGTCTGCTGTCAGACAAAGTGAACACCTTCAAGTTACGCTAAACTATTTTTTAATCACATTGCATTTGACTTTGCCTCCTTTGATGTTGAATTGTATGACTTGCCAACAATCTACGGCATTGCCGTCGGCGTCGGTGGCAGGAGTCCATCCATTTGAAGGCAGTTGCTTGGCAATATCCAATACCTGGTTCGCCAATTCAAACATAATACCATTGCTTTCCGAGGCAATAGCCCATTCTCCAGCCTCACCATGACAATTGACTTTGAAAAGCAGTGCGGTACGGAACATCATTTCTTTGGCACGTGGGTCGGTCAAAGGATGGCTGTCGAACCATGCCTGTAATGCGCTGTCGCCTTCTGTCCAATATGGCAAGTTGGCTGCTTCAGGCAACTCTTTGTGGCTGTCGCGGGCACCCCAATGATCACAGCGGTAGATGTGTTGCGGATCACAGTCTTCCAGTGAGATCTTTTGTGTGTCGGCATCGAATGACGATGGCGTCCATTTAACTTGCACTATGCGCCCGGAGTCGAGCACGATGTGCTGTTGGCGTTCCAAATGGAAATCCTCCATACCGAATTCTCCCTTTCGATTCTCTCCGTATTCTATGATTCGTTCGCCGTTCATCCAGAATGCAAACACACGACCGTTCTTGATTCTTTCTGGCCTGAATATCTCGTCCAGCCCAACTGGGGCGTTGTCGTGTTCATAGAACCCTGTTCCCGACCATAGGGTGATACTGTTGATAAACAGCGAGTCGTTGCTGATGCTCCAAGTGCAGACAGGCGAACCATTGCGCTGGAAGTTCTCCCAACTGAAAGGGAACTGAACCGGGTCGTTGTCGAAGAGTGACATGAACTGGGGCCGGAAGTCCTGACTTGCAAAACGTCCGGTGTGCCCGTCATATAGCACCTCGTCGTGCCCCATGCAACTTTGGAAATAGTAAGAGATGTAAAATTGGTTAAGGATGACAATATAGTATTTGTCCATAAATTTGTGATCGGAGGTGTCTTTGTCGGAGATTGTCTGCATTCGCTTGAAGTCTTTTTCTTGAACTAGTTGGTCATCGACCACTTCGCCGTTACGCACATATACGTAACGTATCTCCATCATTTTAGGCTTCTTTTTGCCTTCGCTGGCAGGTTCTCCGATTTCCAATACTCCTGAAAACCAGTCGGCCAATACAGCACCGTTGGTCTCGGCCTGCTCCCCTGACAGAGATGTGATGTTGAAATAGCCTGGGGATGCCAGTGTGTCGGCGCAGCGACCGTTGTCGGGCCAATAGGTGCCAGTACGTCCAGAATGGCGACGAGTGTCGATTTCGGTTAGGTATAGTTTTCCGTCACTGATGAGCCAAGTGGCAATATGACCTCTATAGTTGGCTGTACTATAACTTTGGAAGGGTGAATGTGTATTAGTGCGTATATAAAGGACTTGCAATGGTGAGGGGTGATCCCAGCCTACCGACAGTTCGTATTTCTTCCCATCGTAAATGATGTAGTCGGGATACTGTTCTGTGGCAAATGACCGACAGCCGAATCCTGTCAAAAATAGCATAAAAAACAATGCTGTATATTTAATTTGATATGTCACGGAATTCATTGATGTAGATATTATTGGAAAACAACGTTGTTTCGAGTGCAAAAGTACGAAAAATTATTGGATTGGAGGAAGAAAATATAAAACCAGAAGCAACCACATCGCTGGAGGTGCTTGTTTGCGCTCATATCTGTGCTTTTACTTTGCTGGTGCCCACTTTTTCGATACATTTATTTATTTCAGCGGTGTTCAAAGCCATTCACTTCGGTCAGGCGTTCAGCGGACGGGCGAGACGATGGCACCCTCTTTCTTCAAGGCGTCGAAGACTTTGTCCACTTCCTTGCGGTCGGCATTGAACATCTTGGTTACATCTACAGCGGAGACGGGCTTGCCCGCATCGCGCATGGCTTTCAATACTTATTCTTTTGCTTCCATTGTGTTTGATTTTTTGGGGTTGTTATTAATGATACACATTAACTCTATTTGAAGTGGTAACAGATCATTGACATTCTACAGATGATATTGAGAAAGGAGTTCTTTGGATAGCCTTACAATCCAATCCTCGTCATCCTCTGCAAAATGTTTCAATACACCTTGAATTTTTTCATTATACGGCAAAGTTACCATGTGGCGTAATGTTTTCTCAAACTCGTCATCATCATATACTTCTAAGACCTCTATCAAATCCTCAAGAGATAATACTTCTAAAATCTCTTGTGAGTTATGCCAATACCACAATCTAAATAGAGCCAGATGTATCTCCAACATTTCGTCTAAACATCTTTTTACAGACACCCTCGTATATCTTCCTAAATGTTCATAGTTGGCACTATCAGGATATTCATACCACATACTCGCTAGTCTCACTGTGTTGAGGAGTGGAATCCAGATTTTTAGCATAGAGTAATCAGAATATGCTTTTATATAGCTATTGATAAGCCATTTTATGGACTTGTTATATGTAAGCGATAATGAAACTTCACTGGCACTCCAAAGTCTACATCTGAGACATTCGCGAGTCGCTTTTCTTATTAGATTATCATACAACTCAACAGGCGGGATAGAGTTAATATTTCTTTGAATATATTTGGCCAATACATCCTGTTGAAGAACTGGCGCAACACAGGCTTCCACTAATTGAAAGAAATAGCCATTAAGAAACCCCTCCTCCTTTTCCTTTGAAGGCTCTTCCAAATAATGCACTAAGTAGTCAGCACAATAGAAACAACGTGCAGAATATCTAACCCAATTGGCAGAAGCATTAGTGTTATAAATGCTATCTTCTGCATAAACGTGGATTAGACTACATAATTCTGAGGACACATCTATAGGCAGATTACCCTCTTTTAATGTGTTTAGTTCAGTTAAGAGGTCATCAAAATGAGAATACAAATAATCACAACTAGAAGATTTGTGTATTCTTTTCTTTATCTTTGCAATTTTGCAGATTACGTCATTCATATCGTATGTAGTATTAGTTTTAAATCAATCTATCTCTTCCAAGCTCCTATAACTTCGCCGATATACACCGTGTGGACACCGGCCTCAAATCCGTCGTACCACTCCTTGGGGGTGTTGTTGCGGAAGTCTTTCTCTGTCTGGTGCCAGGCCGTCACAGTCTCGCACTCGATGACCGTTTTGGCCTCTTCGTAGTAGGGGGTGCCGTGTTCGGTATAGGCGATATGGAGACCAAGGGCAGCGGCTTTGTTGGTGTCACGACCGCTGACTTTGCCCATATACTGCCATACCTTGGGGTCGTCGAACTCCATCACGGTGAAGCGCGGGTGACGCTCCATAAACTCGTAGGTGTAGCGGGCGGGAGCCACATACACCGTCACCGCTGGACGCTCGTGGCCGAGGTAGTTGCCGATGCCGCCCCAGCCGATAGTCATCGCGTTGCTCTCGGTGGTGTCGCCGGAGCAGAGGATTAGGTTCTTGGTGAAGAAGGTGAAGCCATTGTCGGCAAAGTCCTTCTGCACATTGAAGGGTTTTAACTCGGTGGTCATCGTTTATTTATATTGTTTATGGTACTCCTTCAATTGGCGTTTCAAGAAAAGCCTGGTCGGTTCAAAGGCTGCAAAGCGGTAGCTCTTCCCCTTTTGCGGTTCAATTATCACGTAATAATAATATTGCTTGTAGAGATATTCACATGAAATCCGTTTTATTTGCGACCATTTGATTTCGACCGTCCCGACATTTTCCCACAAGAAATCGTTGTTTATCATCTGTGCGTGTTCAATATGCAAGGAATCGGGATATACCACGATAGTATTTCGGTCTTTCTTGATTTCAAAGAAATAGGTCGACGTCAAGATGAGCGCAACGCCAAACGAGACATAACCCCATATAGAGTAATTTCCCGTGAACAATAGGTATATAAAAAAAGCCAGCACGGCAACGAAGAAAATGATTCCAATCCACACCCAAACGGTATCCTTGTACACCTTGACGGCATTCTCTCTGATAATCATTGTCTGTTTCTGTTTCATTTTGTTGTTTTCTCAAAAAACGATAAGTCTTTTTCCTTGCCTAATGCCGTTAGTTCACTGTTATCTTGTAGTATTTCTTCCTTATCAACACCAGACGCACCAACCATACGGCGAAGAATGCGTCGGAGAGAATCTTGTAGATGTGAGGCATAGTTACAAACCACGACACAACCCAGAGTATGAGGTCTATATCGAAAAGGATATTCCACAGCCTCTCACGATCATGGAACACACATTCGACATCGCCAGTTGCGGGGACCTCGATTTTCTTTGTCGAGGACAAAGAAATGTCAATGCTCTTGCCGTTCTTTCCTATAGGGATGCGTCCACCGAACTGAACACGAAGGGCATAGCTGCCATGAGGGGCGTTTATCCGGAGCTTGTCATCCTCTAACATACCGGCATAGAGTCCGTCGATGAAGACCGCATGTGGAAGTCGCGGCTCGTACCAGTGACGTATGTGTCGGATGGTCAGCATGATTTTTTTTTAGAGGGTTTGAAAGGTTAAAAGGGTTTGAAAGGTGTTTCGAATTTTGAATTTTCACAGGTCACAAATCTCTAGTCACTTGTCACAGATTACTAATTTTCAATTCCCCTCATGGAGGAGTGCTCTTCGAGCAGAAATCCAACAAATCTAATAAAATCAAACAAATAAGAAGTAAAAGATTTGAAATTATTTGAAAAATTTCTCAAAAAACGACCCTCAATGATGATTCTACTATAAATCATGCATTTATTACATTAGAGTATTTTTTATTGCTACTTAATTTATTTGCAAAAATAACATTTTTTTAGCACACGAACAAAGATATTTTTCAAACCAAACACCAAAGGCCATACAAAAGAATGCATCGCAGACTTAACGTGCAGCGGACATCAGAAAACGGAAGAAAGGGTCTAAGACATAAGGCTCAAAGCTATAGCGTCCACGGCCAGAGATGTTGATGGCAAAAGAGACAACGCCACAAAACAACTCATATTCGAAGGCTCTACGTGACAACAGTGGCATGCGATATTGTCTCAATTGCACAACGAGATCGGGACGCAAATCCGCCTCGAAGGCAGGCAGCGACAAAAAGGCGTTTTTAATCTCCGATTTGGAAGCACTTCGTGAAAGCAACGATGGTATTTGCGACGACAAGAAACAGTCTACTCCGACATCGAAAGCCAATGACAGCAGGGAGTCATAACGGCATTGCAGGTTGGTTTTCAAAGAAGAGTCTTTGACAAGCGGTAATACAACATCCATGCAGGGCTCAACATTCATCAAAAGTTCCTGCGACTGACAGCGGAACTGTTCCAAAGATTGGGCTGGTTCCATGTTTTGGTTGAAAGCAAGAACAATAGCCATAAAATTAACGGAAGGTTTCATAAAAGTGAAAGCAAAGAAAAAGGCGGTCTGTGAAGGCCGCCTGTTAAACAAGAAGGTTGAAGATTAGATAGTGAAGGAGCCTAAATAGGCGGATTTGGATGTCAGAGTGCCGTCGAGACTATTCATGGCAAGCCAAACCTCGACCGAGTCAGAGTTCCATGCAGTTGGGATAGTCACCGAGCCTGTTCGTTCTGAGCGAGAAGCGACATCGAATTCAGAGACCGACTGATTTTTGGTCTTGTTGTAGATAAGAATCATAACCTTGTCGGTGGCTTTGGCAGTGCCCATACCCGAATTGTCGGCCCATGTGAGGCTGAGAGTGTTGGAATCGACAGTAGCCTGAGCGTTGAATGGAAGGTCGAGAGAGCCCGCCGACACCAGCGCCTTGGAGTAGTCAATCTCATAGTTGGGGAAAGTACCTGTGATGACTTCGCCTATATTGGCAGAGACAGCGGCATTGGGAGCCGTCATTCCCACGGCACGGGAACGGAAGCCCACAGAGATGAAGCCGCCTATGGCAGAGACAAATCTAATCACAATACTGAAGCGGGCACGTTGCTCCTGCTGGGCTTGTGAGTTGCGATCGTTAAAGCTAAGAGCTCTTGAACGCATCACAGCCTTGCCCTTCCAAGAAGTACCGATGACAGGACCCACTTTGCCGGCGAAACCGCCCATAATACCTTGCTTGATTTTACCCATGATAAAAAGTTTTAAAAGTTAATAAATGATTTGATTACATCTTCTTTAGGAGAAACGACATCAAGATGGGTGGCGGACAATCGTGCAGACCTGGGTGGCAGTGTCGCAAAGTCGCGCGCATCCTTTTGACTCACTGCCTGACATAGTAGAAAGAAATGTCGCCGTGTCGGCCTCTTCCCTACTCGCTGCCATAGTCTCCCTTGAAAGACGTTGCAAAGATATGACACACTGCAAGGTACAAAAGAAAAAAGCACAACAATGACAAACAAAGGATAACAGAAAACAGTATTTGCAAACAATGACGATGGAGAAAAAAGGCGGAAAAAGACCAGCAACCGACCTCTATCGGAAGAAAATGACCGCTGCTGACAAGCAAAGAGACTTTTGTTAACGCAATAAAAACTGACATAATGAGTTATGTTAGTAAACTCTGAAGTTTAAAGTTTAAAGTTTAGAGTTTAAAGATGTCTATATATTAATATTCAACAAATTAATTAATAATATCTTTTTCTCACACACTATTATTATTTTTACAATCGTCACCTGCAAAATTCAATAATACCCATGAAAAGAGCCCTACTGACAATCCTGCTCGTTATTCTCCTTCCGACTTTTAACGTCTTTGGTCAAAAGCCAAACAACGGTCACAAAGGAGCTGGCGTAACACTGAAATGCGAGAAACCGCAATATCTTAAAGCCGGAGACCGCATAGCCCTCATCTCCCCCGCCTATTATGCACCCATGGAGAAGATAGAGAAAGCCGCTGAAGTGCTGCGTGGCTGGGGCATTGAGCCAGTGATAGGTCCCAATGTCGGAAAACAATATGCAGGAAAATACGCCGGCACTATCGAAGAACGTGTCAGTGACCTACTCTGGGCCTTGAACGACACCACAATCAAAGCCATAATCTGCAACCGTGGCGGCTATGGCACAATACAATATATCGATATGATACCCCTCAGCGAGTGGGCATCACATCCCAAATGGCTGATGGGTTTCAGCGACATAAGCACACTCCACGGACTCTTGACACGTGCCGGTGTCATGAGCATACATGGCACCATGAGCACCTTTCTCTGCAAAGGAGGCCTGGATGAAACCAGCCTTTTGGCGCGGGATCTGCTTATGGGCAAAGTGCCACTATACAAATTGCCCGCACATCCACAAAACATAGAAGGAACAGCCAGTGGCATCCTGGTAGGCGGCAACATCTGCACCATAGCGCCAAACACAGGTTCACAGGCCGACGCAACAGCAGGACAAGACATCATACTTTTTATAGAGGAAGTCGAGGAACCCATGCGAAACATCGACCGTCAGCTCAGTGCCTTGATACTAAACGGACTCCTGGATCGCTGCAGAGGTGTTGTTTTGGGCGAATTCACCGACTGTGGGAACGAGATGACCTACGAAAGTGTAGAAGCCATGCTGAGAGAGAGACTTGAGAAATACAACATACCACTACTCTGCGGCTTCCCAGGTGGACATGGAGATGTAAACTACCCACTTGTTATGGGTGCCCCCGTAACAATGGAGGTCCGCAGCGACGGAGCTACCTTACTGTTCAACATAGAGGGAAACCAAACCGAGGTCAATTGCCAAAGCTACCCCACTGTCGACAGTGCTGAAATCCTGATATCCACAGGATGCAACATCAACAAAACAAAATCAAAAAACTATAATCTAAAAAGTCCCGACGGAAAAATAGAGACAACCATAATCAGCGATGAAGGTGTATTGTCATACGACATTGTTTATGATGGAAAGACGATAATGCCAATGTCCATGATAGGATTGGATTATACGCAAGGCAAAAAGGACTTCAAAAAAATGACTGTAAAGAAGATCACCCGACGCACCATCGACGAGACCATAGCGTCGCCTTTTTCAAGACAAGCCTCCATGCAAAACCGCTGCAACGAGATAACGTTGCACATGAAAGAGGGTCTTTCTGTCGTGTTTCGAGCCTACAACGAGGGTGTCGCCTACCGATATGTGTGGGAAGGAATGCCAGGTGTAGTCACCAATGAGAAGATGTCATGCATGTTTAGCGACAACACCACTGCCACTGTGCCATATGTCTCCAAATTCGACTCGACACGATTCGGCAACGAGCCCTTCATACTTTCCAACACATGGTCGCCCATGTCAGAGAAATGGGCCGCCTTCGATCCCCAGTACAACTCATCTTTCGAAAACCAATACACTACAAAGCCTTTAAGGGATCTCGACACAAGAAGACTATGCTTCCTGCCCATACTGCTGCATTGCGACAACGGAGTGAAAATATGCGTCACCGAATCGTCACTCAGCGACTATCCCGGAATGTACCTTCGCCACTTCGCCGACGGCATTATGGAATGCAAACATGCGCCAGTGCCCGCAAAAGTAGCCCAAGGTGGACACAACAACCTGCAGCTGCTTGTCAAAGAACGTGAGAAATATATCGCCACGATGGACAAAACGAAACACTTCCCCTGGCGAATCTTCATGGTTGGAAAGAACGATATAGACATAGCCATGAACAACATGAGCTACCTTCTTGGCGAAGCCTCACGAGTTGACGACATCAGCTGGATAAAGCCCGGCAAGGTAGCATGGGAGTGGTGGAACTGTCTCAACATCACAGGCGTCGATTTCGAGGCTGGTTTCAACAACGACACCTACAAACACTATATCGACTTTGCCTCACGCTACGGCATCGAATATGTGATTCTCGACGAGGGCTGGGCGGTGAACAAGCAGGCTGACCTTTTTCAGGTGGTGCCCGAGATAGACCTGCCCATGCTCGTGCAGTACGCCAAGGAGCGCAACGTGGGTATCATCCTCTGGGCAGGCTACTACGCCTTCGACCGCGACATGGAGCATGTCTGCCGCCATTACAGCGAGATGGGTGTCAAGGGATTCAAGATAGACTTCATGGACCGCGACGACCAGCTAGTCACCGACTTCTACCGCCGCGCCGCAGAGACATGCGCCAAGTATCACCTGGTGGTCGACTTCCACGGAGCCTTCAAGCCCGCAGGCTTCACGCGCACCTACCCCAACGTGCTCAACTTCGAGGGTGTTTTCGGCCTCGAGCAGATGAAGTGGGCACCCGCCACCGCCGACCAGATGCGCTATGATTGCGAGATACCTTTTATCCGTCAGGCAGCAGGCCCGATGGACTACACCCAGGGTGCTATGCTCAACGGAGGCCGATGGAACTACCATCCCTGCTGGATGCAGCCTATGAGCCAAGGTACCCGCTGCCACCAGCTGGCGCTCTACATCGTCCTTGAGTCACCCCTCAACATGCTCTGCGACTCACCCGATAACTATGACCGCGAGCCCGACTACACCCGCTTTGTAGCCGAGATACCCACCGTGTGGGACGAGACGAGAGTGCTGCAAGGCAAGGTTGGCGAATACATAGTCACAGCACGCCGCAAAGGCAACACTTGGTATATTGGCGGTATAACCAACTGGACGGAACGTGACATCGAGCTAAACCTCAGTGAACTTGGAATCACCAAAGCCACCATCGAACTCTATAGCGATGGCGCTAACGCCCACCGCAAGGGCAGCGATTACCGACACAAAACAATAGACAACAATATGCCTGCCATTACCGTCCACCTCGCTCCCGGCGGCGGCTTTGTGATGAAGATTAATTAAGACGGCTTGTGAGGTGGTGGCAACCACTGGAGAGTTTTAGCAATTCGTACCCGTCCTTTTCAGGAATCCACACCTCGGCGGTTCTGTTGGCAGGAATGACAATATCCCACTCGAAACGGTCGCCTATACGACGCCAGTTGCTTTCGATACGACCACTAACGGAATTATATGAGCAGTTGACATAGTCGAGACCATCGATGGGGTATGGTTTCAGTATTATGCGGCTGTAGCCATTGCAACCACGAATGCCACCAAGGTAGGAGTAACACCATGAAATGAGGTCGCCGAGGAGCATCACGTGGTTGCCCGAGTTCATCGCTGGATCGCCAGTGTCACCATTCCAGAGTTCCCATATTGTGGTGGCGCCCCGCTTCACCATATAGCCCCAGCTGGGATAGGTTGTGTCGGTGGCCAACTTCAGTGCCAAGTCGCCGCGGCCGTAGTTGGTAAGGGTGGTCATGAGATGCTGGATGCCGACGACACCAGTGGAGACATGGCCACCAAAGTCATTGACGGTCTTGTCGATAATATTGGCAAAGACCTTGTCCTCCAATCCTTGGGGCACCATGCCGATGGCCAACGGCAGGATATTGGCTGTGACGGTGTTGTGATCGTAGCGTCCAGTGATGGTATCGAGGTAGCGGGCGTTGTAAGCGTTTCCAACGAAGTCCATCTCGTTCTGGAAGTAGGCCGTGTCGGCATATTTGCCAATTCTAGCTGCAAAGCCTTTCATTATTTTGCAATAGAGATAATAGTATGGCGTGGAAAGGTTGGCAGGCCATGTCATTCGGTTGGTGTCCTCGGTATGGATAAGCTCGGGGCTCTCGGGCGGCACACACCAGTCGCCATAGGTGTCGCGAATGAGGATGCCGTCCTTGAGGTAATATTTCTTCATGTGAAGCATCCAGAGCTTCATGGCATCATAGTGCTGCCGAATGGGACGGTCGTCACCAAAACGTATTTGGATCATATTGGCAGCGGTGATAAAGACACCAGGCCAGGTCATATTGTCGGTGTAGTTGCGCCAATAGGCAGGGGCCACGTCGGAGAGCGATCCGTTCTCGAACTGACCATCCTCCATATCCTGCAGCCACTTGGCGTAGAGGCGGTGGTTGTCGAAGATGTAACTCTCGCCATAGCAGCCGGTAGTGCGGTCGCCGGTCCATCCCATGCGCTCGTCGCGCTGCGGACAGTCGGTGGGCATAGAGCGGTAGTTGCCACGAATGCCCCATGTGGCATTGCGATAGATGGCATTGAGGATGTCGTTGGAGCACTCAAAACTGCCTGTCATAGGCATCTCGTCGTAGAGGACCCGACCTATGAAATCGTCAGGCTTCGGTTGCCCACGTAATCCTGTTATCTCGACATAACGGAAACCATGATAGGTGAATTGAAAACTGAAAGTTGATAGTTGTGAGTTCGCTGACGCGATAAACCGGTCGGTACATTCCGCTGAGCGCAGATTGGCAGTGTATATGCTACTATCTGGATTCAGACTCTCAGCATAACGGAAGGTAATGGTATCCCCACTTCGTAATTTAAAACTCGAAATTCGAAACTCAAGATTGCCTACCATGTTCTGTCCCATGTCGACAATCCACGTGTCGCCCTTACGGAAGAGAGCCACAGGTTTCAGCGATTCCTGCACCTTGATATTGGGGTTGGGCTGCGGTGTGAGGAGCTGCATCGGGTCGGGGCGATGGTAGTCGCCTGGCAGATGGCTGCCAGTAACAACTGGGTATTCACGGGCCACACGGTGACGTGGGTTATAGATGTCCTCGCGGTACATGTTCTGACGGTCGTAATCGACGACAACATCCTCCCATTGGCTGTCGTCGTAATGGGGCTGCGTCCAGTCGCCTAAATCAAGGCGTGCGTCGTAGGTCTCGCCGTCGAACTCGTTGCTCTTACGTATAGGGCCGCGGTTGGTGATACGCCAGCCATCGCCGCTGATTATGGTATCTGTCGAGCCGTCTTTGTATGTTACCTCCAGTTGCATGAGCAGTTGCGGCAGACCATAATGTGCGGCATGGTTGATACCACACCACTCCAAATAGTTGGTGTCATGACGCACGGTTGTAAAGCGCCCCCCTTCGAGGATAACACCCATTGCGTTATCGTCGCCTTCACGTACAATATCGGTCACATCGTAGGCGTTGAAATAGATGCGGCGCGTATAGTCGCTTAAAGCGGGTTTCAAGACCTCGTTCATACTCACCTCGGCGCCGTTGATATATGCACTGTAGACACCAAGGCCGCTGATATACAGTCGCGCCTTTGATATATCCTCCTTGAGAGGGAATTCTTTGCGCAAGTAGCGGGCGGCGATGGAGGTATGCCCCTCTACCTTGTCATCGTCATAGTCCCGACCAATCCAGTGCGCTTTCCAGTCATCCGGCGAAAGGAGACTGATCTCGAAATGCTGCACATCGCTTTCAATGGTCTTCTTCTTGCCTTTGTCGCCGTAGGTGACAGTAGTAAAAACCTTCCACCAGCAACGGTCACGGCTCTTGAGGTGTTTGCCTTCGTATGGGATGTAAAGCATCTCATTGGAGGCAACAATTTTGGAATCCCAAAGGTCGCCGACACCATTTTTAGCGTTATTCTCACTGCTGGCGACGACGACACGGTATTCGACCTGAACGACATTATTGACATCAGCCTCATAACACCAGCTGAAACGAGGTTCAGCAGTAGCCAACGGCATCGAACCATCTTGCATTTCGACAGTGGGTCTATTTATTTTTATTGAATTGCTACAACCGACGAGAAAAATCGAAGCCAAAAGAATATGAAAAAAAAGTTTCACGATTAAAGGGTTATAATGGTTATAAAGGGTGAAAAAGTTGAAAAGGTTGAAAAGGTTAAAAGTTGAAAATTGAAAATTGAAAATTGCACACGGACTTAACTGAGAGGTATTATTTTCGATTGAAAACACGATGCAAAGATACATAATTTCCAAAATTTTTTAAGGGTTAAAAAGGTTGAAAAGGTTAAAAAGTTAAAAAAGTTGAAAAAGTTGAAAAGGTTTTAAAGGTTATAATGGATTAAAAAGGTGCTGTAAGATTTTTTTTACCGTTGTTGATTGACTTTTTTGTGTAACTTTGCAAAAGAAACAATAACAACAATAATGTCATGAAACGATTGAGCATCATAGTGTTTTTCACTTTCCTTATCGCTATAACGCAAGGCGTCACAGCCCAAGAGACAAAGATTATATCTTTCAACATACGATACAATTCATGGAACAATATCGACGGAGAAAACGGATGGCCCAACCGACGCAGCGCCGTCGTAAAGATGATCAACGAAGAACGCCCTGTCGCCATAGGATTGCAAGAGGCTCTTATAGACCAGCTACGGTATCTTGACAGCTGCCTCCCCTCCTATCGCCGTATAGGCGTAGGTCGTGACAACGGCAAAGAAGAGGGTGAATTCATGGCCATATACTACGACACCTCACGTCTTGAATTATTATCCGGAGAGACCCATTGGCTCAGCACCACACCCCTTGAGCCATCGCTGGGATGGGACGCTGCCTGCCGTCGCACCGTAACGACGGCACACTTCCATGACCGTTTGACAAAGAAAGATTTCTGCTACTTCAACACACACCTGGACCATGTGGGCAAGACAGCAAGAGCCGAGGGCGCTAATCTGATAGCCGCATTGGTCAATGACAGGAAGCTGCCGGAAGGTACGCCCATAATTGTGGGTGGTGATATGAACTCAACCATTGACGACAGCATTTTCCAAGTCTTTTATAATGTAGGTCTCAAAGTGGCACGCGATATGACGAAAACGACGAGCTACAAGGAGACCTACACAGGCTTTGGCAAAGACAAGCCCTCGTTGATTGACCATTTCTTTGTCCGTGACACAAAAGTGAAGAAGTTCCGCACCCTTGACGGCGACTATGGAGTGCCGTATATCTCAGACCACTACCCTATCGAGATTTTCATCAAGTTTTAAAAGATATAAGCTCCATTGGAACGCATAGAGCTGATTTGTGCGTGGAAGGGGAAAAAGATTAAAGGGGAAGTGTTACGTAAAAATTATTGAATTGAGAGTCCCACCTTGTCGAGACGACCGGATGGAGTGATTGGATTTTGTCTCAAAAATTCGTCGATTTCGGAATTGAGGAAATAAATATTCCTAGAATGACAAAATCGGTATGCCTTAATGACATTGTTGCGTGTCCAACGATATATAGTGCTGCTTGACACCTGCAATTTGTCCTGCAACTGTTTGACAGTGATCCACTGGCAAGTGTTATCATTTAAGGATTCTGCCTTTTTCTTTTCAAGATATTGCTGCTTGTTCATTTTTTCTGTTTTTTTACTGATTAACGATTTTGATTCTATCCAGATCTGAATTACAGTTGCAAAGATAGAAGCACTGAAAAGAAAAAGTGGAAAGTATATCGAAAGGGTTGGAAGTGTAACAATTTTAGCAGAGACAACACTATAGCACAATACGTTACAACAAAAACCGCTACATATCACCGCAACCATTTCGCAACACAATGCAATAGGTTTCAGCAAGCATAAAGATATACATATAGTGACGTGAAAACAGAGTGGCATCACACATCGCCACAAAACACGGGGCAACCATAGCGAAAAAAAATAGTGTTGGCAACAATGTGTCAAGCCGACACCACTGACTTTGAAACGAAAGGAGTGTCGTCAGGAAGACCGAAAATGCGATTCACTTCGGCATATTTTCGTTCATCCTTATAGGCCGAACGAGTCAGATTGCTTTGCAGATGGCGCAGATGCCAGTGTTGTTCAAAGAACGACCATTTGATGGCGGGATCCACCGAAGTCTGGAAACGACAGGCGATACGTGCCGCCACAGTAACGCCACTTTTGGGAGTAAGTCGCAACTTGACATCGACATAGCCCTCGTCACATAGTTTCTGCCAATAGGCGACGGCCTTGTCGCATACAGCGGCATAATGGCGACGGTCGTTTTTCAGACGAGCTATGAGCTCTTTGTCAAGAGTACGAGACCTTACACGTCGCAGAGTACTCGAGGCATTGCCGCTAGATGTCTCTTCATCAGCATCGGCAAAGTCGTTGTAACGTATAGCAGGTTTAAGGAATTTTGAAGAGCGAAGCGAGTTGACTTCGGCCTGTAACTGCTCGTTGTTTGTTTTCAGGGCCGCATTCTCCCTGCGGCAGGAATCCAAGGCGGCTAGCAACAGAGCTTCACGGCGACGATAGATGGCGATATCGGCATCGCGGCTTTTGAGCAAATCGAGATAAGTAGCACTGCAAGAATCCGAATTCGGAACCAATCCCTCGGACTCAAAAAGAGATATTATATCATCAATTTCTTGCATGGCTACTATTTTTAGCTATATAAAACGATATCAGAAAAGAGATCCATGCCATAATATACAGCATAGAATTTATTATAAATCAGTAATTTGCAATAAACAAAATTAACAATTACGACTAATTCCGTTTTGCAAAATTACGCTAAAAATCAGGAATATACAAGAAGCTTGAGTTTTTTTTCGAAAAAAAACTCAAGGGTTGAAAAGGTTGGAAAGGTTATAAGGGTTGAAAGGTTACTAAAAAGCATAGACAGCGCTGAGAGAGAGTCGCAAGTTGCCGACAGGGTTGACAGGATAGGCGGCAAAGGTATATTCCGCCTCAGCGGTGAATGAAAGGCCTTGCAGCGTAGTGTATGTCAAACGGGGCTGAATGCGCCACAGATAATCGATATCATGGCCGCGGCCAAAGATATGCAAAGCATATTTGTGCTTGCCATAGTCAAGGTTCTTGGCGAAACCGAGGAAGACACCTGGACGCCAGTGGCCTGTGGTCTTTTCCACATCGACCCATACGGTGTTGAAGTGCCAGTCACGGAAAGAGCTGTCGGCAAGCATTAGGTATCCACCGAGAGAGCACCCCTCATAGAGACTGTTGTTGAGGAGTGTCTGTGCTTTGACGGTGACGGCACCGAGTTTGGCCTTGCCAAAGAGGCTCCAGGAAAAAGAGGAGTATAGGTCGGAAGAAGGCTTCTCTGCTGTGGCGACAGTCTGAACCATAGGTTGAATAGTCTTGAGATTGACAGCGGCACCGACAAAAAAGTTATCGGTATTGTAACGCAGCTGAGCATTGAGCTCAGGCACAAGACTGTGACGGGCGAAGAGAGTGCTTGAGGTCGGAACGCCATTGAGGAGACCCTGGCTCATGTTGTCAAGCTGCCACGAGGCTACAGCGACGAACTCACAACTATGACGGATGTACTCGTAGCGAACCTGAGGTTGACGGGCATAGCAATGGAACGGGGCTCCCATGTTGAGGGGGTTGGTCATAGGCATGATCTCATGGATTACCATGGGATACCAATACTGGCCTACAAGCAGTGTGTGCCACAACGACTTGCCTGCTTCGCCTTGGTCGCGAAGCCAATCCAAGCGAAGGTAGGCGTGGCGCAAACGAAGGTCGTTGATAGTTGCATTGGTCGAGCCCGTGAAGTCGCCCTCGATGTAGCCGCAGGTTTTGGCGCCCAACATATCAGGGCCATTGACACGGAGGCCCAGACGGGCGGTGATGGCAAGCATGTTGGCCTGCCAACCATCGTTGATGTCGTTGCCAAGAGTGTCGAGGAGAACAGGCTTGGGGAAGAACAACATCATATCCTCACGACCACCAACAACAGAGCGGCTGTCGGCATAGTAGTGAGGGTTTACGAAGCCATGGAAATCAAAACGGAACTTCTTTGCTACGGTATCGTTCTGGGAGTTGACTGAAAATAAACTCAAAGAAAACAATAAAACAAATATTACTTTTTTCATTTCAAGTTGTTGTTATTTTATCGCTTCGCGAGAAATACCTCAAATAAAAACAAATCTTTCAAATAGTTAATTTATAAGCTTGATTTTGTCTATTTCACCAGTTGTGTCATTTCTATGATACCATTCGGAGTATAAGCCTTCCGGACTAAAGTTGATCAACATCCCGTATGGTTTATGAGTAAGATTCATATAGTTCCATAACTGTCTGCGCTGCGGAGTGTCAATAAAGTTGATAGATTTAAGTTCTACAATTATGTCGTTGTTGATAACCAAATCCATTCGATATGACTGGTCTAACTGTACATCTTCCCAAAATATGGGTAGGTATACTTGACTTTCTACCGTATAGCCATTCTCTTTTAAGAGATATTTAAGTGCAGCCTCATAAGCAGATTCCAACAATCCATATTTGTATTTGCTATGAACTTTCATAGCAACACCAGTAATCTCACGGAAGAAATCATATTTATTGTTATGCTCTTTGATTAAATCCATAGAATACGTATGAATATGATTTGAGTGATTTGTTTAGATTTGGTCAATTTCTGCCCTTGAGGGATTGTATATAACCAATTATTTCTTGCCGCCAGCAAGAGCCAGAATGAGACCAAGGGCGACGCCGAGGAGAGCGGCGAAGAGCACCTGGAAAGTGGCAGGCAAAATGAAAGTGATGGTATGGGCTGGGAACCAAAACAGAGGGATGGTTTTCTTGATGACCACATTCCACTGGACATCCCAGTTGACCTTGGAGGAGAATATCTCGCGCATTTTCATGGGGCGTAGCAAACCTCTCACTGTGCCACCGTTGTCCAAGATGTGGATATCGGTGCACTTGTGGAATGTCATCATGACAGGTGCGAAGATTGAGTTCATAAGCACACTAACGGCGAAGGCGACACCCAGCTTGCCCCAAGAGAACTGCTCGGCAAGCAAAAGAGCGCTCATAGTGCCCTTCTCACAGCCAACGACACTCTCGAGGAATGCAGGCACGCCCGACTTGAAGATGACCATAGCCATAGCTATGCACATGCCGAGGAATCCCCACACCATCATGCGAGGCACGACGCCGAAGCCAGGCTCGTTGTAGACACCTTTGCGAATGCGGAGAGCCAGCATCTCGCCAAGAGTGGCGAGAATGGCGAATTTGAAGAACGCCATAATGTAGGGATGCTCTTTGGTGGTGGAGCAGAACCAGTCGAAAAAGCCCGTAGCGGGAATGAAGAAAGGCGTCAGAACGACGACAACGCAAAAAATCAATATCCAGTCTTGTTTTTTCATCTTTTTATAATTGTGTTAATTAATACGTTGCGATATGTTATACAGAAACATACGATTTGCAAAAATAAGAATTTTATTAGACACAGCAAAGATAGGGAAAGGAAAACCGAGGCAAAAACAGTATTGCTGATGGTGGTTGTGTCGTCTGAGGTTTGGCAGTATAGCACTCCTCTGTAAAGCAAAAAGAGTATACATTTCCTGGAGGAAGGTACACTCTTTTTCTGTGTAAAGACATGTTATTTTGTCAGCCTACCTTATCACCACCACTTTCTTGGCGGGATTACCTGTTGCCTTTAGCTTGGTTGTGCGTTCTGCATAACATCTGACAATTATCTTCGGTGGTTGCGCCTCCTTTGCTCCAAGCCGTCACATGGTCTGCTTCCATTTCCTCTATCTTGTATATGGTTTTGGCTTTGTTACCAGGACCCGTCGCACATAATGGACAGTTGCTTACACCTTTTGCTTTTGCCTGTTCAGTTTGACGCAAATAGACACGACGTTGAGTAGCTTTATCGAATAAACGAACGTTAAGTAATTTTTTGTCTACACATCCGCCCAATACATATTCATAAACACCGCGACGATCCTGTATATAGTCATCTTGCAGTAATTGTTTTACTTTTGCAGACACCTCGGTGTGGTCATACGGCATCTTTCCAAATCGTTCATACAAATCTCCCCAGGGCAAACCACACATTTCAGGCTCAATCTCGTCGAACAGATTGTCAGCCCAGTTGATTACTGTTTCAAAATAGTTCTTTATCTCCTTGATATTGTCGTCACGTCGATGCTTGCTTAGATATGCTTCCACTGGTTCCTTGGATAAGGCCGTATCGGGCGACACCGTTTTGCTATTGGCAACCCATTCCAATGCGGTTGCAAGAAACTGTTGCCGGTTGGCAGGGCCTTTCACGAAACTACCCCACTTTTGATTTTCGGCATATTCCGTGTTCGAGAATTCTGCTTTGCATGCCGTCACAAATGGACCGCTAAATATAGCATTGCGTTCTTCCTGTTTATTGAGTGGTATACCGGCGATATTGATGGTCTTGAACCACTCTTTAATCTCCTCCTCGGTACCTTTGCAGATATATACCAACAGTTGAGTGTTGAGTATTCTGTCTTGCACTTCTTTGTCAAGACCGGTGAAACTTCTGATTTTGTCACCATACTTCACGTCGAACTGATTCTTGATAAATCGACCCAACGAGGTGATGCGTTGCTGTCCATCGAGTACCTCGTAACGGTCATCGCCCACTTTGTTGAAGTATATCAATCCAAGAGGATATCCCTTTAGCACAGAATCTATTACCGCAACGTCTCGTTTGCCGTCAGCATAGATATAGTTACGCTGGTATTCAGGCTGTATGGTCAGCCTGCCTTTCAGCCCATAGAGGCCCTTGCCTTCCAGTTTGTTATATTCAAAACCGTCGCATATCTCGCGCACGGTATACTTTTTAAACTCAGGATCCATCATAGTTATTGCTTTTTACGGATTAATATTCTTGTGTACATTCTTTTGTATTCGCCATCTTCAAAAAGATAGAATGCAGGACCGCCTTGCTTCTCCTTTGGTAAGTCTTTGGGCTTATTTATTCCGAGGACAAGACTAATTCCCAATATTTCAAATTGTTCAGGACAATACCTATCAAGAAAAGACACAGGAACTCCCATTTTCCCGGTATAGTCTGATGGGATTGAATCAATGTGTGACACCTCAATGGCATCAATATTAACATATTGTGAATATTCTTTTTTATCTCTTAATTCTTTATGTTTGCTATGTTTAATATTCTCAGACACTGTCATTAATCTAATTGGGTTATGCCTTTTGCCATGATCAACATTAGTAAACCAGCAAGAATTACCCAATCTTGTGTAATTACCAACATATCCAAGGCGTTCCGCCTTTTTCTTGTCATCTTCTTTAACATTATATCCCTCTGGAACACCAAACACCATATCAGACATAAAACCCGTAGCTCCAAGCCATATTCTATTATTCATTATTAGGGGAAATACCTCTCTGTAAGAAATAGCATTCAATGTTCCAATAATAATAAACTGCTTTTTCCCTTCCATCAGCCACGCTACGAACTCTCTGAAAAGAGAAAAAGGCGGATTGGTGACTATGATGTCGGCTTCATCGCGTAAGGCGGTAACTTCTGTGCTACGGAAGTCGCCGTCTCCATAAAGATATTGCCACTGCAAATCGTCGAGATCAATTCTTCCATCCCCTGTATGGTCTCGTTCGAGGATAAAAATCTTGCCATGTGTCTTACTCTTGTCGGCATCATATTGTGGCGACTGTTGCTCAAACATAGTAGTTTGCAAACCTATCTTATATTGCTTGCTCTCAATGGCATAGCTTGTGCTGATGAGCTTCTTTAGTCCCAGCAACTCAAAGTGTTCTGCGAAGAAGCGGGTAAAATTGCTACATTCAGGGTCATCACAAGGGAGCAGCACAGTCTTGCCACGAAACACGTCGGGATTATAGTCGAGATAAGCGTTTATTTCGGTCTGTATGTCAGGATATTGTGTATAGAACTCGTCGTTCTTTGTGGCTTTCGCCTTCGCCAGGTGTTCGTTTGCCATAATCGATTGATAGTTTTTTCAATACCGGCATTTAACTATCAATCGCCTGATCGCAAAAAGAAAGCGCGATGCCTCTTGTTGCGTTAAGCTGAGGGGCAATGCGTCGGAATGCTTTGGAACCCCTGTCGATTAACCAGAATGCATCACGCTGTTTGTGCGTGAGCATTGCTATACCAATCGACAAGAGCATCATCCCTGATACCCCTACCCTCTATTATTTCAAGGCGTTGTTATTCCAATCAATGTTTCCGACGCATTTTTGGCTTAACGCGAAATAATAGCAAATGCTTCAATTATCGTTTCGGTATTTCTCCCCCGAAACTATTTTGCAAAATTACAAACTCTTTCCGATTCCACAAAAAAAATTTGCCACCGAAAGAGAAATACCCAATCGATGGCAATGATTTTTCACACAAGAGCGTCAGCTCATTATGATTGTCATTACTATATTATTTTACCTGCTACATAAGCATTACTTTAGTTATTATCGATTTGTTATTCTGTTTACAGTTTTTCTATTTCTTTTTCTGTCAGTCCTGTATACCTGCTAATCTGCCCTGCCGCCATACCGTCGGTCTTCATGCGTCGAGCAAGCTTCACAGCGTTCTCGTCTACAATATCCTCGAAGTCGTCGGGGAGAGACTCCCACGCCTCCCAGTCGGTCTCGGCAAGGTATCTTTCCACCTGCTGCCGCAGTTCTGGAATGCCGTTGACAGCGGTATCGAACAATGTTTCTGATACGATATGGGCATAATCGTGCACAAGCACATGACGCATTCCTTGTACTGTCTTCCATGGTGTGGCGGGATGTGCCTTCTTGAAGGCCTTGCTCAGCATATACGAAGCCTCGCCCACCACCTCGACGTTCTTTATCACGGAATAGTAGGTAAGCTTGTCAGCGACGAAAGTTTCAAGGGTGTGACCGTTGATGAACTTCGTTACATTGTTGGAATATTCTATAATGTCTTCCAACCGACCTTTGTCTCTAGCTCGCTCTCTCATAAATAAGGATTTTATCACGGTTAGCGGTTGCAGCAGCATATGGACGGAGTGATCCTTCTTCCACCAAATCAACTTCGCGACCGAGCAATTCCTGCAAATCCATCAGCATACCGCCGTGGGTAAACAGAGTGAAAGGCTTGCCAGAACGATCGGGGACAAACAGAATATCAACATCGCTCCGCGGTGTTTCCTCGCCGCGGGCGAAAGAGCCGAAGAGCCACGCTTTGAGGACGGGCTGCGTCTTGAAATACTCGGCTATGATTTTGGTCATCATCTCGGTACTCATAGGCTTTTGCTGTTTATTTTTCAATTTGCAAAAATACACATTATTTTTGACATGGCAAAATAATAAAAGGGGTGCCGGTAAAAAAAGACACACAAAAGAGGGGAACGTGGGATGAGAGACTTTTTCACAAAACCATGGATTATTCAGGAATTTTTAGTATCTTTGCAAAATAATTGCTAATGCGCTCTGTAACAATATATCAGTAAGGTATAGCGAGAAAAGCAAACAAGAGCAGTCCGAATTAGTCACCCAAAGAGCAAGAAACCATGTCATCACTACCTCCGCTTTTTTTAGACCTGTCGATAATTCTCATCACAGCAGGCATTATCACCATAGTTTTCAAATGGTTGAAACAGCCTCTAGTATTAGGCTATATCGTGGCGGGATTCTTCATAGGTCCCTATTTCCCATGGTTTCCAGCTGTAAAAGATGCCACCGACGTGCATGTGTGGAGCGATATCGGAATAGTCTTCCTGATGTTCGCATTGGGATTGGAGTTCAGCATAAAGAAACTGAAGAAAGTGGGAGCCACAGGTGCCATCACGGCATTAACCGAGCTGGCCATAATGTTCCTGATAGGCACCAGTGTGGGGCATTTGCTGGGGTGGAGCTCCATGGAATGTATATTCCTAGGATGTATGCTCTCAATATCGTCAACATCTATCATCATCAAATCGTTTGACGACCTGAAGCTGAAACAGCAGAAATTCACAGGGTCGGTGACCGCCGTGCTCGTTGTCGAGGATATGATTGCCGTGTTGCTTTTGGTGTTGCTGTCGACGATATCGGTGAGTAAGAGTTTCAACGGTGGTGAGCTGGCATTAAGTCTAGGCAAACTAGTTTTCTTCCTGATAGTATGGTTCACCTTCGGCATTTTTCTCATCCCCACCTTTTTGAAATGGATGAGACGCTACATGACCGAAGAGACCCTATGTATTGTTGCCGTAGGACTATGTTTCGGCATGGTAGTGCTGGCCTCATATGCCGGGTTCTCCACAGCTTTGGGAGCCTTCGTGATGGGCGCCATCCTCGCCGAAACCATCGAGGCCGACGTCATTCACAGAATCATAACACCTATAAAGAACCTTTTCTGTGCCGTCTTCTTCGTGTCTGTGGGCATGCTCGTCGACCCACATATACTGGTGAAATACATATGGCCCATACTTGCCATCGCCGCAACGGTGATAATATTCAAGTCTAGTGCCGCGACGGTGGGTTTCATACTCTCCGGTAAAAACACCAAGACGGCAATCCAATCAGGATTCTGTTTCTGCCAAATCGGAGAGTTCTCGTTCATCATAGCGGGGCTGGGACTCTCGTTCGGTGTCATCAACCCCGACATATACCCCATCATTGTCTCTGTCTCGATAGTGACGACCTTCGTGACGCCATATATGATCAAAGCATCTCTGCCCTTCAACAACTGGCTAGAGCCCAAACTGCCACAGAAACTGAAAGAGGTCCTGGAGCGCTACAGTTCATCGGCGAAACAGACCAACAAGACTGTCTCCGTCAGATTGTTTTTGAAGAAGCAGTTCTCATACATACTGCTCTATGGAGCCATAAACGGCGCCATAGCCCTTCTATCCATGACATTGCTCAAGCCATTGCTCAACAAGTTGTTTGTCAACGCCGCCGGCGCACCCTCGTTCTGGGGCAACCTGATAGGCATGATAGCCACCATGGCAATAATGCTGCCTTTTGTGTGGGCGCTGGCAGTGCGCGGAGTAAACCGACAACGCATACGAGAGTTGTTAGACTCGATGGAATACAGCCAAGCTATAGTAATCCCCGTATTGTTGCTGCGCACCTTCATGGCACTGTTCTTCATAGGACTTGTCATAGGCGAATACATACATCTTGCCATCGGATTTCTTGTCATCCTCGTCATCTTCGTCGCCATCGTAGTGATGTTCTCCAAACGCACCATAGCCTTCTATCAAAGGATAGAAAACCAGTTTATCGAGAACTTCAACTCGCGGCAGGCGCAGCAATCGTTCAAGATTCCCACACTGCTGGAAAACAATTTCTATCTTGAGCGCATACCCATAACACAATATTCGCCCTATTCAGGCCGACGGCTGATGGAAACAAATTTCCGTGAGGACTACGGAATCAATGTGGTATCCATCGAGCGTGCCGGTCTGGTATATGACCTGCCTTCCAAAGACATGCTCATCATGCCTGGCGACAAACTGTCGGTGATGGGTAACGAAGACCAGATAAGCCATCTGCGCAGTGTGCTCGACGTAGAGCCCGACATGCTGATTCACGACCACAGCGACAACGAGTTGAATATCTATCGATTGACCGTTCATCCTGAAAATCCTTTTATTGGCATGACTATTGCACAGTCGAGATTCTCGCAACATTACCATGCCATGATTATCGCCATAGAGCATAATGGTGAGAATATTCTTAACCCTCGCTCCGACACTGTTTTCTATGAGAACGACGTAGTGTGGTTTGTCTCGCCCGACGAACTCGACATTCACAAATTCACACGAGACTAATTGCGATTGAGTATTATAACCCTAATCGGTCTTTAGAACGGGCAAGCTCGCTTTTTTTTGTTCTCCTGCGGCGCGGAGCTTGCGAAATCTTGTAAATCTTGTAGATTTATTCTCCGCTTCGCTATCTTTTTGAACACGAATCGCTCAATAGCTCGAATATCTTTTCAATAAAGAGGGGACTGTAAATCTTCTTATTCTCCTGCGGCGCTACGCTTGCGAAATCTTTTAGATCTTATAAATTATTCCGTCTGCGACGGTGAGACTGACGCAGCAATACACGAAATGCATTAATCTATAAGATCTACTGGATCTCTGCCCGTAGGGCTAGGATGTTTTTATTCTCTTACGGCGGTAGAGGGCACGTTTCGAATAGCGATTATTATGGCAATGGTGAAAAAAATATTTTTAAAATAATCTATAAAATATAGTTCAAACTATTGCGTTATTAGATATCAAATCACTTTATAATTGTTACTAAATACCGCGAGATGAAAAAAATGGCCGTGGCATTTGTCATCATCATGATGGCATGGATGCCGTTGAGAAGTCAGAACACCGAAGGCGACAGAGCCTTCGAGCTATCGAAAAACCTTGAGATTTTCAGCCGACTATACCAGACACTCTATGTGAACTATGTCGACGACGTAGACCCTGGAGCCACAATAAAGAAAGCCATCGACGCCATGTTGTCGTCGCTAGACCCCTACACTGTCTACTATCCCGAGTCGGACATGGAGGATGTGAAGCTGCAACTGATGGGACAGTATGGTGGCATTGGAGCCCTGATACACCAAGAGGGGAAACAGATTTTCATTTCCGAGCTCTACAAAGACCTTCCTGCCGACAAAGCAGGACTTAAGGCCGGCGACCGTATATTGGAAGTGAACGGAGTCTCCACCGAAGGCAAGAACAACGGCGATGTGAGCTCCGCCATGCGCGGCCAAGCAGGTACCACGGTGACACTGAAGTTAGAGCGCGACGGCAAAACCTTCGAGAAAAGCATCACCCGCGCCGAAATCAAGCTGCCCAATGTGCCTTATAGCGGTATGGTTGAAGGCAACATAGGATATGTGAAACTCGACGAATACACCGCCGACGCCGCCAAGAATGTGCGCGACGCCTTCATCAAACTGAAAAGCGAACACCCCGACATGGCTGGCTTCATCCTCGACCTTCGCAACAATGGCGGCGGACTTATGAACGAAGCCGTAGACCTCGTCAACATGTTTGTGAGGAAAGGTCAGCTTATTGTGGAGACCAAAGGCAAAGTCGCCGCCAAAAGTTTGAAGAGCTATACACGCATGACACCTGTCGACACCGAGATACCCGTGGCAGTACTCATCAACGGATACAGCGCCTCGGCATCAGAAATCACAGCGGGAAGCCTTCAAGACCTTGACCGCGCCGTGATAGTGGGCACCAGGTCTTTCGGCAAAGGACTGGTGCAGAACGTGCTACCCCTGGCATACAACACCCAGATGAAAATCACCGTTTCGAAATATTACATTCCCAGCGGACGCTGCATTCAAGCCATAGACTACAGCCACAAGGACGAGAACGGCAAAGCGGTGAAAGTGCCTGACTCGCTCAAGACAGCATTCAAAACCGCCAACGGCAGAACAGTGTACGACGGGTTCGGCATTGAACCCGATGTCGAGATAGAGCCCGAATATATGTCGGCATTATCCAGCGCACTGATTTCGAAATTCCACATTTTCAACTATGTGAACCAATTTGTGAAGAAGCATTCCACCATTGACGACCCCGCCAAGTTCAAAATCACCGACGAAATCTACAACGACTTCATGAACTACATGAAAGACAAAGATTTCGACTACACCACCGCCACCGACGCCGTGGTAAAGGATTTGCGTGAGGCGGCGAAAGAGGACAACTACAGCGAGGCCCTCCAAAGCACCATTGAACAATTGGAAGCCAAAATCAAGAAAGAGAAATCCGACGGCTTAAAAAAGGACAAAGAAGAAATCAGCGAATTGCTCAAGTCCGAGATATTGGTGCGCTACTATTACGCCGCCGGACGGTTGCAAGGATCACTGCAAGATGACCCAGAAGTGAAAGAGGCCGTCAAAGTGTTGAAAGACAAAGAACGCTACAACAACATTCTGAGCGGGAAAAAGAAATAAGTTTTTCGCCGGCGTGATGCCGACGGAGCAGAACTAGAAAAAAAGAACATCATTGTCATTCTGGCAAACATATTTTCCTGAGGTCACAGACATCAACGGCAACAAGTCGTTGCGTCTGAGAATACACCATGCCATTTACTTTCTGCTGCTCATTGTGCTGGCAGGATCGCAGTCGGTGAGCAAATTCATGATGAGCGGCATGGAGATACTGCTCGCCGTGAATTGGGTTTTAGAATGGGACATGCGCCGCAAATTCACATGGTCGTATGGTCAAAAGGGGAATGAAAGAAAAGAGGGCAGGTGGCTGTTGACAGCCTTTTTGACACTTATGGCTGTCCATCTAGTATGGATGATAGGCAGCGCCAACAGCGATTATGGATGGTACGATATTTTCAAAAAGCTGCCACTCATAGCCATTCCACTGGTTGTGCTCACCTCAAACCCTTTGAACCGCAAGCAACTGACATTTATTTTTTTCTTCATGGTGGGAACAACCTTCACAGCCACCGTGATAGGATATGTGCGCCGAATGACAATCGACGACCTCCCCTACCGCCAAATAATACCATTCATATCACATATCCGCTTTGCGTTGAACATCTGCCTCGATTTGGTACTGATAGCATGGTTTATGATAGAGCGCCGCAAACGTCGCAAAGGATTTGACTGGTTGCAAGTCGCCATGGTGGCGCTGACAGTATGGTTTCTCCTCTTCCTGCTCATAATACGCTCTTACACAGGCTTCATTGTCGTACTTGTCACCACAACGATAATGACCATAGTATGCTGGCGCAAGATAGAAAAGCCCAAGCACAGGATCGCTGCAGCGACAATACTGTCGGCCATATATCTAACCATCATCATCACAAGTGTCGTCATGGTTCGCAGCTACTACAAACCCTGTGAGCTCGCCACCCAGCCACTGGCGTCGGTGACAGCCAACGGGAATGCCTACACACACGGCGACGACGGAGTGATAGAAAACGGCAACTATGTGAGCCACTACGTGTGCGAAGAAGAGCTGCGGCGCGAGTGGAGCAAACGAAGCACACTGGGATTGAAAGACACCAGCAGCAACGGATATACCATAATGCCGACCCTGGTACGCTACCTCAACGGACTGGGGACCACCAAAGACAGCACAGGCATGCAACTGCTTACCGACACCGACGTGAGAGCCATAGAGCGAGGCGAGGCCAATCCCGAATATGTGTATGGCAACGTGGTGAAAAAAATGTACTATGTCATGCTCTTCGAGTGGGAAAGCCATCGCAAGACAGGCGCGGTAAAAAACTTTTCGGTCATGGAGCGTTTTGAGTTGTGGGGCAACGCATGGCAGGTGTTTTGCAACCACCCCCTGTTAGGAGTTGGCACAGGCGATGTCGTTGACGAATGCCACGCCAATCTTGAAGCCAATGGCTCGATGCTCAGCGGAACCACAAAGCATGCCCACAACCAATACCTCACCTTCCTTGTCACCTTTGGTGTCATAGGTTTCCTGATTATTGCCGTCACATTCATTTGGGCCTTACGGCGGGAACAGATACGCCACATGCCAGCAATAATGGCACAGATAATCATAGTGCTTGTATCGTTTGTCGCCGAAGACACCCTCGAGACACTGGCAGGGTGTGTGTTCGCAGTGCTGTTTATATGCCTGGCGACAAGGATGGAGAAAGATGGTGAAGCCGGTGTCAAAACATACAGTTCACAACAATAACAAACGCCAAAAAGAGATAATACTTTGTACCAATATCATACCTTAAACAACGGAATAAGAATCATATTCAGGCAGAATGGTTCAGCAGTGACACATGCCGGTGTATACATAAACATAGGGTCACGTGACGAAAGCGGAAGAGAGGAAGGCATGGCCCACTTCATAGAGCACTCCATCTTCAAAGGCACAGAACACCGCCGCGCATACCATATCCTGAACCGTATCGACGGTGTCGGCGGAGAGCTCAACGCCTTCACCACCAAAGAAGAGACCTGCATATACGCCTCAGCCCTGTCCATTTACCTGGACAGGTGCCTTGAGCTCTTCGCAGACATACTGTTCCACTCCACATTCCCCGACAAAGAGATTGAGAAAGAGAAGAGCGTTGTGCTGGAAGAGATAAACTCATACAAAGACACTCCCGCCGAGTTGATATACGACGACTTTGAAGAGTATATATTCGCCGGCCACCCATTGGCGCACAACATACTCGGCAATAAGAAGAATGTGCGCAGATTCACCACCGACGAGATAAAGGATTTCATGCGGCGCAACTACACCACAGAGCGCATGGTGATTTCCATTGTCGGCAACGAAGACTTCGGCAAAGTGGTGAGACTGTGCGAGAAACACTTCGGAGAGTACGAATCCAAGAGCTCCGCCGCCGACCGAAGCACAAAACCGGAATATAAACAGTTCAATATAACCCTAGCCCGTCACACCCACCAGATGCATGTGATGGTAGGTTTCCCCGCCCTCGATGTCTACGACAAACACAAAGCGGCATTCTCCCTAATGAACAACATCATAGGAGGTCCTGCCATGAACTCAAGGCTGAATGTGTCGATCAGAGAGCGATACGGTTTCTGCTACAGCATTGAATCGCAATACACACCTTTTTCCGACGCAGGCCTCTTCTACATCTATGCCGGAATAGAAGCCGAAGCCCATGACCGCTTCCTGGAACTGGTACGCAAAGAGCTGAACAAACTTCAAGAGGAAAAACTGAGCACCCTGCAGCTACATGCCGCCAAACAGCAATATATAGGTCAGCTTGCCATCAACAACGAACTGGCGCTGAACGAAATGCAGAGTATCGGAAAGAGTTGCCTGACATACGGCAAAGTGGACACCCTCGAGGAGATGGCCCAAGAGGTAGAGGCCGTTGGCAGCGACGAGATACGAGACCTTGCCAACACCCTCTTCGGCGAAGGAAGTATGAGCCTGCTCATCTACCAGTAGACAGATGTCACTCGACGATGGTAAGTTTGGCGAATTTGAGCACGAGGAGCTTCTGACCTATGTTGTCGAAAAAAACCATGGCTTTGCGGCTGTCGCCCTCGCCTTCGACAGAGATTACCTTGCCTAAGCCGAACTTGGCATGTGACACTGTCATACCCACCTGAATAGCATTGATTTCGGCAGCAGAGTTGCCTATAGAGGGACCTTTATGCGCAGAGACCGGCGCCTGTTTTTTAACCAATTTAGGTGAAGATTGAGACTCCGAGGGACGTTGCTGGTGTGAAGATGACGACAGCGACGAGAAACGGGATTTAGGCATGGAGCCCACCTTGGGGAACGAAGAGCGACGAGAGGGCTTGAAAATGTAGCTCGGATCAATCTCCTCAACAAAACGGCTGATCTCCTGATAAGAAGTGTTGCCGTATTGGAAACGCATATTGGCATAGCTCAGTGTGAGCTGCTCTTCGGCACGGGTGACGGCGACATAGAACAGACGGCGCTCCTCCTCAAGCTCCTGGCGAGAAGAAATGGAAAGCATAGATGGGAAGAGGTTTTCCTCGAGACCGACGACATAGACATAGGGGAATTCGAGACCCTTAGCGGCATGGATGGTCATAAGCGACACCTTGTCGGCGTCCTTATCGGTGTCTTTGTCCTCGGAAGTGAGCAGGAGAACCTGTTGAAGAAACATGTCGAGGGTTTTAAAAGAGGTGTCGGCCTCCGGAGACTGGGGAGCATCCTCAGCCTCAGCACCCTCCACATCCCGCGCTTCCCCGTCGGGAGTGATCATCTCCTCACGCTCACAGTATTCCTGGATACCATTAAGGAGCTCCTCGATGTTCTCGATACGGTTAGCATTATCGGGGTCATCGTCGTTGCGGAGCATGGTGACAAGCCCCGACGCATTGACAATGCGACGCGCCAAATCGTAGGCGTTGGTATCGTAGAGATGAGCCGAGAAGACCTTGATCATGTTCATAAACTCGATGATCTTGGATGTCACGCCACTGTTGATGCCCAAGCCAAAACTCTGAAGATTCTCCATCACAGTCCATACGCTGACATCGTTGTCGGCCGCGGCGACACGCAAACGGTCGAGAGTCGTGCTGCCAATGCCACGCGCCGGCAGATTGATAATACGCAGCAGCGACTCGTCGTCGTAGTTGTTGACAACAAGGCGCAGGTAGGCGAGCACATCCTTGACCTCCTTACGGCCGTAGAAGGATATGCCGGCATAGATACGGTAGGGAACATTCTGTCGGCGGAGAGCCTCCTCGATGGCGCGGCTCTGAATGTTGGTGCGATAAAGGATGGCGAAATCACGGAAATTGCGGTTGTCGCCAAGATGAGCCTGAAGGATAGAGTCGGTAACCTTCTGCCCCTCGTCACGCTCATCGTTGCAACACAAAAGAGTGATGAGGTTGCCTGTAGCGTTGTCGGTCCAGATTTCCTTTTTTATCTGCTCCTTATTGTTGGAAATAATGGAGTTGGCGGCATTGACAATGTTCTTGGTGCTACGGTAGTTCTGTTCCAACTTAAACAGTTTGACAGAGGGATAGTCGTGCTTGAAGTTCAATATATTCTGAATGTTGGCGCCACGGAAAGCATATATGCTCTGAGCGTCGTCGCCAACGACACAGATGTTCTGGTAGCGTGCCGAGAGTTTTTTAACAATCAGATACTGCGCAAAGTTGGTATCCTGATACTCGTCGACAAGGATGTATTTGAATCGGTTCTGGTATTTAAGGAGGTCATCGGGGAAATCGCGCAGAAGGACGTTAGTGTTGAAGAGCAAGTCGTCGAAATCCATCGCCATGGCGTTGCGGAGGCGGCGATTATATAGACGGTAAATCTCGCCAAGCATAGGTTTGCGCGCCGTCTGGTCGGTCTGCTGTATTTCCGGATTGTTGCAATAGTCCTCAGGGCCTATCAGGCTACTTTTAGCCATAGAGATACGGCTGAGGACATAGCCGGGGTTGTAGACTTTGGGATCAAGGTTCATAGCCTTGACAATCTGTTTGATTTGCGACTTGCTGTCGTCGGTATCGTATATTGTGAAAGTCTTGATATAGCCCAGTTTGTCGGCCTCGGAGCGCAGTATGCGGGCGAAGATAGAGTGGAAAGTGCCCATCCAGATGTTGCGGGCATCGCTGCCGACAAGTGTCATAATACGATTCTTCATCTCGGCGGCGGCTTTGTTGGTGAAAGTGAGGGCCAGAATATTGAAAGGGTCGACACCCATCTCGATAAGATGAGCTATACGATAAGTAAGGGTGCGAGTCTTGCCGCTGCCAGCGCCAGCGATAATCATAACCGGTCCCTCGGTACATGAGGCAGCATCACGCTGAGCGTCGTTGAGTTGAGAAAGGAGTGATGACATTGATTAGTGGAAACGTTATATCGGTTGGATGTAATAGTCTATTGTTCAGAGGTTTTGACTTGTGAGATTATTTCATAGAAAGTGCCGTCGCTGGCACAAATAGTTGACGGGAACACCGAACAAGCCTCGCTGAGAAGAGGTTCGATGTCGCGGTAGCGTGCCGAGAAATGGGTGAGCAAAAGTTGTCCCACACCAGCTTTGGCGGCGATGGTAGCAGCCTGGGAAGCAGTGCAATGACGGCGTTCCTCGGCCATGGCGACAAAAGTGTTGTCGAAAGTGCTCTCCATGCATAGCATGTCGGCACCGGCGACAGTGTCGACAAGCGACTCGTCGAAAGCAGTGTCACAGCAATAGGCATACTTGCGCTGACTGCGGCGAGGCAGGGTCAAATCGGAATTAGGCACAACAGTACCGTCGTCAAGACGCAGATCCTCACCATGTTTCACACGGACACAGTCGTCATTAGTCATCTGGTACTTGTCGCGAACCTTAGGGCGCAGGTTAAGCAGAGGAGGCTCCTCGACGATAAGGAAGCCATAGGTAGGCACCGAATGCTGGAGAGGGAAAGCATCGATATGGAAATACCTCTCTTGGAGAATGGTGACAGGCTGTTCATTGTCGAGTTCGACAATAGTGAGAGGATAACGCAGCTCCGTGCCCGAGACATCGAAGAGCAAATGGATAGCCTGTGAAGCCCCTTGAGGAGCGAAAACGGTGATGGGCTCGGTGCGACCGCAGAGATGCAAAGTAGACAAAAGACCCGGCAGACCGAAGAAATGGTCGCCGTGGAGGTGTGAGATAAGAATATATTTGATAGACTGGAGCTTTTGGTGGTAGCGACGCAACTGATCCTGTGTACCCTCGCCACAATCGATAAGAATGTGAGTGCCGCACATGTTGACCAGCTGAGCGCTACAGTGGCGGGTGTTGGTAGGTGTCGCCGCCCCGGATCCTAAAACAAGTATATTAAAAACCACGATGAAGGGAGGGGGTTGAAAGGGTTAAAGGGTTTGAAAGTTTAAAGGTTTGAAAAGGTTGAAAGGGGTTAAAAGGGGTTAAAAAGTTTAAAGGGTTTAAAGGGTTTAAAGCAATTTTCAACTTTCAATTTTCAATTTTCACAATTCACGATTCACCATTCACGATTCACCATTCACGATTAATGGGTTAAAGGCAATGGAATGTCTAACGGGAGAGGTGGAGGAGCTGTAAAGTCTCCGGGTCAAACTGAGCCTTGATACGATGGCGTGGCAGTTCCATGATAGGACCCAACTGAACCACGGGCAAGGTTCGGCGAACGGTGAAGAGAGGGCAAGTGACCTCGACGGAAGCCGGTTCAGGGACACGGTAACGGAAACCATGACGACGGCTTGAGCGTTTGGCGGCATTACCGGTGCGTCCAGTATGACTGTCGACGGTGATGCCGGCAGTGTGATAGCGAACAAAGCGGTTGGCCTTGTTCATCAAATTGTCGCTCTGCACGGTGCAGATGATGGGGAAAGCGTCTTCAGGAATTGTCTCCACATCGCCACAGAATCCAATAGAAGGAGAAAACCAAACCACAGTATCGCAAGAGGAGGCATTGCGTTTGGGCGAGGGGTCGACATAGAAGCGGACCACCTCGCGTTTGACGTCACCACAAAAAGAGGCCACAAGATCAGACTCCTGCTTCTTTAGCTGGTTCATCACAATAGAAAGAGCCTCGGCGGAATAGGAGGCGTCGGATTCGAGCAAATCCTGCTGACGAGTTTGGATGTCGTCGATACGGGACGCAACGTCGGCGGCGCGCTGACGAAGGCTGCGAACATCCTTGCGTTGCAAAGTCATAGTGGGACGTCCCGGGGTGTCGTAGCGGGAATAGACAGTGTCGGTGCGGTCGACGAGATTGTATTCGGCATCAAAAGAAGAGGTCTGGTAAGACGAAGCGACCTTGTCGTCGGCGGGAGCCACGGAAGAAGACAACGGATCCATGCCGATAGCGATGAGCAGATGGCGTTGGTCGACAGAGACAGAGCCACGACGGACACGGATGTAGAAGAACCTGTCGGGATCGGCGACACAAAGAGGAGCCACATCGATAGAGGCAATATGGAAAGCTGTGTCCAGAGCTGAAGCATCGACGCCAAGAAAATCGGCGGCATAGTCGCTATAAGGTGCTGATGACAAATCGCGGCGTTCGACAGTCACCGAGACAACGACCTGAGTTCGGGGAAGAGCATAAAGAGTGCCCCCAGAGAGAGGCATAGCCGGCGATTCCTTCACCGAGAACACCTTATAATGGGTACACGACGACACTGTTAATGCCAAGATAAGGAACAGAGCCATGCGTGTGAACGATTTTCGGGAATATGTCATGATTGGGTATAGATTAAGAATGATGGGTAATGTGTCGAAATATGTATTGTTTAACGTTTAAAGTTTAAAGTTTAAAGATGTTCCTAATTTAATATTCAACAATTTAAACACAAGCAGTATCACTATATTTTTTTTGAAATATCAGGAAAATGCGTCAAAATTATAACAAAACTATTTGCGGCTGATAAGCATAAGGCCGAGGAAAGACAGAAGTCCATTGAGCAGAAGGAGTTCGAAGCCCAACTGATAGCCGCCAAACAAAACGGGAGAATATAATTTGAGAATATAACAGACAACAGGAGACAGAATGGCCACAATAGGCACATAACGGTCGAGGACAGAGCGTTTGGTAAATAGGCCGAAAGCATATAGGCCAAGCAAAGGACCATAGGTGAAACCAGCGATATCGAAGAGAATATTGATAAGTGAGTCGTTGTGGAATGGACGGAAAGCGATAATTATCAAAAGGTAGAGAAACGCGAAACCGACATGTGTCATTTTGCGGTAGCGCACACGCTGCTGTTCAGAGAGGTCGTCACGTTTGTCGAAATGCAAGAAATCGAAGCAGAAAGTGGCGGTCAGAGCCGTCAAGGTGCCATCGGCACTGCTGTAGCCCGCTGCGACCATGCCCAAAACAAAACAGACAAGGGTGAAACCACCCATGGATTTTGCAATGAGAGGATAGATCTTGTCGCCCAGCACACGACCATCGGGACCCACAGGAAGCTCGAAGCCAGGGGTGTGAGAGGCATAATAGATAAGGGCGGCGCCAAGGGTAAGAAACAATATGTTGACAATAATGAAGAGGAAGCTGGAGGTGATGACATTCTTCTGCGCGTCGCGAAGATTCTTGCATGTCAGATTCTTCTGCATCATATCCTGGTCAAGGCCAGTCATGGCGATAGTTATGAAAGCACCCGAGACAATCTGTTTCCAATAATACTTAGGGTGGTGGAAGTCGGTCTCGAAAATGCGGGTATAACCTTCCGAGGCACTGGCAGAGAGCAACTCAGAAGGCGACATGGAAAGATTTTTCAGTATCACTATCACCGTGGCAATAGCGGCGAGCAAAAGGAAAGTAGTCTGCAACGTGTCGGTCCAAACGACAGTCTTGATGCCGCTACGGAAGGTATAAAGCAAAATCAGCGCAATGAAAACCACCGCCGGAATCCAAAAGGGGATGCCCCATGAGGAAAAGACAAGCTCGTAGAGCACAAAGACAACAAGATACATGCGCAAAGCAGAGCCAAGAAGTCGCGAGATGATGAAGAAGATTGCGCCGGTACGTTCCGACGACACACCAAAACGCTGCTCAAGATAAGAGTATATGGAGGTGAGGTTGAGCTTATAATAGAGAGGCAAAAGTAAAAAAGCGATGACAAAATAGCCTATGACATAGCCAAAAACGAGAGGCATATAGGTGAAATCGCCATAGTAAACGCCGCCCGGCACCGACATGAAAGTGACGCCAGAGAGCGAGGCCCCGAGCATGCCGTAAGCGACGACAAACCACGGAGAGCGACGGTTGCCACGGAAGAAGGCGTCGTTGCCCGAAGAGCGCCGTGAAGAGAGCCACATGACAAAAAACAGCAGCGCAGTATATAAAATAAAACAAAGCAATATAATATTTTGCGTATTCATGCGTTATAGGGAAGAGTTTGCAAAGTTACGAAAAGTTTGCCACATTGTGCTATTTTCGTATCTTTGCCCAAGATAAAAAGAGACTATATATAGTATAAAAATATAAAAAACAATAATATACAATCGACTATGAATATATCGAAGTCTTTGATTTTGGTGGCAGCAATATTGTTTTCGACCAGTGTTGCCATGGCACAAAACCGTACCGATGTCGCCATCGACGGCTTGCACGGCAAGGTGAAAAATGTGACCAAAATAACCTATGAGGCACGCACTGATTTTGAGGGAGTGACCTCGGAAGGCGATATATTGGAAAGACTTGAGACCACCTACAACAGCAAAGGCTGGCGCAAAACCATGGCATATATAAGCCCCGAAGCCGATATCATTTTCCGTTCCCGCTTCAAACACGACGGTTTCGGACTGGCAACGGTGGAACAGATTGTAGACAACAACGAGAAAGTCATAGGCCGCACATACTTTTCGTACGATGCCCAGAACAAACTCAAAGAGACTTGGGTAGAGGACGAAGAACGCCAAATAGAGAGCCGCACGACACTACGCTATGACGAGCAGGGACGTCTGGCACAGCGATCACTGAACGACGCCGCCGGCAACATCTACAAACGCGAGGTTTTCACCTACTCGGGCGTGAATGTCAGCAAGAAAGTGGTCTACGACGCCAAAGGCAAAAAAATGCAGGAATGGCGTTACGACTATGACGAAAACAACGAGCCTGTGACACAGACACTCTTCGACTATAGCGAAGCAGAGACCGAGATGTATATCACCATCTTCCAGTACGAGTATGACAACCACGGCAACTGGACCCGCCGCACCGAGAGCGAACTTCAGGACGGCGACCCCGTGATGCAATACATCGTCACGCGTGAGATAGAGTATTTCTAAAGAGTATTTCTAAAATGAGACTCTTTTTCAAGGGAAATACACTCCTTCTGATTGCAATCTTATCAACAAATGCTGTCAGGAGTCAGGACCTGCTTACTCCGTCTAATTACAACCCACATTTTTTAGATTATGAGCAAGCAATACAAGATATTCTGCTTTCATATTACTCGCGACCACATAATGGCAATATTGGCTACGACGCCTATTTCCTTTGCAATCCGTCGTTTAGACCTAATTATTCGCTTGCCATAAGAGAGTCACGAAATATAGGTACCGACAGTTTGATTCTAACTCGTGCCACGAGAAACATTTGGTATGAAGGCGCATACTCTTGGGCAGACAAAAAAATGAGGAAGGGCGTCAAAAAAATACCCGTCGAACGCTATTCAATGCCAATCAAGAAAGATTTCACAAACCAAATTACACGGACATTTTGTAGTGCCGTTATGACTTCATCGCATTTTGCGGATAGCCGTATGGGGTGTGACGGGGTAACCTATAAATTCTACACTTCAGGCATAATGGCCGAAGTATGGACACCTGAAAAAGATTCAAGGACATACCGTTTGGTCAAGATGGCCGACAGCCTTTGTATAGCCGTCGAACACGGTGACACGGCCATAATACGTCGTCAAATGCCGATTTGCCAGCAACTGACAAAAGAGTTCCGCGAATGCTATCCTCAGTCGGCACTGACATCATACCCAAACACTACAGACACCACTTTAGGCTACACTATCTTTCATAACCACTTCTCTCCTATTCTGGATTTGACTTTTCCAAAAGAACATGAGATGCGAAATAACGAACATCTCACCGACACATTGTTGCTTTGGGCAAGAGAACTGTTTGTAAATTGCTACGACTACAGAGTATCTCTGTACATCACCGACAGCGTCGCATTGTGCGAATTCCAACATTACAAATACACTAACACTGTCAATATTTACATTCCCACTTGCCTTTTCAAACACGATTTCATTTTCAATGCGCTCAAACTTCCTTTCGACACATACCGCTTGAACGAAAAGGGTGAGTGGGAGAAGCAGAAATGAATTTTCAATCTCCTACTTCGTAGCCGAACTGGCGGAGGGCACGGTCGCTGTTTCGCCAGTCTTTGAGCACCTTGATGTGCAACTCAAGAAAACATTTCTTGCCGGTGAACTCCTCGATGTCCTTGCGAGATTCGATGCCGAGTTTTTTTATCGACTTGCCCTGGTGGCCGATAAGGATGGCTTTCTGCGACTCACGCTCAACAAAGATTATGGCGGAAATTTTGTCGAGGGTTTCCCCTTCCCTATAGCTTTCCACGGCGACTTCGCAACTGTAAGGTATCTCCTTGTCGTAGAGCAACAGAATCTTCTCGCGCACAATCTCGGAGACAAAGAAACGCATAGAGCGATCGGTGAGCTCATCTTTGGGGAAATAGGGCGGATTTTCGGGCAGAAGAGCCATAATGTTGTCGAAGATGGCGTTGACATTGAAGCCCTCGGTTGCTGAGCATGGGATAACAACAGCACGAGGAATCTGGGCTTGCCAATAGGAGATTTTGTCCTGAATAGTAGCCTGGTCGGAGAGGTCTATCTTGTTGATGACCAAGATTACGGGAACGTCCGAGTCAATAACCTTTTGCAACACCTGTTGATTTTTGAAAGTCTCCCCCACCTCGGTGACAAGCAGGAATAGGTCGGCGTCCTGAAGGGCGCTGCCGACAAAACCCATCATCTGTTCGTGAAGTTTATAGTGAGGGTTGACAATGCCAGGAGTGTCAGTATAGACAATTTGGAAGTCCTCACCATTGACGATACCCATGATACGATGGCGAGTGGTCTGGGCTTTGCTTGTGATAATAGAGAGTTTCTCGCCGACAAGGGCGTTCATCAAAGTAGATTTCCCCACATTTGGGTTACCGATAATGTTTACAAATCCTGATTTATGCATAACTGGAACGTGGACGGCTCGTCCGACTTATTTGGAACGCGGACGGCTCGTCCGCATAATTGGAACGTGGACGGCTCGTCCACATAATTAATTAATATACTTTTATTTATTACAATAATACGCACTACACCATCTCCATTTCTCCGGACTATTAACAAGACCGGCATTGACTGGATTGTTATCTATATATTTTACCACATTAATATAATGTTCATTATTTCTAATATATCTGTCAAAATACTCTGGCATCCAAAATCTGCCTGTCCTATTTAATACTCTGTTTGCCTCGTGAGCTGTATATGAACGCCAGGACTTTAATATTTGCGACAACGTAACACCATCATTCACATTTATCAGAACGTGAACGTGATTAGGCATAATACACCACCTGAGCAAGTCATAGCGTATTCCGTCATATTTTAACAAGTTTTCTTCAATAATGGAGGCAATTCTATCATCCTTCAAATAGCAGCTGCCATATCCTGCATCCTCATATTTGTCAATAAGACTTGCAAGTTTCATACGTCTTTCATCAAACGTATAAACGCTCAACTCTTTTTTCCATTGTTCAACTATTTCATTTGGAACAGAATCGAACAAGCGATATGAAATGAACTGACAATACTGGAATTCACAATGTGGGAGATAGCCACGGCAATGCCATTCCTGCATTTCTGATTGTTGCGGACGAGCCGTCCGCGTTCCGACTATGTCCAGAGCCGTCCGCGTTCCGACTATATTCAGAGCCGTCCGCGTTCCGACTGTGTTCGGAGCAGTCTGCGTTACGAGAATTTTCTTTATCTCCTGCAAATCCTTGACCTCATACGTTGGTTTGGGATCATCTGAAGACAACTGAATGCCGCGGTAATTATACCACACCTGGGGTATGCCCACAGTCATAGCACCGGCGACATCAACCTTGTAGTCGTCGCCCACGACGATACACTGGTCGGGTGTGGCACCGAGACGTTTCAAAACAGCCTCGAAGAAACGAGGGTCGGGTTTCATGAAGCCGAGGTCTTCGGAAAGGAAGAAATAATCGAAGTATTTGTCTATTCCCGAAGTCCTCATTTTAGGCCGCTGGGCCTCAGAAAAGCCATTTGTGATAACAGCAAGAGAGTATTCGTCGTGTCTTTCAACAAGCCATTCCAACAAGTCTCGAGTTCCTGGCATAAGGCCAGTCTGGAGGGTGCCTTTGAGAACATAATAATCGCTCATCTTGTTGGAGAGGCGTACAACATCAGGGGCGTCGGCATCCAATCCAAAAGCGGCGAAAGTGTATGAGAAGCGACGGATGGCAAGCAATTCCTTGCTCAGAGTGCCGTTACGATAGGCTTCCCAAAGCATATCGTTTATTATCTTGTATTTAGCATGGAAAGTATCGAAGTCGACATGACACAATGACTCGATGTCGAAAGCATCGAACATAGAGCGATAGGTCTTGTATGCGTTGCCGTCGAAATCCCAGAGGGTCCTGTCAAGGTCGAAAAGAAGATACTGACGCATGAAAGAAGCTTAAAAAAAGAGTCGCGACGGATATATCGCGACCCTTTTCCTATTGTTATGAACACACATTATTCAGCGGCTTCAGCAGTGGTATCAGCAGTTGCGGAAGCACGAGTGCTGTTGACGACAAGCACCTCGCTGCTCTTGGGGTTAAGGAACTCGTAGTTGTTGGTGGGGATATCCTGGACCTTGATGCGCTGAGCGACATCGAGGTTGGTGATATCGACAACAATCTCGTTAGGCATATTGGCAGGCAGAGCCTTGACATTGAGGCGTTTCTGCTTGTAAGCCAACTTGCCGCCCTTCATAACTCCGACAGAGGTACCTGTGGTGTGGACAGGGATAGACATAACGATGGGTTTATCATCGCTGAGTTCGTAGAAGTCAGCATGGTAAACGATGTCGGTGACAGGATGGAAATCGATGTCCTTCATCATAGCACTGTGCTTGGTGCCATTGATGTCGATTTCGACGAAGCAAGGTTCCGGATTGAAGATGATGCGGTCGAAAGCGGTCTGGGCAACGCTGAAAGCGATTTGCTCACCCTTGCCGTACATTACACATGGCACCTTGTCTTCGCGACGCAGAGCCTTAGCATCTTTTTTCCCTACGTGCTCACGGAGAGCACCGCTCATAGATACTGTTCTCATTTTTTTGTAATTTTAATTGGTTAAAAAATATGTTTAACGTTATACGTTTTACGTTTTAAAATGTCGAGTCACAAATCACAATTCACTTATTAGTGCTCGATTTTGTGAATAACGCCTTTGTGGTGGATGGTGGTCTCGTAGAGGTTGTCGAGTGACTCGAAGTTGGTCACGCGGCGGATAGCCTCAGCGAAAAGCCAGTCGCAGGAGAGGACATGTATTTTAGAGGACTCGCGTTTGAGAGGGATGGTGTCGGAGACAACAAGTTCCTCGAGCTCGGAGTTCTCAATTTTCTCAATAGCATTGCCAGAGAGGACCGGATGGGTAATCATGGCGCGGACGCTCTTGGCACCGCTGGCCTTGATAATGCCGGCGGCCTTGCAGATAGTCGAGCCAGTGTCGATAAGGTCGTCAAGCAAAATGACGTGCTTGCCAGCGACCTCGCCAATCAGACGCATCTCGCCAATCTCGTTTGGCTTGTTGCGATGCTTGTAGCAAATCACGAAACTATTGTTGAGAGTTTTGGCATACATACCGGCGCGTTTGCTGCCGCCCATGTCGGGGGAAGCGAACATGACATCCTCGATGTCGAATTTCTCACGGATATAGGGCATAAACAGCGACGAGCCATAGAGGTGGTCGACTGGAATGTTGAAGAAGCCCTGGATCTGGTCGGCGTGCAAATCCATAGTGATGATGCGGTCAACACCGGCAGCTGTAAGCATATCGGCGATGAGACGCGATGCAATCGGTACGTGCGGTTTGTCCTTGCGATCCTGACGAGCAAAACCATAATAAGGTATTACCGCGACAATCTTGCCTGCCGAAGCGCGCTTGGCAGCGTCAACCATCATAAGCAGTTCGAACAAGTTGTCGGTGGGAGGTGTAGTAGACTGGATGAGAAATACGATACCGCCACGGATAGTTTCCTCGAAAGAGGGTTGGAATTCGCCGTCAGCATATTGGAAAACAGTCGAGTTTCCGAGAGGAATTCCGTAAATTTCGGCCACACGACGGGCAAGATCCGCAGTGGCGCGACCTGAGAAAATAAACACTTTATCAGACGATTGCATGCTTTTTTAGTTTTTGTTGGATTGTTTGCAAAAATAGTACTTTTTTTTCGAATACAAGAGAAAAAAGGAAAAAAATTTGCCCACATAAAAAAAAGTATATATCTTTGCACCTGAAAGATGACGGATGGAGCAATTGAAAAACAAGAATAACGGACTTATTTTCAGAAAATAATTTCAATTTTCAGTTTTCAATTTTCAATTCCAAAATCATGCCCTGGTGGTGGAATGGTAGACACGGTAGACTCAAAATCTGCTGCTCGCAAGGGCGTGAGGGTTCAAGTCCCTCCCGGGGTACAAAAGGATTTTGCAAACAACTCAAAATGAGAAGAATTGCAAAATCCTTTTTCTTTTATATCCCAAATTTGGTCATAATTTGGTCATATTATAAAAAAAAGTTTGAAAAAGAAGAGCCAAACGACACACTATCTTTCCCTGATACATCGTGTACCAGCCTAAAAAATAGACACAAATGATATTATTAATGCATTTATTAAATAGCAAGTTCTATTTTACGAAGTCCTTCCTGGGTACATGGGCCTGCCATATATCCTTTCATAGTAAAGAACATCCGCTCTAGGATAGCCTGTCCCCCACCTTCATAAACAATAGTTCGTAACTGCCGACGTTATAACATAGTACAATTGGGATCGATTGTTGGCTTAAAAAAAAATCTTTATTTTTTGTAAGATTTTGCACACTTTTGCGACTACTTGGTATGAAACAGGATACAGAACAATTCAAACGCAACATTTTGCAACTGCAACCCTCTATGCAGCGAATGGCCGAAAGCCTCCTGCACAATGAGGAAGCAGCAGCAGATGTGGTGCAAGACTGTTTTGTAACCCTATGGAGCGAACGAGAGAAACTCCAGCATATTGTTAACCTTGAAGCATGGTGCATTACGCTAGTCAAACGCCGATGTGTTGACCTATTGCGCCGCCACAATCCTACCATAGATATTGACGAACGCACTATGGCACTTGCCGAAGAAGAAGCCAACGACGCCGAAGAGCGTCTGAAACTAGCAACGAAACTCATTGAAAAACTACCCGTTAGGCAGAAACAAGTTATTCAACTAAAGCATTTTGACGCCGCTGACACCGACCACATAGCCTCAAAACTCGGCATCACCCAAGGCAACGTATACACACTCCTCTCACGAGCATACAATTCACTGAAACAAATGATATTGGAATATGAAAAACGATAGCAACAAAATGGACCTCAATCAACTGCTTTCCACCCTCGAACACGCAGGTCGCGACAACCGTCGCCAGCAGGAACTGGGAGCAATGATTGACAACCTTGCCGCTGCCGAAACCACCAAACACCGCGGCTTCTGGTGGTGGACATCGCGTGTCGCTGTGGCTGCCTGCATCACATTTTTCATCACCACAGCCGTGCGTATCTGGTTCATCCCGACAGCCCCCACCACCAAAGGCGTACCCAAAGTAGCAGAGATGAACGGTACAGAAATGCCTATGGCAACAGTCCTCGACACCACCGTCATTCCGACTGTCAGCCATAGAACAACAAGGCATAGGTCAAACGTTGTAAATGACGAACCGACCGTCGCAATAGAAGAACTATATGCTGAAGAGTCAACCACAACCGAAGCAGTTGAAAAAGACAGCACCAAGGCTCCATACTATATTATTGAAGACAACTTCGCTCCCGACACAGAGCCGATTGCCTATAACAGCAAGCCCGAACCTGTCGACACCGAGGAACCCTCAACCATAACTCCCGACACCAACACACCCAACGTCGCTCAAACAACCAAACCCCAGCGACGCAGACTCCTCAGCGGCTTCCTGCGCCGTTCCGAGCCCAGCCGTATGGAAGGCACCACACTAGCACTACTAAAATTCTGACTATTAACAGATAAAACACTAAACACAATATGAAACGCATCATCATTCTCGCCGTCATTCTGAGCATGTCACCGTTCCTCATCGCCCAGACAAGCACCGACACCACGGTTGTTCCGCATGAGAAAATCCTGCAGAAGGTAGACCTTGGTATAGAGGCAGGCATCAGCCTACTCAACAATAGTCATAGCCCATACAGCGCCTCGCCAAGCTATGTGTTCCGCCTTCCGCTGACGGCACACCTGAAACTGGCAGAACGCTGGAATCTGAACGTCGGCCTGCGCTACGACTTCCAGTGGGACATACTGCGCCATAATGTTACGCCTGCCGAAGGTGGAGGCATCGAGTTACTGACAACCCCTACCACAGGGCGCCAAACGGCCACAGCGTTCCACAGCTATCTCGGCATACCACTGGAGTTGGAGTGGCTGCTGACCCCCAACAGCCGCAGCGGGCTGCGCCTGAGTGCCGACATATACGCCGCCTATGCCGTCAGCGAGTACCTCACCATCCGCACCCTCGACGCTCGCAACACCTACTACGGAATGCAACGAGGTACCTATAAAGAAGTGGTGGAATCCGACGACCCGATGTTCCAACCATGGAAACTGGAAATAGGGCTCAAGGTCAGCACCGACGCGATAGGCCTGCTTCACGGCATTCGCTTTTTCACCAACCTACTGCCCACCTACATCGACCCAGCAACAAACCAGAAAATATACACTTCAGGCATAACCTTATTTCTCTAACCATTTAAAGTATATAAATAAACTTATGAAGAACAGTACAAATAAATCGACTCTCTTGGCCATAGCCTGCTTCGTCGCCCTCGGCATCTTCGCCACACTTACCGCCCACGCCCAGGAGGACAACCCGTTAATCTCCTCGCCCCTCGTCACCACTACTGGTGCCAATGTGCTCGGCTCCGGCCACTTGCTGCTCAGCGGCGACGTCAACGCCTCCCGATTTCACTCCAACTATCTTCATAAAGATGACAGCAAACTTACCACTATCGGTGGCGGGGCAAGCCTGCGCTGGGGCATCGGAAGCAATGCCGAACTGACGCTGGGCGTCAGCGCTGGACACGCCCACGGCCGTGTCTTCGACACCCTCTCATTCGCCCCAAACCGCCTCAACCTTGTGCCCTCGTTGGGAGCCCGCATTATGCTGCTCGGCAGCGAAGAGAGCAAGAACAAGCTCACCTTCTTCACCGAAGTCACGCTTCCCATCCGTCGAGGACATCCCTATGTGGAGGATGAGGGTATGTTGGCCGAGCCCATCATCGGTTTGCAGTACCGCAACCGCATCTCAAACCATTGGTACTTCGACGCATCGGCGGCCTACGCCTGGAACCGTCACGCCCCCTACGTCCGAATGACCGACCAGCCCTTCCGCCTGACGCTGTTCGCCCACTGGCTACCCAACGAGCGGTGGATGTTCAGCGCCGGCCTCGAAAACAGTCTCGAAAACAGCCAGGGCCGCCTGGAAGCCCTGTGGCAGACAAGCGACCGCCTGCAGCTGAAGGCCCAAATGTGCATCGACGGTGGCATAAGTACTGCCTATTCCTCCTCCAGCATCTATGGACTTATAGGCTTCAACTGGATGATTAGATAACTATAAAACATTAATGATATGAAAGCAAAAATAATACTTCTGCCCCTCCTTGCGGCAATGCTTATGACCGCCTGCGACCCAGGTTTCGACGAAGAGTACACCATTGACAACCAAAGCTCGCACGACATCCTCTTCGTTTGGAGCGGCTCCTGGCGCTACTATCCCCACGAAAACGGCACCAACTTCGACGGCACCTATCCCGTAGCGGCAGGACAAAAAGCCACGCTGCCTTTCAATGGAGGCTTGGGCTCCACAGGGCAAAACGCAATAATATACAACGTCAGATCCGGACTTTTTGGCGACAGCGTGCAATTCATCGTCGACGGCATCGACACGCTGACCTTCTACGCCAGCGACACCCTCGGTGCCGACTCGCCCTACAACTTCAAGTCAACACGCTACACCTACGACGAACTGCCGAGTCGCGCGGGCGGTATGAGTTGGGCCTCGCTCACTTTCAAGGTTGACGACGCGATGCTGACAACAGCAAAATAAACCACTTCTGGCATTATAACTATAATAAAAAAGGGAGACAATTCATAACGATTGTCTTCCTTTTCTGTCGATTAATAACAAACTATTATATAGCCATATACATCAGCCCCACATAGACGAACTTAAAAAAGGATAAACATTATACGCAAGCTGTTAACTATATGATGTCTGCGTGTAATGCGTAATATAAGCTCTACGACAAGGAATAGTCATTCTATTTCCAAATGGTGCTGTCTTTGCCGGAGCCAATCTCGAAGTGCAGTTTGGCAATGCCGAGGTCTACCGATGAGAACGGCACATTTTTTGCCGTGGCCACAACCTTTCCATCAGCCATATACTCGAAGTGGAAGTTCTGCTTGTTCATTGCCGAAGGGGCTAGCATGGAGCACATAACACCTTTCTTAAACCACTCCGGTGTAAAGGCAATGGCGGCAATCTGTCCGAGGGGCTTGTTGACGTGCGCCTTGCCTTGGGTAAGGCCATAGCCTATGGAGATGACGGCCACGAACTTCTCACCTTTGTCGACCTGCACTGCTTTGTTCTTCGTGAACGTGCCCCCAACCCAGCAAGTGTTGAGTCCCAGCTGTTGCGCCAACAGCACAAGACGTTCTCCCTCGTATCCGAGTTTCTCTTTCAAGTCGCCAGACTTACTTCCTACTAAGGCGATGTAACTGGTAACACCTCTAAACTTGCCGTAACGGGCCAGGAAGCCAGAGAAGGCTTTCGGCTCATTCTGTATTAGTTGGATATGCAACCCTCTGGCAGCATTGATCTTTTCTATCTCTGCAGTAAGGTTGGCCACTTGATCTTCAGCAAGAGGTCTTCCGTCGTATTGACGCACGGAATGACGGTTGCGTATTGCTTCTTCTATAGTCATATTATTTCCAATGTCATTTTGATGTGAGGTATACCGTCCTCAAGGAACTCGTCTGATGTCTGCACAAACCCGACTTTCTCGTAAAGGCCACGGGCATAGACTTGTGCCTCGATGGTTATTCTCTCTGCATGGAACTTCTCAACGGCCAGCTTGATACCTTCACGCAGAAGCTGTGTAGCCAATCCCTGGCGGCGACGGGTACAAATCATCCTGCCAATGGATACATCTTCGAATGTTGTACCGGCAGGCAATACTCGCAAATAAGCCACCATCTCGCCTTTGTCCTCCAACCACAGATGCCACGACACTTTGTCGTTGCCGTCTATCTCCTGATATGGACAATTCTGCTCCACCACGAACACAGACACACGGTATCGGTAAATGTCGTGCAATTCGTCGAGAGTGAGTTCTTTATATTGTTTTACATTCAGCTCCATAGTCTTTCCATAATCAAATAGCCATGATATTACCCCTTATATAACAATGCAAAAATACACTTTTTTTGTGAATTCCAAAACATTTTACACTTTTTCAGAATCAAACAAGCAATATAATAGCACTTATTCAATGACTGTTTTATATAAAATCAGGCGTATAGGTCAAATTGCAGGATGGCCGAATAGAAGAAAAATCGTATTTTTGCATCGCAGTTTGAAGCGTAGTGGGGCTCTGCTGGGGAGCAACCCCATGAGGAATAGGACTGCAAACTCAAGATTGAACGGGACTGGCTCTGCATAAGGCGGAGCCTTTTCCTCAGTCATTTGTCCTGTTCAAGCTTAGATTTCAATGCCAAGAAAAACCCACTTATGAACCGCTTGCGGTTCTCCAGAGACATCCCGCTGTGGTTGTTGAGGTTCTTTTTCAGGTCTGTGAATGTGCCCTCTATTTTGTTGTTGGTATTGGGCATTCCCTTGCATTCAGGCTGCTGGTATGTGAACAGGTATGGCAGGTAGAAGTCCACACTGTGCATCGCCGAGCGTAGCCGTTTGTGGGTGAATTGAGTCTTCCCCGACTTAAGCGTGGTGCGCCTGTTGAGCATCTGCCCCCACCGCTCCTTCCATTGGAGGTACTCGTGCTCAAACTCATTTCTCCGCCTTACGGTTAGGGAACCCACCAATTCTTTCAATTCCCTGGCGGCTATCAATTTAGGACGATTGGTCAGATACCGTTTGACTATCTGTATCATATGGAACTGACACATCTGTATCTTGTACGCTTTGAACTCGGTAAAGAGGCTCTGCATCCCGTCAATCACGATTCCCCTGATGCTGTATCCACGACCTTCTATGCTTCGAACTGCGTCAATATAGTCCTGCACCCTTTCGTGGTTGATGAATGCCACATACAGCGGCAACCCCGCCTCCTCGTCCAAGCCTAGGAGCACACCCCAGTTGTGGCCCCAGTAAGATGTGTCCAGATGCAAAAATCCGCCACCGCAGAGCGTGGGTTGCACCCATTCTACTTTCACCCCGCGAAATCGCCGTTTGACAGTGGATTGGCTTATTTCAAATGTCTCCGCCAACTCCGAAATTGTCTGTTTACCATCCTGGTAACAGCTCCACAGCTTCTCGATATCAACACTTTTCCCATTTCGGAACTGATATCCGCATTCCTTGCAGACGTATAACTGAACACCCTGTCGTTTCCCGTTTTTTACCGTGTGCGTCCCTTTGCATATGGGACATTTAACCTTGTACATTTTCTACCTTTTTTGAGTTGCTTGAACACTCGCAAAGGTAGTAAAAACGCGAAAACCGGAAGATTTTATCCTGCAAAATGACCTATTGACAATTTTTATTTGTTAATTTTTGTCTCAAGTACCTTGACTCGCGAACAAGATAGTAACAATGGGCTTTTTGAAAGTTTTTATCCTGCAAAATGACCTATAGGTCTTTATTTATCCAGTCATTTGTATTTCTCCGACATTGGTAATCAATTCTTTGAAAACACCCTACCAATCATATTTCAATCGGTTCTCCGAGGAAGTGCGGCTCGTGGAGAAAGAGAAGGTCGAATGCCATCTTGGTACGGGCGAGCCATTCCCTCACACGATATTTAAATGCGGTTGTGCGGAAAGAGACATCCTCCGCATTGAGGGCAACAGCATCCACCCCTACCCGATTGGCTATATAGATTGCCCTCTCGTTATGCCAGTCTTGCGAGATGACAGTAATGGAGTCCTGACAGAACACTTTCTTCGCCCTCACCATAGAGTCATAGGTACGGAAGCCAGCGTAGTCGAGCGTAATGGAGTCAGGCGGCACACCGCGTTCCACAAGAGCCTCTTTCATATCGGCAGGCTCATTGTAATCTTTCCGGCTGTTGTCTCCGCTGACAAGGATGCGGGTAATCTTTCCTGCATGATACAATTCAGCGCAAGCGTCTATCCTATAATAGAAATATGGGTTCTCATAACCATGCCGTGTGAGGCGCGATGTGCCAAGGAGCAGACCCACCCGACGGTACGGTATATCCTCCACGCTGGAATAGCAGCGAGCCTCCGCCATTTTGTCGACAGAACGGTTGACAATCACTCCCATAATGAGGAATGTCACCGCCAGCACCGCTGCAACTATCAGTGGAATAAGAATCTTCTTGCTGATATGTCTGGATTTCATCTGCTTGCTAGTTCTTGCCACAGAGATATTTCAACACACTATCCCAGTCGGGGAACTCTGGCGAGCCGAACTGAATCCACTCGCCGGAGAACTCATTAGAGCCGTGCTTGCCGCGGTCGTCAATGAGATAATCGCCGCCACAAAGGTTCTTGTGATGCGAGATAATGAGACGCTTGTGGAAAACGTCATCCATATACCTTGTCACCCACTCCACCTTGTCGGACCATGCCGAGGGGTTCTTCCACGGCGCCGTGGAGAGGATGTAGCAATCATATTCTTCAGCAAGGCGATGTACCGCATCGATAGCGCCTGGCATTGGCTCCATCAGGCTGAATAGACCCGGGATGTCATCCCAATGCCCCTCATAAGCCCGCTTGGTGTCCTCATCCACTTTGTCGATACCGGAATTGAAATCGACAAGGACGTTGTCCATATCAAAGTATAACAACTTTTTCATACTGATAACGAATATTGTTTAAATCACTGTATTACGATTCACTATTCTATCCATGTAAGTTTTCCTGAAACGACAGTCCATTCGCCGTTCCGTTTTTCAAGAAACACTTCACCGCCCTCGTAAATAAAGCGGAATTTGACGACAGCCCGCTGCATTGCGGAGTCGAAAATGATTGAATTGGCCATGGGGTAAGTCTCATACTGCCAATAGCCGCCCCAGTGACCATAAAATATCTGAACGGCATTCTCGATGAAATTCATTCGCCGCGCACTCTCTTCCTTGGCATAAGCCACCTGCATGAGGCTTTCCGTCCCCATTTCGACATGTTTGTTGCCGAGAAACGTGTTCAACAACCGCTCATAGCCAGCGGTCAGGTGGACAACTTTCTTGTCGGAGAAACTCACTGAGGGGCGGAAAGAGATGTTTGAGTCCACCAATATGATGGGAATGGCACTCCATTCTCTTGGAAACATATACTTTTCTCGTTTGAAATCCATATGCAAGAAGTCGTTTTCAATCATTCTCTGCAGAGATTCCAGCTCCTTTTTACGTGTACTGTCATCGGGGAACATCTTATTAATACGTTTTTTACAGTAGGCAACAAACTCGTCGTCTCCGATGGGGATAGTGTCCGCAATGTAAATACGGTACAGCGTATCCTGCACAATGAAATAAGGGAAATCCTGGTAAGAGATCTCAAACTCGTTGACGTCACAGCCAATTTTGTCCAAACGAAGGGGCTGATAGAAAGCCTTGAAGACCTTGTGTGCTTCCACCACCCATTTGTTGCGGGCCTCGCTTTCGTTCGGGGAAACTTCCGATGACCAGTTGTCGAAGAACTGATTTAGCAACGTTATAGATGAATCCTGATAGGCTTTCTCCAATAGTGCCGCCTGAGTCGGGCTCTGGCCGTAAAGGACGGGACACAGAAACATGAGGGCGACAAGGTACATGAGCCTAAAAGAATCGTGCCCGCAACGATGGTGTAGCATATTGTTATTAGTGTTCATGGTATTTCCATTTCTGGAGTCCTGTTTCAATGTCGACGACGGATACTCTGTCAGCCCTTCACCGATGATAGCGATGCTCTTCCGTACTTTTCTATTTCCCTGTCTCATGCTCATAGTATTCATCCATATAAATGCTGTCCAAGAAAGGCAGATTCACAAGCTTTTCCTGCCTGTAAGCATTATAAACCGACAGCGTCTTGTGCAGACCAAGGGTTGACAGCCTTATCAGTTGAGTCTCTCCGCAATCATTCTTGTCTGTGAACCAAATCACATCTCTGCGGATATAGTCCTCATCCAGCAAGTCTATGTCGTGTGTAGAGACAATCAGCTGTCCGCCTCGCTTGCTATTCACCAGGAATACTTTGATAAAATAAGAGAGCAACTCATAGTGAATGCTTGTCTCTATCTCGTCAATAGGAAGAATCACACCGTGGACCAACAGGTCATAAAGGATTGTAGCCAGCCCCACATATCTCTTGGTTCCTCGAGACTCCAACTCCTCGTATAGTTCCTTATCACCGTTACTGGTATGTTGCACAAAGAACATCTCGTCCGAATGCAACGTGCCCTTATTCAAGATTTCTTCCTTTGCCTTTTCCGGCATTCCTGAGGTATTCTTAATCATCAATTCTATTTCAGGAGTAATGGTGAGTTCCTCTTCATGGATTGCAATATCCGAGATATTAAAGTCAGATGCCTTCAAAAAGTGAAGAATGAACCGTTTTAATCGTCCGTCCCTGTCGCTTTTTATACGGCGTTTAGTGAACCCCATCAGGTCACTCTGGGGATACATGATAGGCGCAATCCCCTTAGAAAAGAAATCATATACCAGATTCAGCCTTGATTTCTCAACATTTGACTTACCAAAGGCAGCAATCACCGTTCGTTTATTGAAAGTATTACCCTCTATGGCATCCCTACTTTTCTTGACCAACCCCACTTTGCCGCCAAACACAATATCTGTAGCATCTTTTCCCGCATTATAAGTGCACGTTGGTTGAACCGAAGAATACACATGCAGAGTTTCCTCGTAAATAACCTTGTTATCCAACACCAGATTGAGCTTATACTTCTCCCTGTTCAGATAGAAAGTCATTTCAAACTGCGTCCGTTCATTGCCCGATACGTCATCAAGCAAGAAAGGCACGACTCCCATCTCGTCGCCTTTATTCAAACTATCATTAACCATGAATTGCGAAAAGAAATGGAGTGCCTTCAAGATGTTTGTCTTACCCGAAGCATTGGATCCATAGATACAGCCTATTTTCAAAAGCGAGACACCGTCAGCCACCTCTTCGGTATAAATATCGCGCGACGTATCGTCATTCGTCGGGATAAAACTCAGCGTTTGCTCATCCCGCAACGAATAAAAATTCCTGATTTTGAATTCCGCTATCATAATTGTTCAGTATTAAACGACGGTGCAAAAATACAACAAATTTTTGAAACAAGCGATTTTATTTTTAATTTTTGTTTAATTTTCACAAAATTCAAATATAAACTCTGTCATTTTGTCATTCTTTTGCCTTTTGGCATCGTTTTTGCCGTAGATGGATTAAATAGGATTGTCCGAATCCCCGTTTAACCCGAGAACATTGGACAAGTTCTCACAGTGCCTGAAAGGAGCAGGCGTTAAGTCCAATGCATATGGCTAGAACCGTGAAAGTAGCTCGGAGTGCCAAAACCGGTCGCTTCACTACAAAGAGGTATGCTGACACGCATCCCGACACGACGGTTGTTGAGAAAGTGAAAGTTGGTCCCACCAAAAAACAGAAGTAACTTTCTCTTGGAAATCTTATAAATCTTTTCATTCTCCGCTTCGCTATCAAAGCTCCACTGGAGCTTCTTCATGCCGGGGGCGGTAATATTTTCTTTAAATCTTATTTTGGTCTCCTGCGGCGCGGATCGGGCGAGATCTTATAAATCTTATAAATTATTCCGTCTACGACGGTAAGAGTCTCATTTACAGCATAACTTTCGTTCCTCCTGCGGCGCAGGGCTTGCAGAAATCTTATAAATCTTGTGGATTATACTGCCGGGGGCGGTAAGAGAGTCATATATAGCATAATTCTCGTTTATCCTGCGGTGAGGGACTTGCGGGGAAAAATATATTTTAAATTTAGTATTCCATAAAATTAAACTAAAATTTGTAAATTTGCAAATTTGATATTTTGGGTTTATTATGCCTTATTAGACCTTAAAGGCACTGAAAATCCGCACTTACGGCTCCTTTTAGCACTAATACTAACACCAAAAAGTAAGGCTAAACCATTCTCACACGAAAAACAATCGAGACATGATATACAGAATTTTCAAGAAAAACGTAAAGGACATCACGGAATACTATATGCTGCTGGTTGAAGAGACGAAAAACCAGCGCCTGGTGGGCAGCACGAACGAGTGGGTTCTGGACAACTACTATATGATCAGTGAACAGGAGAAGACAATGCGCGAGGAGCTGCGAAGCCGAGAGCTGAAACGCATAGGATCGCACCGAATCGATGAGATTGGACAACTGCTGGAGAACTTCATGAAGCGCTGCCACTACCAAATCGATAAGGGGCTGATGTTCCGCTACCTGTCGCAAGTGCAGGTCAACAGGAAGGACTATCTTACTTTCCCTGAGGTGTGCAGCCTTATACCGCTCATAAAACACAAACTGATAGCCAGTCTTGCGGATCTGTGCCGTGACTTAAGTAATAAAAAAGCCTATAACTACGAGCCGACGGACAAAAGCAACGCCGACGCAAAACACCTTGACGAGGCCGCTCAGGACAACCTGATGATGATGAACATCTTCACCTCGTTGAAGAAGATGACGAAGTTGCCTACCGCTGAACTTCTCGATGCTGTGAGTTTTTCGGAACGTATGCTGAAGGCTGAAAAGGCTGGCATGTACGATCAAATGTACGACAAGACCAAGGATGACTACAGGGCAAAGATCGTTAGACTATGCCGTAAAAAAGGCAACGAATACGAGTTTGTGAAGGAACTTGTCGCTGAGGCTGACAAAAGAGGCGAGCATGTGGGCTGGCAGCTGTTTCCTCCCAAGAAATGGAATCTTAGGGCTCGTTCCTACATTGGTATTGTTGTGGCTGCGGCATTGCTGCTGGCTCTCTCCTTCGCGGCGTGGAGCACATGGAGTGACGGTTTCTCCTGGTTGACGGCTTTGCTTACCCTGGCTCTCTGGATTCCCATGAGCCAGATAGTGATAGACCTCTTCAACTGGCTGCTGGGCAAATTGCACAAACCCATGGGCACTTTCAAGATCAAATTCAAAGACGGTCTGATACCCCAGGAGTATGCCACCATGGTGATTATGCCCACTATTCTGAAAAACAAGGAGAAGACCGTGGAGTTGCTGGAACAGCTGGAAATATACTACCTGAGCAACATAAACCGCGCTTCCGAAGGCGAGGAGGGTGTGTCGTTCCAACGCCTCGAACAGCGTCCGCAAAACCTCTACTACACTCTTATTGGCGACGCCGCCTCATACAAAGAGGCTGACGCACCGTGGGACGACGAGGTTGTGGAAGCGGGACGTGCCAAAGTGGCTGAACTGAACGATAAATACGGAGCGAAGATTTTCAACTTCGTCTACCGTCGCAGGGCCTGGAGCGACGGCGAGCAGACCTGGCTGGGCCACGAGAGGAAGCGTGGCGCCATCTTGCACTTCAACGACCTGCTGCTTGGCGACACCAACGAGAATGAGAAAAAGAAGCGTTTCCGATTCGAGACCATCAGCGAATGGCGTCAAGGGGCTGTGCCCGACATAAAATTCGTCATCACTCTCGACACCGACACGGAGTTGGTCCTCTATTCGGCGCAGAAGCTGATAGGCGCCATGGCCCACCCTCTCAACAGAGCCAAATTGAGCGAGGACGGACGGCGTGTGGACAGCGGCTACGGCATAATGCAGCCCAGGGTGAATGTCGACGTCGAGGTGACTAACAAGAGCCGATACGCCCAGCTGATGGCAGGTCTGGGAGGTTTGGATGTGTACACCACCGCTTCTTTCGAACTGTATCAGGACATCTTCAACGAAGGGTCGTTCTGCGGCAAAGGCATCTACGACTTGCGTGTGTTCCAGAAGGTGTTGAAAGGCACTTTCCCTGAGAACCTGATTCTGAGCCACGACCTTATCGAGGGCTGCCACATACGCTGCGGCCTGATAAACGACCTGGAGCTTTTCGACGACAATCCGTCGAACTATATTGACGACGCCAAACGCCACCACCGCTGGACCCGCGGCGACTGGCAGATTATTGGCTGGCTGAAGAACCGTGTGCACAACGAAAGAGGCGAGAAAGTCAAGAATCAGGTTAACACCATAGGACGCTGGAAGATCTTCGACAACCTGCGCAGGTCTATGCTGAGTCTGGCCCTGTTGGTGGTGCTCCTGGTGGGATTCAGCGGTATTACCGGAATCAACGCCATATGGTTCCTGCTGGTGGCTTTGCTGGTGGTGGCAAGTCCTATTGTTTTCTTCATCATGGGTCAGATCGCAAAGGTGCCACGATTTGGCAAACGCTACCGCTACTATATGACGTTGATGAGAGGTTTCAGAGTGATCATCTACCGGTCGCTGGTACAGTTCGCCCTGCTTCCCAAAGAGGCATGGATGTATACCGACGCCGCGGTGAGGGCATGCTACCGGATGTGGTTCTCGCACCGCGACTTGCTGGCGTGGATTACCAGTGACGAGGCGGCCAAAAGCACCAAAGGCACTTTGGGCGACTATATCATGAAATTCTGGTTCAACTATGTCGTGTCGGCCATAGCCGTGGCGCTATACGTGGTTAATTGGGGTAACTGGATTGGAATGGCCGCCGTTCTATTCTGCGCAGCGGTATGGTGCGTGGCTCCTATGCTAATGTTCTGGCTGGGCAAAAAATTCCCTCTCAACAAGAAAAGCCTTAACACCAAAGAGACCGACGAGGTGCGCCAGCTGGCAAAAGACACTTGGCACTTCTTCGACACACTCATAACCGAGGAGAACAATTGGCTTATTCCCGACAACTACCAGAAGAGTCGTGAGACTGCCACCGACTACAAGACCTCACCTACCAACATAGGCTATTCTATGACGGCCATTGTTGGCGCCGCGGAGATGGGCTTCATAAACCGCAAAGAGGCTGAGAGCCGGATTGGCAACATCATTGAGACCGTGTCCAGACTGAAGAAATGGAACGGACACCTGTACAACTGGTACAACATCAGCACTCTTAAGGAGCTGCCTAACTACTTCATAAGCACATGCGACAGCGGCAACTTTGTCGCCTGTCTCTATGTTGTCAAAGGATGGCTCGAAAGCGGTGAGAGCAACTCCGAGCAGTCCGATAACACGGAAAGTCTGCTGGCCAAGGTGAGCAGGCTTATCGACCAGACTGATTTCAACAAACTGTATAATCCTGAGCTCGACGTCTTCAGCATAGGTTACGACACCACCAACTTCACCCTGCTGCCCTACCATTACAACAATTTCGCCTCTGAGGCCAGACTGACGTCGTTCCTGACCATCGCCCAAGGCGACGCTCCATACAAACACTGGTTCTGCCTTGACAAAACCCTGGTGCAATATCACGGCTACAAAGGTGTGGCTTCGTGGTATGGAACTTTATTCGAATACTTTATGCCGCTGATTTTTCTGCCCACCTACCGTCACACTCTCATGGATGAGACCTACAGTTTCGCCATCAGAGCCCAGAAAGCCTTCATCAACAAGGCTGTGGCGAGATACAAACATCTCCCTTGGGGTATCAGCGAGACTGCCTACAACGAACTTGACGACGCCCAAAACTACAAATACCACGCTTTCGGTGTGCCCTATCTGAAATTCCAGAACACCACCCCCGACCGCATTGTGATATCGCCATACAGTTCCATTATGACCATCGGTATCGACGACCGTGGCGTGTATGACAACATCCAACGTTTCAAAAAGCTGGACATGTATGACGAGTTTGGGTTGTACGAAAGCTATGACGACGAAGACAGTGTGGCGGTGAAAGCCCATTATGCTCACCATCAGGGCATGATTCTGGCGTCGCTAACAAACTATCTGTGCGACAACTGCATGCAACGTTACTTTATGCATGAGCCTACCATGAAGTCGATGGAGACTCTGCTGAAAGAGAAAGCCCAAGTGAAGCCTTACATCGACCTGAAAGTGACGCAATACAAGCGCTATAAATACACGAAAGTCCAGACCGAGAGTGACGCACGCGATTTTGACACCATCGCCAACGTTCCCGAAATCGGTGTGTTGAGCAACGGACAATACACGGTGCTGTTGAACGACCGCGGCAGCGGATTCTCTCGTTTCAAGGGCATAATGCTGAACAGATACCGTAAAATCAGCGCCGACCACTACGGAACATACCTTTACATACGCAACCTGAGAAGCGACAAGATCTGGAGCGCGACATACGCACCGCTGGACGTGATGCCAGAGAAATACCATGTCAGCTTCGCCAGCGACATCATCAAGTTCCAGCGTGTTGACGACAACATCGAGACTCTGACGGAGGTGACGGTTCTCAAAGACCGCAGCGCGGAGATAAGACGCTTTACCTTCTCCAACATGGGCAACGAGGATGTGGATCTGGAGCTTACAAGTTATGGTGAGGTGATACTGTCTTCTCATGCCGAGGACGAAAGCCACAGAGTCTTCAACGCCATGAAGATTGGGTCGGAGTATGACAGCAAGCACGAGTCCTTGCTTTTCAGCAGGCCAGGAGCAGCACAAACCCGCCAATTCCTGATACATAAACTCTGGGTGGCTCAGGACGACGAAGAGAGCGTGACAACGGCAAAAGCAAACAACTTTGTTGAGTATGAGACCTCACGCCTCAACTTCCTTGGGCGTGGCGGCAGCTTGCGTCAAGCCGAGGTCATCAAGTCGCGTCGCAACCTATCGGGTACCGTAGGCACAACCCTCGACCCCATTATGGCAATGAGGAGACGTATTCATATTGCCGCCGGCCGCTCCGCCGAGGCATTCATTGTGACTGGCTTCGCCAAAGCCAAAGAGCACCTGTTCCAAGTAGTCGAACAATACCTATCGCCTGTGGACATCGAGCACGCTTTCAAATCGGCGTCGGTGTTCAACAACATGCGCAACGACATGTCGCTGCTGAAGGGATCACAGATGCGTCTCTACTGCAATATTGCCAAATACATGGCACAGACAGCGACATTAGGCTCTCATCGCAACGAGATTCTGGCTCAGAATCGCTTGTCGCAAAGCTCTCTGTGGCGTTTTGGCATAAGCGGCGACCTCGCCATTCTTCTCATGGAGATAGACAGCGCCGACCACTCGGGATTTGCAAAAGAGATGCTCAGGGCTTTCGAATACTATAAAGTGCGTGGGCTATATCTGGACTTGGTCTTCATCAACAACGTTCCTCAGTCACAACGCGAGGGTCTGACTCATTTTATCCGCAGCATGGCCGACACCGAGCACCTGTGGGCGCCACACAGCGACGCCGGACATGTATATGTCATCAACGGCGACGACCTATCCGCCGATGAGCGCACCCTGCTTCACACTGTCGCCAGAGTCTGTTTCAACACCCGCAATGGTGTGAGAATCGAACAGCAGCTGCAAGATCTGGAGACCGAATACCAGCACTATCAGCACAAAATAGAATATCCTCCTCTACGACCCAAGAAAGACTTCAGGGTATGGAGCGACTTGGACTTCTATAATCAATACGGCGGCTTCGATGTGGAACGCAACCGTAAGGGTGACAGTACATCCAACAATGCGGGTCCTTGCGACTATGTGGTCACCAACACCAACACTCCAATGCCATGGGTCAACGTCATCGCCGGCGCCGGCGACATTGCCAAAGCCAACGGACGAGGCGTGTTTGGCTGCGTGGTGAGCTCGACTATGGCTGGTTTCACCTTCGCCTACAACGCCCAACAGTTTAAGTTGACGGGCTGGAGCAACGACATCGTGAGGGACAACGCCAGCGAAATGCTGCTGATCGACAAACAGCAATTTGTGCCCGCCACAGCCCGCCACAGTCAAGGCTGGTCGGCATTCGACGCCCAATACGGTGACTTGAAGATCGACGTGCGTCTCTTTGTTGCCAAAGAGCGCATGGAGAAATACTACCAGATACGTGTCAGCAACAACTCCGAGAAACAACGTGAGCTGGAGCTCGACATGGTCTTCAAACTGGTCATGGGCGTTTGTGAGGAAGATACCGCCCGCTACCTGTATTCCCGTTGGGACGCAAGCACAAACTCTCTGTTGGTGCGCAATGTCTATCACCCTGTCTACCGCGACACTGTGCTGAGACTAACGGCGTCGGAGCCTCTGACCGATGTGTCGCTCGACTACCCCAACAGAAAACGCATAGGATTAACTCTCGACGTCCCAGCCCAGGGCGAGAAGGAGGTGGCTTTCATCATCTCTGTGTGCCAATTGGACGAATTGGACAACAAGGAGCTCGCTCCTATTACTTCGATAAAGGATATTTATTCCGAATTCGACAAAGTGGTCGACTACTGGAACGAGAAGCTCTCTTTCATTCAGGTTGAGACTCCCGACCGCAGCCTGGACTATATGCTTAACCGCTGGTACCTCTATCAAGTGTATGCCTCGCGTCTCTTTGCCCGCGCAGGTTTCTATCAAGTCGGCGGCGCCACAGGATTCCGTGACCAGCTACAGGATGTGATGAGCATTCTATACAGCAACCCGGATTATGCCCGCAAGCAAATTCTGGATCACGCCGCGCACCAGTTCGCCGAAGGCGACGTGCTGCACTGGTGGCACGAGAGCATGCACCTCGGAGCACGCACGACATTCAGCGACGACTACCTGTGGCTTGTCTTCGTCACACACCAGTATGTCTCTGTCACTGGCGACACCTCCATCCTCAACGTCATGGTGCCTTTCTGCCAAGCCGATCAGCTGACTCCTGGCGAGGCGGAACGCGGCATGAACTATCGCAGCGGCACTTTCATTGAAAGCGACAGCGAGCGCGACGCCTCTTTCGAATACGCCTCGCTTTACGAGCACCTGCGCCGTGCCGTGAACCGCGCCATGAACCGCATAGGCTCTCATGGTCTTCCCCTCATGGGTTGCGGCGACTGGAACGACGGCATGAGCCATGTCGGTGTCGAGGGTAAAGGTGAGAGTGTATGGGTGGCGTTTTTCCTCTGCGACCTGCTGCCAAAGATGGAGCAGCTTACACAGATGGCATCCAACGCCGACCTGAGCTACTGCAAAGAGCTCTCTGACTTCCGCCAGCGTTTGGTCGACGCCATACAGAAAACAGCATGGGACGGCGCTTGGTTCCTACGCGCATACTATGACAATGGCGACCCCATGGGAAGCCGCAACAACACAGAATGCCAGATCGACCTCATCTGCCAGGCATGGAGCATACTTACCGATGTCGCCACCAAAGAGCAGAAAGAGAGTGTTATGCGTGAAACCGACAACCGTCTGGTGAACCGTGAGCATGAGATCATACAACTCCTGACTCCTGCTTTCCAATGGCACGCTTCCTCCGACTCGCAGCCGTCGCCGGGATATATCATGAACTATCCTGTGGGTGTGCGCGAAAATGGAGGTCAGTACACTCATGGCGCCATGTGGTACATCATGGCTCAGCTGAAAGAGGGTCGCAACGACATGGCTTACTATCTCTACTCTATCATCAACCCAATACACCGGACCCACTCACTTGCCGATGTGCTTAAATACAAGGTGGAGCCATATTGTATGGCCGCGGATATCTACAGCAATCCGCAACACCCGGGTCGCGGCGGATGGACGTGGTATACCGGCTCGGCATCATGGGCATACAAAACTGGAATCGAGAATATTCTGGGTCTGCACAAAGATGGCGACAAACTGACCATAGACCCGCATATTCCCACCGACTGGCCCGGATTCAAAATCCGCTACCGTCACGGCTCAAGCAGCTATATCATCAACTATAGCCGCGCCGCCAACAGTAAGTCCGATCCTACCCAAATAGCACTTGTCGACGACGGCAAAGAGCATGAAATAAACATCGAATAAAACAGGCTGTAGAGATACCACATTGAATATTCAAGAATATCAACAGGAAATATAATGAAAAACATTATTGTAACATTACTGAAAGCTGTTTTCATCATCGCCATAATAATAATTGGATACTATATATATGACGATTATTCAACAGGTAAGAAAGAGGAGGAGAAGAAACAGAAAATCGCGGACTATAGCGAGGAGATCATATCCCACTCTCAAAAAGGCAATTATGTGGGAGCTCACAACATGCTGAACGAGTTGAGAGTTTTTATTGGCGAAAGCAACGAAGATTACTACAATGCCCTAGAAGGCCTTTACCGCGATGAGATCAAAGACATTGTCAACAACCAGCCTGAGTCCGCAATCAAAAAAATACCATTGTTGCTGTCGGAAATACCTGTGGAAGGCAAAGAGTCAAAATATTACAGCGAGTACGAGCCCTACAACAAGTATGTCGAAGCCTACAACAAAATGTGCAGATACACTCTTGAGTTAGCCGTCAACACCGACGATATCAATCTGGCTAAAAAAATGCTTGAAAGCTTCAAATGCACTGTGAAGACCGACGACAACAATGAACTGCAGAGAGACTGCAGCGAAAAAGAGTCCGCCGTCGACTATTGTGCCGCTCATTTCAACATCAATGCCGCACAATACAAAAAGCAGCAAAGCCAACCCAAGAAAGTGTCGACACCCAAAGAAAGCAGTGCTAAAAGCGGCGGAAAAACATATAATCCTGATCAATATGTCAACAAGAGTTCAAACAGCAATAATAGTGATATTGAAAAGGAGATGATGGAATATAATAAAATAATAGCTCGTGAGATGGCGAAGAGCAAGAAATAAGCCTGTTGGCTTGGACTCGTTGTCGCTCGCACCTCTAAATCACAGAAAAATGTACAACGTAAAAATCACTGCCATACGCAAAGCCGACTACAAAGACCTGCAAGATGTGTATGAAAACCCTATTGAGCACACTTGCGACATTAGCGAAGGCGACAGTTGGGTCAGCATTGAAGGACAAAAGCCTGAGGGTATGTGCGACAGCGCCTGGATGTCGATGCGGTGGTTTGTTGAGGAACTGGCAAATGGACACGGCAACTTCTACGACGGATGGATGAAGAACCCCAACAGCGCCATGATTAGCTGCAACGACGGATTCCGACCAGTTAGCTTTCTTATTGAACGAGTTGAAAAGTAAGGTTTAAAGTTTAACGTTTTAAGTTTAAAAATGTCTCTTAGAGTACTAATAACGTTTAACGTTTTATGTTTTAAGTTTAAAAATGTCTCTTAGAGTACTATTAAAGGTTAAAGGTTAAAGATATCTCTTAGATTACTATTAAAGGTTAAAGGTTAACGTAAAATTCCATAAGCCCCGAAGGGGCGGAACAACACAGGCAGGAGCGTAAGCTCCTGAACAGTAAAAAAACACATATGAGCCCCGAAGGGGCGGAACAAAAAAATATAAAACAATTATATTATATAAAACCCCTCAAATCCCAAAAACATGAAAAAAACAACCTTTTTGAAAAGCCTTTTAACAATTGCAGCAATGCTGCTTTCCTACAGCACCATTCAGGCCCAGGTGGTTATAGAAGATACCGTCGTAAATGAAGTTGAAGAAGAAATCTTCGTTTTTGTTGAAGATTTTCCAGAATTTCCTAATGGTGAGGATAATATGTACAAATACCTCGGTGCCAACATCAAATATCCCAAAGATGCCCTTGAAAATGGCATTCAAGGTACCGTGGTAGTGAAGTTTGTTGTTGAGAAAGACGGCACTATAAGCAATGTCAAGGCGATTCGCAAAATCGGTGGCGGATGTGACGAAGAAGCTGTTCGTGTCGTCAAAAGAATGCCTCGCTGGAAACCAGGCAAACAAAGAGGCAAACCTGTCCGCACCGAGTTCACCCTCCCCATCCAGTTCAAACTGAGATAACAAAGATCCAGATATCAGCCGAGGACTGAGGCAATTTTGTCGGCATTCATGCTGCGCGCGCTGGCGTCGAAAATCTGTTTATAGAGCCCCCCTTGATGGTAGACATCATCGGGGGTTCCATGTTGTACGACACTACCCTTGTCGAGGACATAGATCTCGTCAGAATCGATTATCTGCCCGATATTATGACTGATGATCACCACCGTGCGACCCTGTTTGATGGCGTCAATAGAGTTTTTGATTTGTTCGGTGGCTATAGCGTCAAGGCTGGCTGTAGGTTCGTCGAGGAAGATGATGGGTGGGTTTTTCAGGAACATACGCGCAATGGCTATTCGCTGCTGCTGTCCACCGCTAAGATTCAAAGCCTGCGACTCGAAGCCGTCGGGCAAAGCGACAATCTGGTCATAGATATAGGCCTGTTTTGCCGCCTGCTCCACCTCTTGGCGTGTTGCCGAGGGCTTGCCGTAGCGGATATTTTCCTCTATCGAGCCGCTAAAGATATGGTTTTTCTGCAACACCAGACCTATATTGTCACGCAAAGCCGCGGTATCCCATTCCTTCAGGTCAACGCCGTCGAGGGTCACAGTGCCGCTGTCGGGAGAGTAGAATTTGTCAAGAAGATTGACAATGGTGCTTTTGCCAGCGCCACTGAGGCCGACCAAAGCCGTTGTCTTGCCAGGCTCTATAGTCATCGTCAAGTTGTTAATGGCATGTGTGCCGCTGGGATAGGTGAACTCGACATTTTTGAGTTCGAAACGTCCCATCACTTTTTCGCTCTTATAGGCCCCTGAAGGCTCCACCTCCTCGTCGGCCTCGAGGAGACCGAAGAAACCCTCGGCATATATCAGCGCGTCGTTGAGGTCGTCGTAGATTCTGTGCAATTGTCTAATAGGGGCGCTGACATTGCTGAAAAGCAACACATGATACATTATCTTTCCTATCGACATGCCAGGATAGTCGATAAGCACCAGGTAGGCGGTAAGAATAATGATGAGCACCGTGCCTATCTGTTCAACAAAGCTTTTCAAACCCTCGAAAAGAAAAGAGATGCGTCGTGTCTGCATTTGCTGCACCGTGCTGTCGTTCTGCAATGCGGCTTGACGGTCGGCCTCTACCCTTTCCCTGTTGAACGACTTGATGACATTCATGCTCTCAAGAATATTCATGATGCCGTGGTTGAGAGCCTGATGAGTGCCGAAGACCCGTCTACGCCAACCCTTCATACGAACCCCTTGGCGAGCTGTGATCCAGAAATAGACAGGGATAATAGCCAATGCCACCATGCCGACATAGATGTTGGCGGCAAACATGAGAACGAGAGCCATTATGGCGCTGGTGAAGAGAGGCAGAATGTCGATAAAGAAGTTCTTAACGGTATTGCTGAGGCTCATAACGCCACGGTCGATACGGGTCTGCACTTTGCCAGCCTCGTTGCCTTCGCTGCTGAAGAAAGCCATCCGGAAAGAGAGTATCCTGTCCACGACACGCAAAGAGAAGTCACGGCTGACATTGATACGGATCTTCTCACCAAAAATACGTTGTCCAAAAGTAATCACCGCAGCCAATATCTCTTTGCCTATCAGCACCGAACTGACCACAAGCAGCAGACGCGCCGCTCTCCCCCACTCAAAGCCGCCCTCGATGTGGAGCAGACCATTGATGGCGTCGACAGCGCGGTCGAGGACAATAGCGTTGACCTGCGACATCATTGCTCCCAAAGCCGTGAGCAACAAAGCCGCGAGAAGGAGCCAACGGTAGGGAAGCACATAGGGAAGCAGCTTGCGCAGCAAGCCAAAAACTCCCATTTTAGATTTGTCGTTATCGTTCATAATCAAAAAAAATCCCTCTCATCGAATAGTCAACCGGTTGGTAATGCCTCGTGAATCGTGAACTATGCATTCACATGCCATTATGCTGAGTGTGCGCCGTGATGTTCCTTTGACAGGAAACAAAGCCGTCGACTCCGACAACGGCATACAAACCCTATGCGGTTCTGATAAAAATCCGGTTCGCCCTACTCGTGAGAGGAATAGAATTGTTTCGCAAATAAATAAAACCTTGTCGGCAGCGAGTCACAACAGCTCGGAAGAGAAATTCAGAGCCTGTATCTCCATATCGAGAACACGGAGTTTTGCGGAAAGATCGTCGACCTGCTTGCCAAGTTTCTTGACATCGACAACGGTGACCATCTTAATCTCCGACTGCGAGTAGCGGTTCTGGTTCTCCGACGCCGAGTTGAAGAGTCCACGCAGAGTGTTGACACGCATGGTGAGAACATCACGCTGAGCCATAAGTTGTGTCAAAGAGACACCTTTGGCGTTTTTGACATGCATATTGGTGGCATTGATACGCCAAATGTATTCCTCCAGTTGTTTAAAGCAAGAGTTGAGCTCTTTCATCAAGTCGTCGGGGTTCTCAACAGGGTCGTCACCTTCCTGAACCTTGACATTATTGGAGATGCGGCTCTGGAGCTGAGCGATGCGTTTTTGAAGATCTTTTCTGATGCTGAGGGCTTCGGCTAGTTTCATAATGTAATAGTTGTTTTTTTATTCCAGGCAATCAGCAATGTCCTGGATTTGCTATGATTATAAAAAAAATAGTGATTCATGAGCGACTTGCATTATTTCGTCATCTCACGAATCACTATTCTCTATTCAGAGAGGATCACACCTCCCAAGTGTCGCCGCTGTTGAGCAGATCGTCGACGCTCTTGTATTTGCCGTTCTGCATTTGCTCGTCCATCTGATCCTCATACAGCTGAGTGTAGGAGGTCTTCTTGACGTTGCGGATGACGCCGAGAGCGACAGGAAGATCGCCACCCATGTGAGCGAGCATCATGTGGATGCCGGTATCCTCGATAGTCTCGTCGTGAACCATGATGTCGTCGATGGTGATACCGTTCTCGCCGATGGTTACCGACTCAAGCTGGCGGCCATTGAAACGGAGACCTTTGTTTTTCTCTTTGCCGTAAATCATAGGTTTGCCGTGCTCAAGGACGATGGTGCGGTCGTCACGAACAGCGCGGTCGGTGATGGCGGCATGAGTCTTATCGTTAAAGATCATACAGTTCTGAAGAACCTCTACAACCGATGCGCCGTCGTGCTGGGCAGCATGGAGCATAACGTCGGTGGTGAGAGCAGGCACGCAGTCGAGGGTACGAGCGAAGAATGTACCCTGGGCACCCATTACCAACTCACCAGGATTGAAGGGATAGTCGATGGTGCCATAGGGCGAGGTCTTGGTGACCTGGCCGAACTTGGTGGTAGGACTATACTGACCTTTGGTGAGACCGTAAATCTCGTTGTTAAAAATGGTGATGTTGAGATCCTGGTTACGGCGGATTGCGTGGATGAGGTGGTTGCCACCGATAGCCATTGAGTCACCGTCGCCCATGTTAACCCAGACGCTGAGAGCGGGGTTGGCGAGTTTTACACCTGTAGCGATGGCGCATGCGCGGCCATGGATGCTGTGGAAACCATAGGTGTCCACATAATAAGGGATACGTGACGAGCAGCCGATACCAGACACCATGACGACATTCTCTTTTTTGGTATGTGTCTTGGGGAAGGTATTGAGCAGCGACGAAAGGATGGCGTGGTCACCACAGCCAGGGCACCACTTCACCATCTGGTCGCTGGTGAAGTCGGCCTTTGTATATTCGATGTCCGATTTCGGAACAAAATGTCTTTCACTCATGATATTTAATTTTTTATTCTAGAAATGATAGCGTTGCCATTTAATTCTAGATGTTCTGAAAATCAACCAATTAAACTATTAAAATACTCTTTAAGCTCGCCGACCTCGAAAGGCAGACCCATAATCTTGTTGTACTGGGTCATTGTGCATTCGGGGAACTGGGTGCGCAGATAGCCTGCGAACTGGCCGTTGTTGAGTTCGCACACAACAATCTTCTTGTATTTGCGCAGGATATCGCCGGTGTTCTTAGGCAGCGGGCAGATGTAGTTGAAGTGAGTGTAAGCCACTTTCTTGCCTTCCTTGTTCATCTCCTCGACGGCGAGGGTGAGGGCGCCACTGGTGCCGCCCCAGCCAACGACTAGCAGGTCAGCGTCGGGATCGCCGGTAACCTCTTGGTCGGGAATGTAGTTGGCGACGCGGTTAACCTTTTCCTGACGGTTGTAGGTCATAAGAGCGTGGTTCTCGGGATCGGTGCTGAGAGGGCCGTCGGGGCATTTCTCGAGGCCGCCTACGCGGTGACGGAGACCTTCCATGCCTGGGAGAGCCCATTCGCGGGCGAAAGTCTCTGGGTCGCGGCGGAAAGGACGGAAGTTTGGATCGTTGGGTTTTGCCAGACGAGGAGTGATTGCAGGCAGATCGGCAACCTTGGGGATGCGGAACAGCTGAGAGCCGTTGCCCAGATAGCCGTCGGTGAGCAGGATGACGGGGGTCATGTGCTCGAGAGCCAACTTGGCGGCGGTGTAAGCCCAGTAGAAGCAGTTGGCGCTGCTGCTGGCGGCGACGACTACGAGAGGAGCCTCACCGTTGCGGCCATAGAGAGCCTGAGCAAGGTCGCTCTGCTCGGTCTTGGTAGGCAGACCTGTTGAGGGGCCGCCGCGCTGCACGTCGACTACAACGAGAGGAAGCTCGGTCATGACAGCGAGACCAAGGGCTTCGCTCTTCAACGACAGGCCAGGGCCAGAGGTGGAGGTGCAAGCCAGGGCGCCAGCGAAAGAGGCACCGATGGCGGAGCAGATGCCGGCTATCTCGTCTTCAGCCTGGAAGACGCGGGCACCCAGCGATTTGTGCTTTGCCAGCTCAACCATAACGTCGGTGGCGGGGGTGATAGGATAACTGCCGAGGAAGAGGCGACGACCACTGCGCTCGCTGGCGGCGAGAAGACCCCAAGCGGTGGCAACGTTACCGGTGATATTGCGGTAGCGACCCTTAGGCATTTCAGCGTGAGCCACTTCGACAATCTTCGAGTGGATAAGCTCGAGCTTGTCGGCATATTCGTAACCTTCGGTGAGGACAGCCTTGTTGAGCTTCACCACTTCAGGTTTCTTGGCGAACTTACGCTCAAGATAAGCGAAAGTTTTCTCGAGAGTTTTGTGTGTGAGGTAGAAAATCATACCGAGGGCAAACATGTTGCGGCATTTCTCGGTGGTTTTCTTGTCGGCGCCCTGAGCCTCACCGATTTTGGCGGTGAAAGAAGTGATAGGTGCGCGGACGATGGTATAGGCACGTTCGAGCTCGTCGGTGAAAGGATTGTCCTTATAGCCAGCCTTCTCGACAGCCTCGTCGGTGAAAGTGTCCATGTCGACAATGACTGTGGCACCCTTCTTGGCCCATTTCAGCTGAGACTTGAAAGAGGCGGGATTCATGGCGACGAGTATGTCGCATTTGTCTCCTGAGCTGTAGATATGAGAACCTACGTGGACCTGATAGCCGCTGACACCGGCAATAGTGTTGTGCGGAGCGCGGATTTCGGCAGGATAGTCTGGGAATGTGGCGATATCGTTGCCTGTAAGGGCACTGGCGTCGGAAAACAGCGTACCTGAAAGCTGCATGCCGTCGCCCGAGTCACCAGCAAATCGGATAACAAGGTCATCCTTATTAACAATCTGTTCTTGTGACATTTCTTTGTATTTTTGTTATTATTATTTTTTACACTTTGAAAATGCAAAAATACAAAGAAAAAATGAACTAATTATTAAATATTAGAAAAAAAATAAACAATAAATAAACACGTTGGCGAATGTCCTCACGTCCTATCGCAACTCGGTCAATCCGAGCGTTTTGTTTCCGTTTCTACCCCATGTGGCGCTAGTAACAACTCATACTTGGCTCAATCCAATAGCGAAAGATCTGACCTTTAACAGAATAGCGTTCCTGTAGCGCTTTCATCTTTCTGTAAAGCGGCAATCCGTCGCCAACATCATGCCACAAATCGGTGAAAACCATATCGAAAGGTCGGCCATAACGCAGGAAGCGGCTTGTCTCGGCATGGAGGAAAGCGTCCTGCAGAACAAGCGACACCTTGCCATTGGGAAACTGAGGCAGAATGTGTTTGCAGAAGAGGTCGTAAATGACCTCGTCGCGTTCCACCACCGTCACGCTTTCCACCTCAGGTTTGATGGCGACCATATAAGCATAATAGCCAAGCCCCAATCCATATACCAGCACATGTCCGTGTGACTCCGCTATGGGTCCGCTCATGGTCGCAATCTCGTTAGGGGTGACGGTCATCCACTCACGTCCATCTTGCGTTATCATGGGATATCTGAATCTTTGGTCAAAGAACCCTAGTGGAGCCAACAAGCGAGCCCCTTCCCTATGCATATCGCCACAGGGGAACGCCTCGAAAGGAGCATACTCGCCATAGGTGAGCCGCACGCCACGTTCTTCGATTTCGGGGAAAACAATGGAGCTGTAGTATGGATTGTCGGTATAATCCGAGACGGCGAGTTTGTGTAGCGAAGGCAGCAGGTATTCGTAGACAAGCTTACGGTCGTCGTCATCCTCGTCGGGGCGAAGGCCGAAAGTGCCGGCAAGAATCATGGCGTACGCCATCTCGTCGCTGATTCCCAACGATGCCATCTCACGCATGGCCGCGGAAGTCACCAGCCGCGGATTATTGTTGAGCAACAGAGCCTCGAGGCGTAACAATTTTTCGCCCAGATGGTTCACTCTCCCTCGATCTGAACAAAAGATTTCACAGGTGCTATACTCTCCAAAAGAGCATGGTCGTAGAGGTCGGGGAATTCGACAAGGAAAATAAACTCTTTGACTTTAACCTTGTATTCTTTGCCGTCCACAATCACCCTCTCCTTGTTGAGCGCCTCGGAGATGCCGATAGCGGTACCACCCGTCGCCAGAATATCATCCAAAAAAGTGAGGTAGAAAGTGTCTCCCTCCGGCTTGCCTGCGGCGATGTCGGAGAGGCGGTAATAGACCTGGTCGGGGCCGTACTCTTTCATTATCTGCACGCCTCGCAAATCGCCCTCGGCATAGGGCAACTTACCCTTTTTGCGGATAGGGACAATATTTTGAACCAACTTCGATTGTGTCAGCAGCGGAGCGGCAAAGAGGAAGCCACGAGCCTCAACTGTTACGACATTGGGACAATGCGTGTTGGCGTCGATATCGGCAATCAACTGATTGAAAGCCTCCTTGTTGGACATAAAAGGGATTATGTCAATAAAATCGATACCAGGCTTCGGGAAATCGGGATAATGATTAATCACCTCTTTATAGTTCATTGTTGAGGGGGTATTTTATATTATAAAACTAGTAATCTTTCGTTTACGAGCGAACGTAAAAAACATGTTCGACATGCAAATTTACAAGAAAAAAACTAACAAAAACACGAATCCCCACAAAAAAAAATGCGACACAACCTCATTCCAATTCCCGACAAGCAGAAAAAGAGCCACTTTAAATCTTTCAAGAAAAATATATTTTGTCAATCCAGATAAAATACCTATTTTTGTAAACTGCATTTATTAAATAATAATCGAATAATTAACATAAAATCAAAAATATATACAAATGAAAACAACTCCCTACACAGATTTACACATTTCTTTGGGTGCCAAGATGGCAGAATTTGCAGGTTACAATATGCCTATCCAATACACCGGTCTTGTTGAAGAGCACAACAATGTCCGCAACAATGTAGGCGTATTCGACGTCAGCCACATGGGCGAATTCCGCGCCAAAGGTCCCATTGCCAAGCACTTCATGCAGTATGTCACCACCAACAACGTCGAAGACCTCTTCGACGGCAAGGTGCAGTACACCTGCCTCCCCAACGGTCAGGGTGGTGTAGTCGACGACATGCTCGTCTACCGCGTCCATGACGACGAGTACTTCATGGTTCCCAACGCCGCCAACATCGACAAAGACTGGAACTGGATGAGCCAGATAGCCGACAAGATGGGCATGGAGCTTGGCAAAGACTTCGTCAACGAGAGCGAGCAGTGGGCACAGCTTGCCGTGCAGGGTCCCAACGCCCTCAAGGCCATGCAGAAGCTGACCAGCGAGAACATCGTCGACATGGAGTACTACACCTTCAAGATCCTCACCTTCGCTGGCATCCCCAACATCATCCTCTCCACCACCGGTTACACAGGCGCCGGCGGATGCGAGATCTACATCCCCAAGGAGAAAGCCATCGAGGTTTGGAACGCCGTTTTCGAGGCAGGTAAAGAGTTTGGCATCATGCCCGCAGGTCTTGGTTGCCGCGACACCCTCCGTCTTGAGAAAGGCTTCGCCCTCTACGGCCACGAGATGGACGACACCGTCAGCCCCCTCGAGGCACCTTTGGCATTCATCGTCAAGCTGAAAGCCGAGAACAACAACTTCATCAACAAAGAGCTTCTTCTCGCACAGAAAGCTGCCGGTTTCAAGCGCAAAGTGGCTGGCTTCGAGATGATCGACCGTGGTATCGCCCGCAACGGCTACGACGTATGCGACGCACAGGGCAACAAGATTGGCGAGGTTCGCAGCGGTTCTCCAAGTCCCAGCACCGGTAAGAACATTGGCACCGCCCTCATCAAGGCCGAGTTTGCCAAGAGCGGCACCGAGATCTACATCAAGATCCGCGAGAAACTTCTCAAGGCCATCACCGTCAAGATGCCCTTCTACGAAGGATAATCCCGGGAACGCAGACGGCCTCGTCTGCACCCAACGTGCATCGTCACGATTATACATTTAGTAAAACGGGCTTGCTCCTCAAAGCAAGCCCGTTTATTTTTTGCGAATTCTAAAAAATATTTTTCTCCATGTCGCAAAAAGTGAGTATTTTTGCAATGCGATGGAAAACAATAATTCTGTGTCAAGTCCCCGTATTCACTGGACGATAGCGTTGATACCGCTGGCGGTGCTGGTGGCATTGCAGGTGCTCGTTATCCGCGAGTTCGGCTCCGACGCACTCGACGGGGCGAGCCAGACGGTATTGCTTGTCGCGGCGGCTGTGGCGACGGCAATAGCAATGATAGGCTACAAGGTGCCGTGGAGCGATATCGACCAAGCCATCACAGGCAACGTGAAGACTGTGGGAGGCGCGATACTGATACTGTTCCTTATCGGCGCTGTGTCGGGCAGCTGGATGATGAGCGGCGTGGTGCCGACAATGATTTACTACGGCATGAAGATAGTAAGTCCGTCGGTGTTTCTTTTTATTGCCTGCATAATATGCGCATTGGTGTCGCTGGTAACAGGAAGTTCGTGGACAACTGTGGCCACCATCGGCATCGCACTGATGGGCATAGGAACAGCACACGGCTACTCCATGGGATGGACAGCGGGAGCAATAATCTCGGGAGCCTACTTCGGCGACAAGATCTCGCCACTTTCCGACACCACGGTGCTGGCATCGTCGGTCGGCGAGGTGCCGCTGTTCAAGCATATACGCTATATGCTTATCACCACCGTGCCGTCGTTCACTATCTCTCTGATTGTGTTTCTGATCGCAAGCCTGACACATACCTCTAATGGAGGTTTGCAGAGTGACCTTTTCGCCGAAGGGCTTCAAAATGTCTTCGTCATAAATCCATGGCTTATGCTGGTGCCCGTGGCGACAGCGGTGCTCATAGCCCTGCGCATGCCAGCGACAATAGTGCTTTTCCTTTCGGCGCTGATGGCAGGAGTGGTGATGCTTTTCGCCCAACCCGACATCGTGGCACAGATTGGCGACGGCAACAACTTCAAAGGCTTGATGCTGACCTACTACAGCGGCACCACTATCGACACTGGCAACGAGGTTCTTACCAGACTTGTGCAGACACGTGGCATGAGGGGTATGCTGAGCACGGTGTTCCTCATCTTCTGCGCTGCCGCTTTCGGCGGAGCCCTTGCAGGAACAGGGATGCTGCAGAGCATAACCTCGGCGCTTGCCAGAGGCATCAGCGGACGGCGTTCGCTGGTGTCGACAACAGTGGCCACAGGCCTGTTCTCGAATATGGTTACTGGCGACCAATACCTCAGCATTGTGCTGACTGGCAACATCTACAAGAAACTGTACAAGGAGAAAGGATATGAAGGCCGTCTGCTGAGCCGATCCACGGAAGACTCAGCCACAGTAACCTCGGTGCTGGTGCCTTGGAACACCTGCGGAATGACCCAGTCGCTGGTGCTCCACGTACCAACGCTGACATATCTCCCCTACTGTTTTTTCAACATCATTTCGCCACTGATGTCAATAATCATCGCCATGCTTGGCTACAAGATTTTCCGCATTGGAGAGAAAGAATAAACAAAAGATCCCATACAATAATTCAACCTTTGTTTAGTTATTACTACAAAACGCCACATATGTCAGAAAAAGAATTGAACGCCTATCGCCTAACCTCGATGGAGGAACCCACCGACGAGATGCTCTCCGCCATCATGAAAGAGGCTGCCGAAGAGGCCTCACAACGATGGAAAGAAGCCGAGAAACGCTTCTTTGATCAATTGCGCACCATGACCCAACAAACATCTGTTGCCGTATGACTGACCATCGTCCAGTCCTTATCATCATTGCCGGGCCCAACGGATCGGGGAAAACTACTGTCACCTCGAAGATTTCTTTGCCACGTGCACAGCATCGCATATGCTCCAAATGTCATATGCAATCCCCGCACAGAGAAAGGCAAAATACAAGTCTGAATAATATGTGTAACCGTGATCATTAAAGCGCTGAGAGTTTGTCAAGATACCAATACCAATACTGCCCATAATGAACAAAAATCCACGCCCCCACTCTCCATCCACACATTGACCAAGACCTGGTATTAACGCAGACGCAACTCCAGCCCAGCCACGGCTATAAGGGTCTGTAGGCTGGGAATGATAATTCTTCGTATTATATAACTTGCGGTATTCACTGTATTTCATACCATCTACAACTTTCTCCGTTGTATTGGGAACATTCTCACTTGTCTGTTTATTTTCTAAAAAAACATCTCTTTCACCATTCTCATAACGCACGATAAGCACATCGGATTTCCTAATAGTAAATAAAGGTCCATCAGGATAACTGTATTTTTTGTATTTTATCTCCGTAGGGGTAACTTCAAGAATTTTGGCTTGGACATCCGAACCGTCTTTCAATGTGATAACATCCTGTGCATTCAGCACCGAGACAAATGGCATAGCCATCAAAAATAGCACGAAAATTCTTTTCATTTTTTTCACTTGCACCAGTCCGTACCGCGACAAGCATTTAATAAAAGAAGCGTGGTACCGTATACCACTTCCCCGAATGGAGGTCTTGAGATTACCCTGAAAAGAAGAAACGGAAACAGCCCACGCAATACGCGCGAAACCATCATACCATTCTTGCTTTTCATAGAAGTTTCTCAAGTTTCCATTCGCAAGACGAAGATATAACGCTTCGTGATTTCTTTTGAAATCGACTGCAAAAAAACGACTATTTTTTGATATAGAAAAATATTATTTCCCCATGTCGAGAAAAGTTATTATCTTTGCAGTCCAAAATAACAAGAAAAAATATGCCACTGCTATTCATATTTTTTGGATTAAGGTTCCAGTTCTATTCCAACGACCATGAGCCAATACATATTCATGTCGTGGCAGGTGAAGGTTCCACGGCGTGCAAGGCAAAGTTCAATGTTGTGCCTGAAATCAGCCTCGTAGAGAACAATGGACTGAAGGCAAACGAGCTAAAAATAGCAGAAATGGTAATTGAAGAGAACCGTGAGATTATCATCCAGCAATGGCATATGTTTTTCGGTAAATGAAAGGAGGCGAGACCATGGAAATGAACGTTAGAAAAGTATGGGTTGACAACGACTACGTGCATATCCTTACCGACAGCGGGCAGGAGTTGTGCGAGCGTATCGCCGACTATCCACGCCTGCGACAGGCTTCTTCGGCTGCTCTTCAAGATTATGAGACCGACTGCTTCGGCATCAGTTGGCGCTCGCTGAACGAAGACCTTTGCTTTGAATATTTTGTTCCAATAAAATAATAAACAAACATAATTATAGAACACCATGAGTATTATCAAACCATTCAAGGGTTTCCGCCCACCCGTCGACATCGTCGAGAAACTGGCATCACGTCCCTATGACGTATTGAACTCTGAAGAGGCCCGCGTTGAGTGCGAGGGCAACCCCTATAGCCTGCTGCACGTCACCAAGGCTGAGATCGACCTCCCCAAAGGCACCGACGAGCACTCGCCCGAAGTGTACCTCCAGGTCGTCAAGAACTACAATATGTTCAAGGATCTCGGATGGCTGGTTAAGGATGAGGAGGAAAAACTCTATATCTACGCCCAGAGCATGAACCCCAAGGATGCCGACGCCAAATGGCAGTATGGTATCGTCGCCTGCGCCTACAGCGAGGACTATGTCAACAAGATCATCAAGAAGCATGAGCTGACCCGCAAGGACAAGGAAGAGGACCGCATGAAACACGTACGCATCACCAACGCCAACGTGGAGCCCGTTTTCTTCGCCTACCCTGCTGTGAAACGCATCGACGAGATCGTCGCCAGCGTCACCGCCAACAAGCCCATCTATGACTTCATCGCCAAAGAGGACGGCTTCGGCCACCGCTTCTGGGTTATCGACGACAAAGCCATGATTGCCGAACTCGTTGAGCTCTTCGACAAACAAGTTCCCGCAATGTACATCGCCGACGGCCACCACCGCAGCGCCGCCGCCGCCCTCGTGGGACAGGAGAAGAAGGAGCAGAACCCCCACCACACCGGTAAGGAGGAGTACAACTACTTCATGACCGTCATCTTCCCCGACAACCAGCTCAACGTCATCGACTACAACCGCGTTGTGAAAGACCTCAACGGCCTCAGCAAGGAGCAGTTCATCGCTGCTGTCGGCGAGAGCTACGATGTCCAGGATATGGGCACCGAGATCTACAAGCCCGTCAAACTGCATGAGCACAGCATGTACCTCGACGGTCACTGGTACAAGATGACCGCCAAGCCCGGCACCTACAACGACAACGACCCCATCGGAGTGCTCGACGTCACCATCCTCTC
>JAGCZH010000039.1 GCA_017960475.1 Bacteroidales bacterium | reverse complement strand
TATCATTCTGGAGATGGACATATATTCCGTCAGCTGATAACCTTCGCGCATCATATACCAATAGAAGAGCGCTCTGGCTGTACGGCCGTTTCCATCGACAAAAGGATGGACATAGGCGATCATATAATGGACAATGATGCCACGAATAATAGGGTGAATGAATGGTCCCTTGTCACTACTGTTAAAGAAATGACACAAATCCTTGACAAACATTTTTATGTCGGATGCGGCAGGCGGTGTGAAGACAATATCGCCTGTCAATTCGTTTTGGATGACGATATTATCTTGGTCAACTCTGAATCTGCCAGCATCAGTCTCATTTTTCAAGGTTTTGTGGGTCATAAGGCCGTGTATAAACAACAACCGTTCTTCTGTCAGGAGGTCTTCCTTGTGCTGTGCGATATATTGCATAGTCTGGTAGTTGTTGTATATCATCTGCTGAGACTTATCCTTTGGCGAAATACCCCTTACCAACATCTCTTTTGCCATCCTGCGTGTTGTAGATGCCCCTTCCATCATACTGGAATAGATGGCCTCCTCCATCCGTGAATAGGTTTGGTATTGCATTTTTTCGGCTTTTGCGGCTGGATTATCGCTTTCGAAAAAACTGCCGAATTGCATATCAAAGTCGTGGCAAAAACGTTGCATCTGGTTGGTAACCTGAAGTTTTACACCATACTTGGGCCAAATATTCATCCGTCCTTGTAAACGTGATGCTTTGACGTAAGACCAAAGTATTTCTGGAGTCACCCCTTTGGGCAAAGGTTTCTTGTATTTTACCTTGTCCCAATACTCATATTCGTCATTAATCTTGTCTATCAAGGGATAAATGGCACTATCAACATTCCCTGTAATATAATCAAAACAGGCTCTATCTCTGGTTTTTGGAGGTGTTTCTATCATATATCCATTCTCGTTTTCAAGATGCAAAGATACGAATAGTATTTGATAATTCTTGATAATTCTTGCGAAATTATCAAACTTTATCAGATTTTGTATCCCAATTTATCAAACAAGTCTTTCAAGTCTTTTGTGCTTTCTCCCTCCTGTTTCAGCAGGTCGCGCAGGTCGGTTTGCAGTTCCCGCATCTTGGCATCGAAGTCTATCTGCTCGTCTCGGTTGAGGAACTCGATGTACTTGCTGGGGACGAGACTGTAGCCTTTCTGCTCTATCTCTTGGCGGGTGGCGGAGTAGCAATATTCCGGCTCATTATGATAGGTCTGCTCGTAGCCTGCCCGCTGCCAGTGGTGATATGTGTCGGCAATGTCGCGTATCTGCTCCGGCGAGAACTGTATGTATTTCTTCTCGAAGGGCTCGCCAACCTGACGCAGGTCGATGAAGAGCACCTCGCCTTCGCGGTCGCGGTAGTGTACCTCCTCGCCGTTCTTGGTCTCCACACGGGCTTTCTTGTTGTTGTTCAGTATCCAGAGCGTGACGCTGATGTCGGTGGAATAGAACATATTGCGCGGCAGGATGATGATTGCCTCCACCTTGTCGTTCTCGATGAGCTTGCGGCGTATGGCCAGTTCGGTGCCGTCGGCACTCAACGCACCGTTGGCCAGCAGGAAGCCCGCCACACCACGGGTGGAGAGTTTTGACAGGATGTTCAATATCCAGCCGTAGTTGGCGTTGGAGGTGGGTGGTACATCATAGCCGCTCCAGCGCGGGTCGGATGTGAGCTGGTTGGCATCGCGCCAGTCCTTCTGGTTGAAGGGCGGATTGGCCATAATGTAGTCGGCCTTGAGGTCGGGGTGGTGGTCGTTGTGGAAGGTGTCGCCTTGACGGATGTCGGCCGAGATGCCCCGGATGGCGAGGTTCATACGTGCCAGCTTGAAAGTGGTGTTGGTGTTCTCCTGGCCATAGACGCTCACGTTCTTCATATTGCCGTGATGGGCCTTGACGAACTTCATCGACTGCACGAACATACCGCCCGACCCACAGCAGGGGTCGTAGATCTTGCCGTCGTAGGGTTCGATAAGTTCGGCGATGAGATTTACAATCGACTTGGGAGTATAGTATTCGCCCTTGCCCTTGCCTTCGGCGATGGCGAACTTGCCTAAGAAATACTCGTAGACGCGACCGATAAGGTTGCGTCTCGGCATCGGCGACGGTGTCCAACTTGTTGATTTCATCTAACAGCGAGGCGAACTTGGTCTTGTCCAAACCGAGGTTGGAATAGTAGTTGTAGGGCAGAGCTCCTTCCAGTTGCTTGTTCTTCTTCTCGATATAGACAAGTGCGTCGTCGATAATCTGGAAGATATTAGGCTGCTTGGCGTTCTCCATAATGTACGACCAGCGGCACTTGGGCGGAAGATAGAAGACATTCTCGGCAGTATAGAACTCCACCTGGTCAACATACTCTTTCAAACCCTGCGCTATGAGTTCCTGCAGCCGCTGCTCGAAGCGGTCACCTGCATACTTGAGGAAGATGAGGCTCAAAACCACGTGCTTGTATTCTGCCGGCTCGACAGCCCCACGCAGCTTGTTGGCCGACTCCCACAAGGCAGCCTCCATACTCTTTGACGGCTTCTGTTTTGACTGATTGGCTATTCTTGGCATATTGTGTATATTCTTGTTTTTTAATAAAATGCAAAGATACGCTTTTTTTCTTAAATGGCAAAATTTTATTAAATGTGTAAATGCGTGAATGCGTGAATGCGTGGATGTGCTAATGTGTAAATGCGTTAATGCGTTAATGTGTGAACGCGTTAGTATATGGGATACTATTATAATTCTTTGGTGGCGGTCTTTATTTAGTCGATGATCTAGAGGCAACGTTCGATGGACATATTGTAATGCATAATATGTTATGTGTATTCTGTTATTTGGGTCATTAGCGCATCATATTATATGTGTTATCCCAAAATGGAAAATACAAATCAGCTCTTACCATTCCATTTTTTTCCGTATCTTTGCACTTTCAAAACACAAAAAAGGACAACCGATGAAAAGAGGTCTGAAAATCAAACTGCTGTTAGCATTTTGGCCACTTTCCGTTATGTTGATGATGCTCGCCTGTTGCGGCAAAAATGCCGAACAGCATCCATCGACAGCCGATGTGCCACTTGTTATCTTCGATACCGACATCGGCTCGTCGACCGACGATCTCTTCGCCTTGGAGATGCTCTACCGCTATGAGGAGCAGGGGCTCTGCCGCCTGCTCGGTGTGGTGGTGGATCGTGAGGGCACGGAATGCGCCGCCTGTGCCGACGTGATGAACACCTACTTCGGCCGTGGTGACGTGCCTATCGGACTGGTGCGCAACTGCATCGACAACCCAGCGGTGTGGATTGACTATGGGAACCTCCCCAACCACACCCATCCCGACAGCAGCCTTATGTTTGCCCGTACGGTGAACGACTACAGCACGCTGCCCGATGGCTGGCAACTCTACCGCCGTCTGCTGGCAGCACAGCCCGACCACTCGGTGAGCATCGTCTCAGTGGGTTTTGTAACCTGTCTGGCACAACTGCTGCAGTCAGGTGCCGACGAGCATTCTCCACTCTCGGGTGTCGAACTGGTGCGTCGGAAGGTGAAGTGTCTCTACCTCATGGCTGGCATCTTCGATGTGGCCGACGAGCCCGACTTCAACTTCTCACAAGGCATAGAGTTCGCGCACACGCTCTTCGACCTCTGGCCACAAGATGTCGACATAGTCTTTTCACCCATGGAGGTGGGACAACAGGTGGAGTACCTCCCCGAGCAGGTCATTGCCGACATCGACTGGACCGATTGTCACCCCATCAAGCAGGTGTATATGACCTACAACTGCAATACGGGGCAGAAGATGTGGGACCCGATGACCGTCATCCAGGCCGTCGAGGGCGACGGACTCTTTACCCTCTCCGAGCGTGGCGTCGTGACCCTCACGGCCGATGCCAATACTCTCTTCACCCCCGATCCATCGGGCTGCTGCCGCTACCAGAAGCCAGGCACTCCACAGTGGGCAGTCTCCATGTTGGAGAAAATAAGAACTATCAATAAGATTGAAAAATAATAGTTCTTCGCCCTAAAAACAACTGAGTCTCTGAGACTGAGACTCGGTATAAGCATGGCTTAGGTTTGCCATAGCATTGGTTGGATAATGTAAGTGTTTGGTAACAAGGTGTATAGTATATTTTTAAAATTATATTGTTCCCTAGAGACATTATTTGTGTAAACCTGATTCATCTGTAGGTTACTTTTGTTCTTATTGTGAAAATATTAATGCTTTTTGTGAAATATATATGTGGAAAAATGAATGTAATTTTGCAGCATCGAACGAAACTGTCAAGAATTGAATAATAATCAATAAAACAAACACTTATGCAAGAAATTACATTGTCAAACGGAGTGAATATGCCCTTGCTGGGTTACGGCGTCTTCCAAGTGTCGCCCACCGAGTGCGAGCGTTGTGTCAGCGATGCGCTGAGCGTCGGCTACCGGCTGATAGACACGGCACAAGCGTATGCCAACGAAGAGGGTGTGGGTAATGCCTGGCGCAAAAGTGGCCTGAAACGCGAGGAGCTTTTCCTCGTGACAAAGGTGTGGATTGCGAACAACGGAGAGGAAAAGGCAGCCAAGAGCATCGACGAGAGCCTGCG
>JAGCZH010000038.1 GCA_017960475.1 Bacteroidales bacterium | reverse complement strand
CGAAAAAATACCAACATCGTACTTTTTGCTCAATTTTGCCAACGCCTTGCTCTTTGCCAGATGGCAGAATGGCAGTACTTTTGCAAATTGAAAATAAGTACATTTTGATTCATACAAATAATTAAAACTCAAATAACAATGTAAAAGTTAGTCAACAACTGGCACAACATATCGGTCTTTTTGGCCGGTATCTTCGCCATTGCGGCCATTCTGGTGCCGATTGGTACCATCACACGTCTGCTTCTCGCCTCCATTGCGGTACTTTTCCTTCATTTCTTTGAGGAGTTCGGCTGGCCTGGTGGATTCCCCTTGGTAGGAATGAAAGTGCTGATGAACAGCAGCGAACCCGACTCCTCCAAGTGGGGCGTCAACAACCTAAGTTCGATGTTCGGCAACTGGGGTTTTCTCCTGCTTGTCTACATTCTTCCCCTGTTCCTGCCGGGCGTGCGTTTTATGACGCTGGCAGCCTTTATGTTCCTCTTCGCCGAAGTGCTTATGCATTTTGTCATCTTCCCCATCCGCCTCAAAGCCTGCTACAATCCCGGCCTCATCACCACCATAGGGCTGGGTGCCATCGGCTGCTGCTACTTCTTTGGCGGAGTGTTCGATGCCGGTATGTATGTGTGGTACGACTGGGTGATAGCCGTGGTGTGGTTTGCCGTAGTGTTCATCTTCTCCTTCCGTTCCAAACTTTATTGGAACCTCGGCAAGAAACCCGGCTACCCCCTCACCCAACAAAGCGCCTATGGCGAGATAGGGAAATAGAGTTCGCTGAAGTAAAGCCACGTGCTGGCCGCTATTGCACCAAGCGCCTCGGCCAGTCGCCGCTGCCATACATAGACGGTCGGGGAATCGAATTCCTGTCTTTCCGCCAAAAGCGAAAAAAGGGAAGTCAAGTTTAAATGACTTCCCTTTTTTAATGCCCGTATAATACTACTCATTGCATTTTTTTAAATAATAAACTGCATCACCATCTGTTCCACGTTCCACACTCTCGACTTTTTTATATAATCTTTCCAATCGAATAGAACATATTCTTTTTTTTTGTATATTTGCAGTTTTAATCATCTTTGATTCAAAAACTCAAAAACAAAAATATCAACCAAATAACTTAATATCCAACAAACAGTTAACCTGTCTTCTTCCAATATTTACCTGATCAATACCTTAACACAATAAGAATAATCAATACATTGCCTCACTTCATCAATAGCAAAAAAAAACAATTATCCGAAATGAAACGTATATCTCTCCTTCTCTCCTTGTTTGCGGCTCTCAGCTGCGCTATGGCACAACAGTCAAAACAAATCTCCCTGGAGGACATCTGGGCTAAAGGCACCTTCTCCCCTCGCGGCATACAAAGCATCCGCTCTATGCAAGACGGCGAGCATTATTGCATCCTAACCCGCAACGGCATCGAAAAGTTCTCCTACAAAACCGGCGAAAGCGAAGGCCTGGTTTGTAACTTCGGCGGACCCTCCATGGACAAAAAGGCTCGACCCCTGCCCCCTATTGAAGGCTATGAGTTCTCTGACGACGAACAGAAAATCCTCCTTAGCAGCGGCTTCGAACCCATATACCGCCACAGCGGCGTCAGCGACTACTACATCTACGACGTCCAAAACAGCGCCTTCAACAAAATATCAAAACACGGGAAACTCCGCCTCACCACATTCTCGCCCGACGGCAAAAAGGTGGCATACGTGCGCGACAACAACCTATACTACATGGACATCGACGGCGAAGTGGAACATCAGATAACCTCAGACGGCTACATCAACGCCATTATCAACGGCACCACCGACTGGGTATACGAGGAGGAATTCACCATAACCCAAGGCTTCTATTGGAGCCCCGACAGCCGCCGCATCGCCTACTACCGCTTCGACGAAAGCAACGTGCGCGAATTCACCATGCAGACTTGGGGCGAACTATATCCGGAAAACTACAACTACAAATACCCCAAAGCCGGCGAGGACAACTCGGTGGTTGACATCTATATTTACAGCCTTGATGACAACAGCTCTATGCGACTCAACACCGGCAGCGAAAACGACCAATATCTGCCACGTATGCAATGGACCAAAGATGCCAACACCCTGGCCTTCATGCGCATGAACCGTCTGCAAAACAACATGGAACTGCTGCTAGCCAACGCAACCACTGGCAAAATCACCACACTTTACACCGAGAACGACAAAGCCTACGTGGAGGTCCCCGACACATGGAAATTCCTCGACGACGGCAAATCATTCCTCATCACCAGCGAAAAAGACGGTTTCAACCATATCTACCTCTATGGTATGGACGGCAAACTGATACGCCAAATCACCTCGGGCAACTTCGACGTTGTCAACATCTGCGGAATCGACGAGAAAAACCAAAAGATTTATTTCCGCAGCCACGAAAGCAGCCCTATCAACACAGACCTCTATGTCATCGACCTCAAAGGCAAAAAGAAAGTCTGCCTCAACTATGACGCCAAAAACAAAATCAATGACGGCTACGGTCGTGACGGCATCAAAGACAACAAATTTATTCTCGGCACCTACAACGCCACCTTCAGCAACGGCTGCAAATACTACATCTGCAATTTCAGCAGTGCCAACACAGCTCCCCGCTACACCCTCCATGACGCCAACGGTAAGATCGTCAAGGTACTTCAGGACAACAGCGCATTGCAACAACGCTTGAATGAATATGGCAACGAGAAGAAAGAATTCGGCACTCTCAAGACTGACGAAGGTGTTGAACTGAACTATTACATCATCAAGCCCGCCGACTTCGACGAGAACAAACAGTACCCACTCTTCTTCTATGTCTATGGCGGCCCCGGCAACCAGCAAGTCACCAACAGCTACGGATGGAGTGATTACAACTGGTTCCGCATGCTCGCCCAAAAAGGATATGTAGTCGCATGCTTCGACGGCCGTGGTACTGGCGGACGAGGCGCCGACTTCAAAAAAATGACCTACCGCAACCTTGGCCACTACGAATGTATCGACGCCATCGAGGCAGCGAAATGGTTCGGACGCAAACCCTGGATTGACGAAACCCGCATCGGTATCTTCGGATGGAGCTTCGGAGGATACCTCTCCTCCCTTTGCATTCTTAAAGGCAACGATGTTTTCAAGAGCGCTATAGCTGTGGCTCCCGTAACCACATGGCGCTATTATGACAACATCTACACCGAGCGTTTCCTCCAACGCCCACAGGACAATCCTGACGGCTATGACAACAACTCCCCTATCAACTATGCCGACCGCCTCAAGGGCAACTACCTCCTTGTCCACGGCACTGGCGACGACAACGTCCACTTCCAAAACGCCCTTGACCTCGTCACCGCCCTCAACAAAGCCGACAAACAGTTTGAGATGCGCGTCTACCCCAACAAGAACCACAGCATCTACGGCGGCAACACCCGCCTCAACCTCTACAAACTTATGACGGATTTCATTATCCGCAAGCTGTAGAAACCACAAAAAACATCACACATTGCCTCCCCCCATACGGACTTCAATCCGAATCTTTAGCATCACATATCAACCATAGTTGATTTTGTCATATTGAAAATAGCAAAAAGATTCACGGATTTCTTGATAATAACAAAAACCTAAAGATATGAAAAAATCATTACTGCTGTTGGTCATGACCCTGATGGGTCTTTCGACGATGGCTTCGCCGGTGGATTCAGGCAAGGCCGTATTGGTGGCCAGGAAATTCATGGCACAGTATGTCAAAGGAGCAGGCCAGATGGAAGCTGCGGTTGTTTACACCCACCCCATGCCCAAGACTGGCGAACCTGCTTTTTATGTCGTCAACGTCGGCAGTAGTGCATTCGTTCTTGTCTCTGCCGACGATATCGCCCACCCTGTGTTGGGGTACAGCCTGAGCCGTCCCTGGCCAACTGGGAGCGCAGACGGCTCGTCTGCATTGCCGAGAGGCGAACAGATAACTCTCCCTTCTCAGGTTACTGCCTTCCTCGACGATCTAGCCTCGCAGATTGAGGCTGCCAGACAGCAGAATATAACTCCAGACCATGATATTGCCTCCGAATGGAGTCTATACCTGTCTGGATCCTCCCCTATGTTAGGGGAGGGGGACCCGCAGGGTGGAGGAGTGTGTCAAACTCCTTCGTCATCCCTTCCCGACTCCGTTGGGCCGCTGCTGACCACCACCTGGGACCAGGGCCAATACTACAACGCCCTCTGTCCAGAAGACGCCAACGGCCCCGCAGGTCATGTGCCTACTGGTTGCATTGCCACTGCTATGGCGCAGATTATCAACTACTGGGGTTATCCCATCCACGGACGTGGCATCCATAGTTACCAAAGCAACTATGGCACTCTCTCCGTCAACTACGACAGCGCCACCTATGATTATGCCAACATGCCCACAGCCCTCACCTCCACAAGCACTCCGCAAGAGATCAATGCCGTCGCCACCCTCATGCGCGACTGCGGCGTGGCCGTGCAAATGCAATATTCTACAGGAGGAAGTGGCGCGTTTGGAGACGATGTCCGTGCGGCGTTTGTCAACTTTTTCAGATTAAATTCAGATTATGCCGAAAGATTGTATTTCCCAGATTCTGTATGGAGATATATGCTTCAGGAAAATCTGGCGAATAATCATCCGGTTTGTTATCTCGCAGATATTTGCAGAGGCTGTGATGGTCATGCTTTCGTCTGCGATGGGTACAAAACTGACGGATACTTCCATTTTAACTTTGGATGGAGTGGTATGTCTGACGGCTGGTATACATTGGATGCTGTCATAGGTCTTGATTATTACCATAGGGCGATTTTAAATATTTTTCCTGATAGTAGTGGATCTGATGTTTATGCTCAAACAAGTGGTGTAAGTCTGTTCAATGTTGTTGAGCCGATACATCTTCATCCTATAATGGGAAACAATGCTTATCCTATAATAAATAAAGCGAGCTGCAAAAATATAATAGAGTTTTTTTCTAAAGATACCACGTTCCAGTTAATGCTAGATGTCATATCGTTTGAAGACCCTCTTACAGATGATGAAGATCCTCTTGTTGCTATTTACGATTATTACAATTTATACGAAAACACTCTTGGAAACAGTGTCGCTGAGTATCACGGTGGAACAGGAGAGAAATATACTCCAACAATATCATCTGATAATACACTTGACATAAGGGTTAAGGGAGTTACCTACGGTGGATTTGACTTGATTGTTAGGCGTGTAAAAGCAATTAGAGACAGTATTGTTGTGTGTGATAGCTATAACTTGGGTGGTGTGGATTATACAACATCTACAACTTTAGTTGACACATTGTCTACCTCAGATGGGATTGACAGCGTTGCGATTGTTCACCTGGTTGTAAATCATAGCAGTGATAATACTGAAACAGTCGATGCAATAGATAGCATTGTATGGAACGGTAGTACATATTACGAAAGTGGAATATATAACCACAATCTTCCCTTTTCCAATGCCAGTGGATGTGACAGTATTACACAACTATGGCTTACAATTACCCACACCCAAGTAGACACGATAACTATAACAGAAGACACATTATTTATTACTGATACAATATGTGGTTGGGAATATGAAAACAACGGAATGGATGTAAATATTTACGCTGATGGTGATCAAATATTTATTAAAAACATGCAAAATCATAATATACAAATTGCCAATGATAATGGTGAATTATTGGAAAATGTATATAATGAATTGTTTTTAATGCGTTACGTTGTCCCTTCTCCAGGACACTATATTGTCAAGGTCGATGAAAAACTAATTAAAAGGGTTGTCGTCTACTAATTAGATGGTAAATAATTAGACTATAGTTTAATCATGAATGCTTGTACGATGAATAATATACAGAAATTGGGATATAAAAAAGAAAAAACGGTTGTATTTCTTATAATGTTATGTTTTGTAGGTCTGACAAATGCATATGCATATGATTTTTCGGCAGTCTGTTCTACAGGACAAACATTGTATTACACAATTACAGACAATTCCAATCATCTTGTTAAAATAACTTGTCCCAATTCTGAAAACATGAATTGCTGGACAGGTTTTACAAAACCATCAGGTAATATTTCTTTGCCAGAAAGTGTTCAGTTCAACGGTGTTAACTATAGAGTGTCTGCTATTGGTAATTGGGCATTCTACGAGTGTAGTGAACTTTCGGGTTCTTTGACAATCCCTAATTCAGTAGTTACAATAGGGGCGAATGCATTTTGGGGCTGCAATTTTACTGGCAATTTGACATTGGGGGATTCGGTAACAATGATTGGTGACTGTGCATTTATAGGTTGCAACGGATTTGTAGGAAACTTAATAATTCCAAACTCGGTGACGTCAATTGGAAGTAATGCTTTTGCGGGATGTTGGGGATTCACTGGGAGTCTAATCATTCCAAACTCCGTGACGTATATGGGGGATTTCGCATTTTCCAGCTGTAGTGGCTTCTCGGGAGATTTGATTATTGGGAATTCCGTGACAACCATTGGACATAGTGCATTTCGAAGTTGTGACGGTTTCACAGGGAACTTGACCATCGGAAACTCGGTTATAGAGATAAAAGAGTACGCTTTTGAAGGTTGCAGCGGATTCTCGGGTAGTCTAACTTTAGGAAACTCGGTGAAGAATATCCGTGAAAGTGCTTTTGCTGATTGTAGTGGCTTTACAGGCAATCTGGTTATTCCTAACTCGGTAGACACTATTGGGCCATTCGCTTTTTTTGCTTGCAATGGTTTTACGGGTAATTTGATACTTGGAGACTCTGTTTTGGAGATCGGTCCAAGTGCTTTTTTCCGTTGTAGTGGTTTTGTTGGAGATTTAATAATACCGAACTCTATTTCGGAAATAAAGTTTAGAGTTTTCATGTATTGCAGTGGATTCAACGGCGATCTGGTTATTCCTTCTTCTGTGACCGAGATTGGAGAAATGGCTTTTTGTGATTGCACTGGCTTCACTGGTGGTTTAAATATCCCAAATTCCGTTGTTGAGATTAGGGAAAATGCCTTTGAGGGTTGTAGCGGCTTTACAGGCAATCTCATTATTCCTAGTTCAATAACAAAAATCAGAGGTGGCTCTTTCGCAGGTTGTAGCGGTTTCTCTGGCTTGACAATTCCAAATACTGTAGTAGAGATTGGAGGAGGTGCTTTTAGTGGTTGTGGCGGATTCATTGGCACATTAAACATTCCGAATTCTGTGACAAGAATTGGCTCGAATGCTTTTCGCTATTGTAGCGGTTTTACAGGGAATCTTATTATTCCGGACTCTATAACTGAAATACAATCGGAAACATTTTTTTATTGCAGCGGTTTTACAGGTGGATTGACAATTCCAAATTCTGTCACAAAGATAGGGAAAAGCGCTTTCCATGGCTGTACGGGTTTCTCAGGGAATCTGGTCATTCCTAACACCGTGACACGAATTGGTTCTAACGCTTTTTCTTCTTGTAGTGGTTTCACGGGAAGTTTGGTCATCCCAAATTCTGTAAAATTAATTGATAATGAAACTTTCGCTTATTGTTATGGCTTTTCAAGTTTGACAATAGGAAGTGCTGTAAAAGTAATTGATGACTATGCCTTTTTTGCTTGTGACGGATTGGAATCTATCACTATACTTTCAGATATACCACCTTCGATGGGGACCTATGTTTGGGATGGCGACACTGTTCATAAACTTTCGTTAGATGTTCCGATTTATGTATCGTGTGGGACAATACCCTACTATCAAAACTCTAGGGTCTGGAGTGATTTCACAAACTACCAGTGGCCAGAACCCTGTTCTCCTATTGCAAGTAGTGATACTATAATCGCATGTGACAGATATTTATGGCATGGAAATGTTTATACAACATCGACTATTCTTGTTGATACCTTATACACAGCTAACTGCTGTGACAGCATTGTTACACACCATATTTCTGTTTCCCCAACCATTAGGGTTGTAGATACTGTTGTGGTTGATGACAGTCTTACATGGAATAATAGAACTTATACCAATACAGGTGTCTATCAACATGTACAGCATTCGTTACAACCTGGAGGATGTGACAGCACTACGATTATCTGCCTTATTATAAATAAGAATCATGAAGACACAATACATGTTCGTGATACCATGTTAATTAGAGATTCTATATACCTTTCGGTCAATCATATGGCAACAACAGAGGTCGCATGTGACAATTTTTTATGGAACGGAACATCCTATACATTTAGCGGCAACTATACCAACTCCCATCTTGATGCCAACGGCTGTACGCAGGTGGACACACTTCATTTGACTATTAACACACCTATAGTAACAGATGTTTACGACACTGCTTGTGATAATTATACTTGGTTCGGAACTACCTATACCGCTACTGGCGATTATGTGCGGACGGGGACGTCCGCGTTCCCAGGAGGGTGCGACACCACCGAGACTCTGCATCTGACCATCAACAACCCTGTTCATACCGCTACAACTGAGACGGCTTGCGAGTCCTATTCGTGGAATAACACCAATTACACTGCCAGTGGAAACTACACCTACAGTCACGCTGATGCCAACGGCTGCACTCAGGTCGACACTCTGCATCTGACTATCAACACACCAATAATAACAGATGTTTACGACACTGCTTGTGATAATTATACTTGGTTCGGAACCACCTATTCCGCTACTGGCGATTATGTGCGGACGGGGACTTCCGCGCTCCCAGGAGGGTGCGACACCACCGAGACTCTGCATCTGACCATCAACAACCCCGTTCATACCGCTACAACTGAGACGGCTTGCGAGTCCTATTCGTGGAATAACACCAATTATACTGCCAGTGGAAATTACACCTACAGCCACGCTGATGCCAACGGATGTACGCAGGTCGACACGCTGCATCTGACTATTAACACACCAATAGTAACAGATGTTTACGACACTGCTTGTGATAATTATACTTGGTTCGGAACTACATATACCGCTACTGGCGATTATGTGCGGACGGGGACTTCCGCACTCCCAGGAGGGTGCGACACCACTGAGACTCTGCATTTGACCATCAACTACAGTGTGACGCTATTTGATACATTGTCGCTCCTCGATAACGAACTACCCTACAATTACCACGGCAACAACATTGAAGGCGAAGGTGATTACACTTTCTCCAGCACAACAGTTGAAGGGTGCGACAGCACGATGCACTTGCACGTCTATGTCAATCAGACAGGTGTCGTCGAAGCTGAGATTGTGGATGAAATAAGCCTGTATCCTAACCCAACAGCCGGTCTGCTCACAATTGAGGGCGAAGGGATAGTCAGAGTCGAAGTGATGGATATGACAGGTCGAGTGACGATGAAGCGGAACTTCTCTCAGCAAGAGAGAACCATAACTGTAGACCTCTCCAACATGCCTCAAGGCTCGTACATCGTACGTATCGTTACTGGTAATGGTAGTATAAATCGTCGTTTGGTAAAAAAATAGCGATTGAGATAATACAATTTTTAAAAAAAATCCCGTCAAGTACGGGATTTTTTGTATCTTTGTAGCATGTTATATTGGGCACAAAAGTGTCCAAAGTATTGGTATACAATATCATTGACGCAATGAAGAAGATTTTTACAATCATCGCTTTTGTTTTGGCACTTAATATTTCCGCCAAAGCTCAGTTCGTACACTATGGCGCTCGCCTCAGCAACGGCGTGGCTTATATCTCCGACGACCTTCTCACCCGTACCCCTATCATGGGCTTCGGTATCGGCGGCTATGTCGACTATATGTTCACCGAGTGGAAAAACCCGTGGTCGGAAAACATCTACCTCCAGTTCGGACTCAACATCAACCGCCGTGGTACTAACTTCCAACGTGTGTGGACAAGCGAACCACGTTCTATACGCCAAGGTTTCTACCACAACTGGTATGTTCAAATTCCTGTCATCGCAGGTTTTAAATACGAGCTGCCTCAGCTGCCGGCAGGCAACTATATCAATTTCTTCCTGGGTCCCAACTTCAATTTCGGCTTCTTTGGACGTCTGTGGGACCGTCAGGTAACCCCCTCCATGCCTCAGATGTCAAACAACTACGACACCTATATCACCGGTACCAAGGACGACCGCAACTCATTCAAGCACATGCGCCGTATCGACGTGGGCGTCATACTCGGAGTCGGCTACCAATGGCGCAATTTCACTTTCGACCTCTATATGGACCACGGCTTCATTGCCATCATGAAAGTTGACGATGTGCTTGCCCCATTCGACCAACCCCAGTCGACCACTGACGGGACTACAACACAAAACACCAAGCCTGCCGACCGCAACGCCTACACTGGCACCAATCAGGCTTTCATGCTCAGTATTGGATATCAACTCCCAATCAACAGATAATCACGAAGAGACGCAATCCACAAATAAAACAAAAAAAGTTCCGCAAGAATGCGGAACTTTTTTGTTTATGAGTGAACGCAAGGCTTATTTCTTGCCAGCCTTTACCTTTTCATATTCATCGTTGAGACCCTTTACAATCTCGTCAGTGATGTCCAACACCTCTTTACCATACAATATAGGACTACTTGTGAACGACTTGGACAAAATGTAGTCAAACTGTTGGTTGGCTTCGTTGTATTCACGTATAAAATTGTACACAGCATTGGTCATCTTGTCGCTCTCTTCCTGCAGTTTTTTCTGTTCTTGAGGCAGTGTGCTGGCATACTGCTGCTCCAGACGCGCAAGTTTCTCGTAGCGAGCTTTAAGATCACGTTCCTTCTCCTGCTGCTGGGCAAGAGTGAGATTGTCGGCGTTTTTCTGATAGTTCTGCAATTCAGCCTGCAACTGTTCCTCCTGTTTAGCGAAAGATGCCTGCTTCTCGGCAGCTTGCTCCAGCTTCTGCTTAAGCTCAATGGCATACTGGTACTTGGCCATCAAAGTGTCGGTGTTGACGTAGGCTATTCTTAGGCCTCCCTCGCTGACAGCGACATTGGCATTGGCGTTGGCATTAGACTGACCCTTGCCGCTCTTGGCACCAATACCGGTAAAGTGGAAAATGTAAAGCAGTATAAGGCCCACCAATAGTATACAATTAACTATGGGCAGACATTTGCACTTGCATTTCTTTTCTTCATTGCAATCGCATACAGGTGCAGGGCTTTCGGGTGTCGGCCTTGACTCTGCTGTGGCGTTTGCCATCTCTGTGGCCTCAAAGGTGACAGAGCTTTCATCTAATTTGTTCTCTTCCATTTTCTTTATTATTTCCATTGTTTGTTGGTGAATCGTGAATCGTGAATGGTGATTTAGTTTTCTGGGATTTCGCCTATGGTGTCGATGGCGCGCTGCACACGACATATGGTTTCATCCTTTCCGAGCATCATTACGAGGGTGATCATGTCGGGACCTACGGTCTTACCCACAACAGCCAGACGCAGCGAGTTCATCACCTGACCCATGTTGAGCTGGTTGCCGACGATGTAGTCGTCGAGGAGTGCCTTGTGTATGGCGTCATACTCGAAAGGCACCGTGTTGAGTATCTCTATCACCTTCCTCATGTGTGTCGTCATGCCTGGTTTCCAGCGCTTCTTGATGGCAGCGGGGTCGTATTCCGTGGGAGCCTCAAAGAAATAACATGTTGTGTCCCACATCTCGCTGATAAAGTTTATACGCTCTTTCATCATGCCGCATACGCGTACTACGTAGTCGTGGTCTGCGTTGATGCCGTGCTCTTTGAGGATGGGCAGGAACATGTCTGCAACCTCCTCGTCGCTGCGCATCTGCATGTATTCGTGGTTGAACCATTTGGCTTTCTCAACGTTGAACTTGGCACCGCTCTTGCTGATATGGGCGATGTTGAACATCTTGATGAGTTCGTCCATGGATAGGATTTCCTGCTCGGTTCCCGGATTCCATCCAAGAAGAGCAAGAATATTGACCACGGCCTCTGGGAAATAGCCACGCTCACGGTATCCGCTGCTCAGCTCTCCGGTCTTCGGGTCATGCCAGTCAAGCGGGAATACAGGGAAACCCAGTCGGTCGCCGTCACGCTTGCTAAGTTTGCCGTTGCCCTCAGGTTTAAGCAACAAAGGCAGATGTGCGAACTGCGGCATGGTGTCCTCCCAGCCAAAAGCCTTATAGAGCATGACATGCAAAGGCGCTGACGGGAGCCATTCCTCGCCACGAATCACATGGCTTACCGCCATAGTGTGGTCGTCAACGATATTGGCAAGATGATATGTCGGCATACCATCGCTCTTAAACAGCACCTTGTCGTCCAACAAGTTGCTGTTCATAGTCACGTCGCCACGTATAAGATCGTGGACGGTTATCTCGGTATCGGCGGGGAATTTGAAACGCACAACATAATGCTCACCACTCTCCAAACGACGTTGGACTTCGTCGGAGGGAAGACTAAGACTGTTCTGCATCTCTCCTCGTGTGTTGCAGTCATACTGGAAGGTCTTTTTCTGCGCCTCGTACTCTTTACGCTTTGCTTCAAGTTCCTCGGGTTTGTCGAAGGCATAGTATGCCCATCCGTCTCTAATCAGCTGGTCAGCATACTGCTTGTACATGGGTTTGCGGTCGCTCTGGCGATAGGGACCATAGGGACCTCCTATGTGGACACCCTCGTCAAACTTGATTCCGAGCCATGTCAAAGCCTCAATGATATAGTCTTCGGCGCCAGGAACAAAACGTGTCTGGTCGGTGTCTTCGATACGAAGAATCATTTTGCCGCCGTTTTGTTTTGCAAAAAGATAATTGTAAAGAGCGGTACGTACACCGCCAATGTGTAACGGTCCTGTGGGACTCGGAGCGAATCTTACTCTAACTTCTTGTGACATTATTTGTTATTGCTTTTTTTTCGATGATTTCAGGAAACTAATATTATGACTACTCAATTATACTTAAAATTGTTGTAGCGTCTCTTCGAGACGCATTATTGGATGATTATCAACCCCCACACTGCACCTCGTTTAGTGTGGGGTTATTGAGATAAAGTCCCTTGGGGACTATTAGATAAAGGATTTAGCATTCATTTTGATAAGTATAACGTTTTGCACAACCTTTTATTGTAGGTACTGGCTTTATTTGTTTTTCTGCTCACGGACCCAGCGCAGGAAATCCCACAGTGTCTCCTCATCCTCTTTGCTCTTTTTCTTGGGCTTCGCCTTGAGGTTTATATGTCCGTATTTGGCCATACGTCCCTCCACCACCGATGTTTGGCGTTTGAAATAGGGCGTCGCCTTGGCAGGGTTTCGCTTTAGCGGCGACGGCAACGTCACAGCCAGCTGCGCCGCCTCACGTCGACTCAATGTCTTGGCGGAATGACCGAAATAATGTTGCGCCGCAGCCTCACAACCATAAATACCATCGCCAAATTCAATTATATTAAGATAAACCTCCATAATACGCTCCTTGCCCCATAGTTTCTCTATCGCCATCGTGTATCCTGCCTCCAAGGCTTTGCGCAGATAGCTGCGACGATGTGGCAAGAAAGCGTTCTTGGCTGTCTGCATGGATATTGTGCTGCCGCCTCGTATGCGTCGCCCTCGCTGGTTTTCACGATAGGTCTGCTTGAGTTGGCCTACATCGAAGCCTTTGTGACGCATGAAACGGCCATCTTCCGAGGAAATCACAGCAGAGACCAAATTGGGCGAAATGTCTTCAATACTCACATAGTCACGCTCAAAATTGACATCTCGACCTTTTTCGGTGAGCTGCTGGAAGAAACGCTGCACCATCAAAGGTGTGAGAGGTGGATTGACCCACTTGTAAACCACGGGCATAAGCAAGGCTATTCCCAACAGCGATAAAGCCACTATCCATGTTATACGCCACAACGTTCTCCACCATGGTCGTTTACGGACCTCGGCCTCTTTGTCGGAAAGTTCAACAGAATCTATTTCAATCTCGTTCTCTTCCATCTCAGAATTTGTCTCGAAGCTCGAGGAATGTGCGATGTCGCATAAGATGATACTGCAACAACAATGAACGCTTCATAATGTGAGGCACCTCGTGTGGATTCACCTCAGCCCGCTTCTTTTTAAGCATGGGCTTCCAGGACCGAAACTCCTTATGTGCGGCAAAGACAGCCTTAAACTCCCCGACATTGCCTTTTAGCAAGAATGAGAAAGCAGCCACCCAATCAAGGACAAAACGCAGCGACAGCACCCGACGCAGTCGTCTGTCTGGCAGATTTTTATATAGCATCGCAAGATTATTGCGGAAATTGAGCTGTGTCTTGAATGGAGAGCTCTTGGGAAGTGTGCCGCCACCAACATGATACACCACGCTTTCCGGACAATACACGGCTTTATAGCCGCGGTTTTTGCATCGCCAGCAGAAGTCAATCTCCTCCATATGGGCGAAGAAAGAACCGTCGAGACCTCCAAGTTCCTTCCAAACCGAAGCCCTCACAAACAGAGCCGCGCCTGTGGCCCAAAATATCTCACAACTGTCGTCATATTGTCCTTTGTCCTTCTCAATTGTCGAAAAAACACGTCCTCTGCAGAATGGATAACCATATTTGTCGATGAAACCGCCGGCGCCTCCGGCATATTCAAAAGTATCCTTCTGGTCAAACATAAGCAGCTTGGGCTGCGCCACAGCGATTTTCTCGTCTTTCTCCATCATCTCGACAACACGGTCGCACCAATGCGGGGTGACTTCGACATCATCGTTGAGAAGAACATAGTAGTCTGCCTCAATCTGCTCAAATGCCCGGTTATATCCATCGGCAAAACCATAGTTCCGATCAAGTAGTATAAGTCTCACTGTCGGATAATGGCTTCGCATAAACTCGATACTGTCGTCGGTCGAACCATTATCGGCGACGATGACCTCCGCCTCATGTGTTGTGTGCTCTATCACAGAAGGCAGAAAACGCTCCAACATTGGACGACCATTCCAATTAAGTATGACTACTGCTGTTTTCATTATTTCTCTATTATTTTTATTCTGCCGTCTTTCATAATCCTGCCTTCCCTTGTCAGTTTCCAACGGCGATGGCTCCAAAGCCAATATTCGGGATGCTCTTTAATCTGCCGCTCCAAATGCCGCGCATAGCAGCGTGTGATCTCACCCTCCGGCAACGAATCCGGCTTGTCGGTGAGCAGTGTGAAACGCACACTATAGTAACCCCTACGTTGCTTGCTGACATCATATATGACCACCGGCATCTGGTACTTACGGGCGAAATGCTCAGCGCCGTATAGGAAGGCGGTGTCGCGGCCCAGAAAAGTGGTCCACAGGCTTCGGTGCGGATTGCTTGGCGACTGGTCGGAGAGCATCATGTATGCTACGGGGATATGCCAACGATCGTAATACCGCATGACGTCCCTGACATTGGTCTGGTCTACTATCTCTGTTCCATATCGAGCCCGACGGGCTGTGATGAACTTGCCAAAACCCTTATTGTCCAAGGGTTTCCCGACACCTACCGCATGGTGGCTTATACGACTGTCGAGCGAGGTAATCATGTACTCCCAGTTGTTGTAATGCGCCGACATCAGGACAACACTCTTGTTTGCCTGATAGTAGGGCTCCAAAATGTCGGCATTCTCAAAGACATAGCGCGCCGATACTTTCCGCAACGGGGCTCTTAAATTATATATGCCCTCAGCCAACAGATCCATCATATGACGGTAATACCTGCGTTCCAGCCGACGGCGGAATGCCTTGTCTTTGTCCGGGAAACAGCTGTCGATATTTGCGCGGACGACCTTGACTCTGTATCTGAACACATAGTAGACCAGCGGCCACAGAAGCGACGACAATGCATATAGTAGCCCTAACGGCAAATAAGCTACAGGAAGAAGTATGTTATACACTCAGAATGTATTTGGCTAAAACGACATAATCCTCTCAAACCTTTCGTGGCTCAAAACCTACGAAGTCTTTGACTTTCTCTGACTTAATATCCTCTGTTGAACTGGTCTCCAACCTCGCCTTGCATCTCCTCAGGCAGTTGCTGCTGGCTGAGACGTCTCTCCCACAGCGGGTCACGAACCTCGCCCTTAGCATTGGAATTAAGCAACTTGTAAAATCCGGAACGAAACTCATCCCAGAAAATGAAACAGCGGTTGATGTCATCTCCGGGCAGGTTGTTGTAACGCCATAGCTGGTAAGGAAGATAGAATATCTGTCCCTGACGTGGGACTTCTGGACCTTGCAATCCCACGACACGCTGAGAGGGATCGTTGCTTTGGTTGATGGTGACACCGCCACCCATGTAGCGGGTCGACACAAAATTCTTTTCATCACGGACAAAATCCGGCGGGCCATACTGCAGATACACTCTGCCGCGGTCGGTCTGCACTCCCTTGGTGCGTGGCCAAGAGAAGTTTTTGTTGACATACTCTATCCTGTCACGATATTCAAGCCAGGCGCTCTCCGCGTTCAGTCCCTCGCGACGTGTCCAGAAAAGATACAGGAAGCGCTGTTTCTCTTCTATTCCTGGTCGCTTGATGAGACTGTAGATGTCACGGCGTTCCACCTCATTGGCTATAGGAGCCATTCCCTCCAGATACTCGTTGAGCAAAGTCTCGTCGTTTATACGTCCCGCAAAAGAGAGCGACACTGGTGCCTGTTCGACACCTGTATACTCAGAGGGGTTGCTGCGGAAGAAAGCGACTTTCTTATATAAAAGTTTGTCGTTATGACGATTGCGGATATCAACGACGAGATTGTAGTTGCCAGAAGGCAACTTGCTGATATCCATAGTGCCGAAAATAGGTATTACTGTGTCATTCTCTATACGCTGCACCGTCTGCGTGGATTCAAGTATCTTGCCTGTCTCCAGGACCTCGATATAGGAGGCGCTATACAGATTATCTTCTCGCGACTCGTGGTTAATGTTGTATACCTCGCAATAGAAACTAATCTCCTTGATCTGCTCTGGCAAAAAATCGTTGACATAAGGCTCCATATCGTAACCTCCACGTGACAGTATGTTGGCTTGCACGGTAGGCTTGACATCAGCCATCATCTGCAGACTCGACATTGCGGGATGCTTGCTGTCATATAACAATACCAGATTCTCCTCGACAACAGTGGCGTTGTCATTGGCATTCTTATCTTTCAGACTGACTCTCAAAGTATGTAATCCCTTGTCGACAGAGAAACGCTGCACATCGAGAAAATTAAAATGGTCTGCATCAAGGCTGGCTATCTTTGGACTTGACAACTCGTATTTCTTAACGGCTTCGATGGTGTCGTTGCGTTCCACCGTGATAAGCACCTCGACAGTAGCCTGATACTTGTCACCCGCCTTCACGAAGTTCAGGTTCCATGCATCGAAAGAGATATATGTCTCAATGTATGGTCCTATGTTGGGATGATAAAAAGAAGCATACGAGAACACCGCTGTAAGATGCTTGTCATTCTTGACGTTCTGGGCATCAACGATTGTTGCGCAACATGTAGCGGCAAAAAATGATAACAAGAATGCTATTCGTTTCATTTAGTGATATGTGTTTTGTACAGAATACTATTAATCTAAAGACAAAGGCCTCACATGACAAAGCCTATGCGTTATTATTTGTAACGTCAAAAAAACATTCTTATTGCATAAGACAATAAATAAAACATAAAAAAAGAAAATGATCTCCGCATGCTCCCTAAGAGAGGGTATACCCCTTTTGAGGGTTGTTCCGGACAGCTTCGACGACAATTGTCAACGAACCTTGTGATAGCTGGTAGTGCGGCCGTCCTCCTCGACAACAAGTACGGTTGAGGTAAGCTTTTTTATATGAAGGGTGTCACTGAAATCGTATACACGACGATCCTGAAACAGTTTTCCTCTCAATATCATTTTGTTGCCACTAAGCTCCCAGCTGTTATACTGACACGTACTGTTGTTTACAGAAGCGGCGATACCATGAGTTCCACACTGAAAACCAGACCCCATAGCAGATGTGTCGGCAATCCAGGTACCCGATATGTCGCGCTTGCGTACCCCTCCGAAAAGTATATAGGCCAATAAGGCCAGGGCCACAACAATCGACAATATGGTGACTACAGGATGTATACTGTTCTTTTTTGCCATTCTTTAATGTTTCACTTTTTACAACAATAACATCGTTTTCGGTTTTTTAGTGCATGGTAAGAGATATTTTTGTCCTCAATCAAGAATGAGTGTCTACGTTTCACATTTCATAAAGACCACCTGATTTCGAAGAGTGACAACATCATACCTGATTACGCCAAAAGGTAATATAACATTTATTCCAACAACCAATTGGATTTTAAAAAACCTTTTCCATTTTGAAATCACATTTTTTTTATTATATTTGCAAAACATACAAATATCTAATGGCAACTAAATACAACTAACAATCAACAACAAACATACTAAACAAGCCTCCATGGAAACTAAAAAAACTTCTGTCCTGTTTGTCTGCCATGGCAACATCTGCCGCAGTCCTATGGCAGAGATTATCCTACGACGTATGGCTTCACACGCAGGACTTTCCGACCGTCTCAATATCTCTTCGGCTGCCACAAGTGACGAGGAAACAGGCAACCCCATCTATCCTCTCGCAAAACGAGTCTTAGCCATTCATGGTATCGGATGCCAAAACAAAGTGGCTCAAAAAATGACCATTAAGATGTTCAACGAGAGCGATATCGTGATTGCCATGGACAACAATAACATTAAAAATATTCTGAAAATTGTCGGAGACAAAGATTCCGACAAGATTCATCTGCTCCTCGATTTCATCTCCGAGTCTGGTCTTGACGGCCGACACGAAGTCTCCGACCCTTGGTATACACGCGATTTCGACAAAGCCTATTCCGACATCATGGCAGGGTGCACAGCCTTGTTCAATCACCTCAAACCATCGCTTGAGGCACCCGAGGACTTTTAAACTTTTTTATCTTTAAAACCTCATCTTGCTATCGTGACGCAATAAACCAAAACGACTATTAGCGATAAGGCATTGACTGTGAGTCGAGAGAAATCTTATAACGTTAATTTTTTAACGCCATACATCACATAAAACAAAAAAATATTTTTCCATATCAAAGAAAATCAGTACCTTTGAAATCTGCTTTTTCAAACAGACAAATAAAATATTTCATTAATAATTAATCATTTATATCTTATTTTTATGCAACCAAAAGGTAATAAATACGGTGTTCACCGTGTACTCGAGCCCAAGGGCGTTCTTCCGCAACCAGCCAACAAATTGGACAACAACATGGATGTCCTCTATGACAATGAGATTCTTATCGATGTCCAGACCCTGAATGTCGACTCCGCTTCGTTCACCGACATCATGAACTATGCCAAAGAGCAAGCTGGAGAAGGCGCAAGCCAGGAGAAAATACTTGAAGAGGTTAAGAAAGAAATGCTCCTCAACGTCGAGCTGCAAGGCAAACACCGCAACCGTCGTACCGGTTCCGGCGGTATGCTTCTTGGCAAGGTTGAGAAGATTGGCGACGCTCTCAAAGGCAAAATCGACCTCAAAGAAGGCGACCGTATCGCCACACTCGTCAGCCTCTCACTCACCCCTCTCCGTATCGACTCCTTCGGCGAAATACGTCCCGAAATCGACCAAGTCGACATCAAGGGTAAAGCTATCCTCTTCGAGAGCGGTATTTATGCCAAGATTCCCGATGATATGCCCGAAAAGCTCGCTCTCAGTGCTCTCGACGTCGCCGGCGCTCCCGCACAGACCGCTAAACTCTGCCAGTATGGCCAAACCGTCGTCGTTCTCGGCGCCGGTGGAAAGAGCGGTATGCTCTGCTGCTATGAGGCCAAGAAACGCGTCGGTGTCACCGGTAAGGTTATCGGTATCGCCAACAGTCCCAAGAGCACTCAGCGTATCAAGGATCTCGGATTCTGCGACATCGTCGAAAGCGCTGCCGGCATGACCCCCGTCCAGGTATACGAACTCGTTGAGCGCCTCACCAACGGCAAAATGGCCGACGTGACCATCAACTGCGTAAACGTTCCCGATCAGGAGATGACCGCCGTCCTCATCACCAAGGACGATGGTATCGTTTACTTCTTCTCCATGGCCACCAGCTTCACCAAAGCCAGCCTCGGCGCTGAAGGCATCGGAAGCGATGTGAACATGATTATGGGCAACGGCTACACCAAAGGCCACGCTGAATTCACTCTCCAGGAACTCCGCGAAAGCCCCAAACTGCGCAAGATCTTCGAAGAACTCTACGCATAACATCACAAACACATACTCTCAATGCCGGAGGCCTATACCTCCGGCATTGATTTTTTTTTACAAAAAACGGATCGTGATGAGTGACCTGTGGAAATTGAAAATTGAAAATTAATAATTCAAAATTCATAATTCCTTTCTAACCCTTTTTAACCTTTCTAACCTTTTAACCTTTCAACCATGAACTATCTCAAAATTCTTTTCACCCTGACAATAATCGGCCTGTTATCGTCTTGTTCGTCAACCACAGCCGACAAAGTCAACGTCTCTCTTGAGGACGACGCCTCAGGATTTGTTGTGTTAACCGACGTCGTACCCGATGCCATTCTCGAAGTACGCTACTATGGAACATACAATTTCGTAGGAGCCCGTGTCGACGGATATCTCGAACCCACTGTACTCCTCACTCGCCAAGCCGCCGACAGCCTTAAAGTCGTCAGCGACGAAGTGAAAGCCATGGGATATCGTCTGAAAATATATGACGGCTATCGTCCTCAAATGGCCGTGGATCATTTCATGCGCTGGGGCGCTGATGTCAGCGACACCCTTATGAGACCCTACTTCTATAGCAACGTCGACCGCAGCCGGCTCTTCGAGCTTGGATATATCGCTGAGAAAAGCGGCCATTCGCGTGGCTCAACGCTCGACCTTACTCTCTTTGACATGGCTTCTGGCAAGGAGGTTGACATGGGCGGCGTCCACGACTGGTTCGGCCTTGAGAGCCATCCTGACTTCTGCGGCGACATCGAAAGCGGCAAATGGCGTGAGGACAAAGGTCTTTGGACCCTCACTCCCGAGCAATTCAACAACCGCATGATTCTTCGCAAAGTAATGCTGAAACATGGTTTTAAGCCCTACGACTGCGAATGGTGGCACTTCACCTTGAATAACGAACCCTACCCCGACACCTATTTCAACTTCCCCGTCAAAAAAATAGAAAAACAAGACTGACGACACGACATCCTACTTACCCCACACTGGCCAGTGTGGGGTAAGACTATAACACCCGGTATGCGTGTCGGAGACACGCTACAAGGAGCCCATACGCACTTGCGAAAGGTGAATCAATAATAATAATTTGTCCGTTCCAACTTTTTTCGTATCTTTGCACATTGCTTTTTGTGAGCAATCACTACGCCCTACAATATATATATCATTGAATGATAAATAAATAAGAAATATAATACAATATGAAAGTCAACCGCAGAAAAGAACTGTTCCCCAACGTCACCGACGAGCAGTGGAACGATTGGAAATGGCAGGTAAAAAACCGTATCGAGACCTACGAGCAGCTGAGCCAATATTTCACCTTCAGCGACGAAGAAGCAGAGGGTATTAAAAAAGCTCTTGCAAAATTCCGTATGGCTATCACTCCCTATTATTTGAGCTTGATTGATCCTAACGACCCATACGATCCCATTCGCCGTCAAGCCATACCGCAGGGTGCCGAATGCAACATTGCTCCAGCAGACCTCAACGATCCCCTCCACGAGGATGAGGACTCCCCTGCCCCTGGTCTAACCCACCGCTACCCAGACCGTGTCTTGTTCCTCATAACCGACATGTGCTCTATGTACTGCCGTCACTGCACCCGCCGTCGTTTCGCCGGCCAGAAGGATGACGAGAGTCCTAGCCAACGCATTGAGAAATGTCTGGAATATATCGAGAAAACCCCTCAAGTACGCGACGTGCTCCTCAGCGGCGGTGACGCCTTGATGGTCAGCGACCAAAAGCTGGAATATATCATCGGCAGACTGCGCAAAATACCTCATGTCGAGATAGTCCGCATCGGCAGCCGCACACCTGTGGTTTGTCCGCAGCGTATCACCCCCGAGCTTTGCGAGATGCTGAAGAAATACCACCCAATCTGGCTCAACACCCACTTCAATCATCCCAACGAGTTCACTCCCGAGGCAGAGCAAGCGCTTTCGCGTCTCGCCAACGCGGGAATTCCTCTGGGAAACCAAACCGTTTTGTTGCGCGGCGTGAACGACTGCGTACACATTATGAAGAAACTCATGCACGAACTGGTTCGCAATCGTGTGCGTCCTTACTACATCTACCAGTGCGACCTCTCCATGGGTCTTGAGCATTTCCGCACCCCCGTCAGCAAAGGTATCGAAATCATCGAAAACCTCCGCGGCCACACCAGCGGCTACGCTGTTCCCACCTTTGTTGTCGACGCCCCTGGCGGCGGCGGAAAAACTCCTGTCATGCCTCAATATGTCATTTCGCAAAGCCCCGACAAAGTCATTCTCCGCAACTTCGAAGGTGTCATCACCACCTACACCGAACCTCGCGAATACCATGAGGACTGCCATTGCGAGGCCTGCGAGCAGAAACGTCGCGTAGACGAAGGTGTCGCCTCTCTACTCGAAACCGACCGCATGGCTCTTGAACCCAGCCACCTTATGCGTCACGAACGCAACAAAAAACGTTAATCTTAACGGCTTACATAACTTTCAAAAATTGAAATTCAATCTCATAACAAACAGAAAATTATGGCGCTCATCCTGGTGTGCCATAATTTTCTGTTTTTTTCTTTGCGGCGCGCTTCACTCTCAAGAGGTCTACCCAATGTACCATCCATGCCAAAGCGAAGATGGCGGATGGGGCTATATTGACAAAGACAACGAATGGGTGATAATGCCCAAGTACGACGCAGTACTATATGAAACCAACGGAGGCATGTATCCTGTCTCGATAGAAGGCAAATGGGGCCTTGTGGGAGTCAGTGGTGAGACACTCACCGAAATCGCCTACGACGCCGCGATATGCGAGATTGATTACGCCAAGAACAAATACCCCGTCTGCTATGCCGCTCTTCGCAAAAAAGGGAAATGGGCTTTTGTCGATGTCCAAGGTCGCTTTGTCACCGATTTTAAATACGACGAGGTATTGATAATGAACGGGAAATACATTATTCGTAAGCGAGTAGGCAAAAAAATGAGAAGCGGATTCCTCAACGAGGGAGGCAAAGAGGAATGGAACGACTGAAGTCATCATTTGTGAACGATGTCAAGAATGCATTGCAAGTTCATCATGCTTATAGGTAAGAATTTGAAAAAGAGAATTGTACTAATTGCCGCAATTCTCACTTTTAATATTCTCACCACTCCTCTTGTATCGGCGCAAGTGGCTGGACTCAACACCCTTTCACTTCTCAAAATGCCATCATCGGCACACACCGCCGCCCTTGGTGTCAATTACCTACCTCTCTTCGCCCCATACGACCTCAACGTAGGTCTCGACAACCCGTCTCTCATATCTCCTCATTACGACCGTAGGCTGACCCTCAACTATGTAGGTCTTTTCTCTGGCAGCAACTTCGGTTCTGTGGCCTATGGCCTTGACACCCGACGCCTTGGAGCTTTCCTTCTCTCTTTTCATTTCAACAGCTATGGTCGTTTTCAAGGCTTCGACGAGGAAGAGATAGAACAAGGCACTTTCGGAGCCTCCGACGTGGCGCTTTCTGTGGCTTGGGGAATGAACATCGACTCCAATTTCTCTATCGGAGCCTCTCTTCGACCCGTATTGTCGCAGTACGAATCCTACACCGCTTTCGCTTTAGCTCTCAATGTCGCCGGCAGCTATATATCTGATGACAAGCGCTTCGCGGCGACAGTACAAGGCAGAAACATCGGTGCCCAACTCGCCACATTCGACGGCACAACAGAATATCTTCCCTTGGACATTTCCGCAGCCATATCTTATAAAGTCACCAAGGCTCCATTCCGTTTTTTCTTGGAACTGAACAATTTGACACGATGGCAGTTAAGTTACAACGACCCCCTCAATGCCGAAAATGAAACAGATCCATATACAGGATTGCCCATTGAGAAACCATGGTATGACGGCATCTCAAAAATATTGGACCAAGCCATGCGCCACACAGCCATAGGCCTTGAAGCGGAAATCAAAAACGTTTTCTTTATTCGTCTCGGCTACCGCTATCGACAAACCATGGAGATGAGCGCCAACAACCGCACCAACATCAATTTTAGCGGATTCTGCTATGGCTTTGGTTTACGCACCAAGAAATTCGAGTTCTCTTTCGCCCGTCGAAACTACCATCTTGGACAAGCGCCCAACTACCTGTCACTTTCATTCAAAATATAAAGCAACACATTAATATTCTGCAGTGAAACTAAACTTTATTGTCAGCAACCAGACCAACCCATACTGGAACGTCGCTGTTGAGAACTATTTCGTCTCTCAGCCCGACCAAGGAAACATAGTGCTTTATCTATGGAAGAATCATCGCACCGTAGTCATTGGTCAGAACCAGAACCCCTTCTCGGAATGCAATATTGAGGCTTTGAACAACGATGGCGGATATGTGATGAGACGCACCACCGGTGGTGGCGCCGTATACCACGACGATGGCAACATTAACTTTAGTTTCATAGCTCCTTACAACCTTTACGACCAGACGCTTCAATTTGAGGTGATACGTCGCGCCCTGCTATCTTTCGGAATAGAATGCCAATTGAGTGGCCGCAACGACATCCTTTGCCAGGGCCGTAAATTCAGCGGCAATGCGTTCTCCAAAGGACGCCATCAACGCCTTCACCACGGCACCATTTTGATACGAGGCAACTTGGACGATCTACAAAGATACCTCAAGCCAAAACCCGCCAAACTACACAAACATGGAGTCTCGTCAGTTTCGAGCCGTGTGGTGAACCTCTCCGAACTGGCGCCTATCGACAGTTCCAACATCATTCCAGCTCTTCACGATGCATTTGAGAATGTCTACGGTCAGGAAGCCACAACCATTGATTTCCACGACATCATGAAAGAGTCTCAAGTGATAGAACTCTACAATCATTTCAGTAGCCCTGACTGGATTTACGGTCATTGGAGCTCATTCGTGGCCAACAAAAAAGGGCAGTTTGATTGGGGCGAGGTCGAAATCTCCATCTCTGTCGACGAAAGCAAAGACATCATCACCGATGTGGAAATAGCCACCGACGCTCTTGACACCAGCATCACAGAAAAAATACGTAATATCCTTGTCAACTCGTCAACAAGCCAGCCTCCTGTCATAGACAAAATGTCTGAAAACTCCAAAGCGATCGAAGACATCATCTCTCTGATTTTTTAAAACCATATCCCAAATGACAATTATTTGACATCAGGTATTCGATTTCTTAATTTTTTTAGTATATTTGCATATCGGTAGTTTTATGGAAAGCCAGCTATGCTACCTTCAAAAATACTAACAATCAATCGAATAATAAGCACATTACTATAAATATGGAAATAGAGATTACACGGCTTTTTGACTTATTGGACCATCTGGTGGTAAATCATCCAAAGGATGATATACTTGCAGGTAAGGTCAATGGAGAATGGATTAGATATAGTTCCCACGACTACTACAAATACGCGCACTTCATGGCCTATGGTCTTATGGAGCTCGGCATAAAACCCGGAGACCGAGTGATAACGATTTCCAACAACTGCCCTGAATGGAACTTCATAGACATGGCACTGGCATTGATGGGTGCCATACACGTTCCTGTATATCCCACCCTTTCAACCGAGAACTACACCCACATCTTCCGACACAGCGAGGCCCGTCTGATTCTGGTCAGCAGCAAAGTGCTTCTCAACCGCATTCGCCCTGCATGGAACCAACTGGAAGTGAAACCAGACATCTACACCCTCGCCAACATTGAAGGCGAACACCGCACCCTTGAGATACTTAAACTCGGCATCGCTAATCGAGAAAAGCACCTCGCCGAATTGGAGAAACAAAAAGAACAGACAAAACCCGACGACTGGCTGACCCTGATATATACCAGCGGCACAACCGGAGACCCCAAAGGTGTAATGCTCTCGCACAGGAACATCTGCTCCAACTTCCTTGCCCACTCCAAAGTCAACCCCATGACCTCGGACTATAACGTGCTTTCATTCCTGCCTCTGAACCATGTGTTTGAACGCTCCATGAATTACCATTTCCAACATCATGGGTGTAGCATTTACTATGCTGAAAGCATGGGCACCCTCCAACGCGACATGCACGACATCGGCTGCGGAGGTTTCTGTGCCGTGCCACGCGTCCTGGAGATGTTCTACGACAAACTCTATGCCGCCGGAAAAGACCTCCCACTCCTCAAGAAAGCCATCTATTTCCGTGCTTTCAAACATGGCATGCGCTTTGACAACGGCATCATCAAGAAGGTCTCTTTATGGTACCAAATAATGCAATGGTTCTACGACAAAATGGTCTACAGCAAATGGCGTGAGAAATTTGGCGGCAAACGCATGATCATCATTAGCGGCGGAAGCAGTATTCCCGAGCATTTGGTACGCCTTTTCAGCGCCGCTGGAATGAACATTTACGAAGGCTATGGCCTTAGCGAGACCTCCCCTGTCATCGCTGTCAACAACCCCGTTGACGGATATGTACGCTACGGCACTGTGGGACCCATGCTCAGCGGAACAGAAATGAAAATCGCCGAGGACGGTGAGATTCTTACCAGAGGTCCCCATGTCATGATGGGTTACTACAAAGACCCTGAATACACATCAGAAGTCATCGACAGCGAAGGGTGGTTCCACACTGGCGATATCGGCAAAATCATCGCCGGACGCTATATTAAAATCACCGACAGAAAGAAGGATATCTTCAAACTCTCGGCAGGTAAATATGTAGCGCCACAGGTCATTGAGAACAAACTCCGCGAATCGGAATACATCGACCAGGTCATGGTGGTGGGTGAAAACCAAAAGATCGCCGCAGCCATCATCTCTCCCAACTTCAACACTCTGCACTATTGGGCGCTGAAACATCACTTACATTACCGTGACAACATTCAGCTGATAAATATGCCCGAAGTGAACAAGAAGATGCAGGAGGTCATAGACCTATACAACAAAGAGTTTGCTCCACACGAACAAATAAAGAAATTCCGTCTGGTAAGCGAGGAATGGACTTCCAACAACGGATTCCTTTCCCCCACACTAAAAGTCAGACGCAAGATCCTGCAGGAGAAATACAAAGACCTCATCATTGATATCTTTGGAAAGCAAGACGATACAAAGGCAGGTCTCTTCTCATCGTTCAGAACCATCGAACTGCCTTCGATAAAGCTTCCATTCAAAGAGAACTAATCTTTACTTGTTTTTTTAAATAAACAAAAAGGGCGCAAAAAAGCATTTTTGCGCCCTTTGTTTTGAGAAATTACATCATGATGAAACGTCTTCGCAATAAAAAAAACAAATCTTCAACAAATAAACAATCAACATATTAATATATCCTCAAAGGGTATTACGACAAAAAAATTTGTCCAAACAGGCAAAATAATGTATTTTTGCACCCGCTTTTTGACAGCAAAAAGCCATTGTCCCATGGTGTAATGGTAGCACATCAGATTTTGGTTCTGCTTGCCAAGGTTCGAATCCTTGTGGGACAACACACGCAACTATCAATCAGATAGTTGCGTTTTTATTCTCAAACAATGACCAAAAACGGCAGATTTGGGCGTAAAATCTGCCGTTTTAAATCATGTCAAATTAGGATTTTTCCGAGTAGATTGGCTGCATCATCGGCGAAACTGTAGCGGGTTTCGGCAAGACAGGGAGGTGGATAGAATGCCGAAAGAAATGCTGATACGGCATAAATAGATATTATCAGGTGGTATTAGTAGAACTCTTGCTCTAATGACCGTTTATGGTTTAAGAAATATTCGGTCACTATCCTATCAGTATTTAAAGATACCATAATCCAATGTTGTTTTTCCCCTTTACAGGCAATGTCTCCGTAGCCATAATAACCAATATATGATTGTCCGTAACTATACTAAACATGCCGACGGTCTCTTTATCCGTATTATAGGTAAAAAAACTCTTTGACTGTCGCTCATAATATTAACTTTTTAAAAACTACCTATTGGCAGAGTTAAATATGAGCTGGTTTAATTCCACCAACGGGTAGGAATAATCATACATCCTCATTTAATCGTACAAAACAGGGTTGGCGTTGCATCTCGTATCAATCTCATAAAAGAAAACACTTTCAACAGACTCACACTTTGCTCGTCTCATCACAATCCGACTTGCAATACGGGATACTGGCCATTCACCATAATAGCTTAATGGCATCTCATGGCTTTTAGATATTATATTTTTTTTGTCCCATTTCTCTATTATCTTCATCAGCATTAAATCATTTTCACCGCAAGCTCCTTTAGAAAAGGATTCTGAATCAAATAGTGTATATATGTCATCTTTATTCCAAACAATAGCATAGTAAGAATATAACGGGGGATTACAACTCTCCATTACGAATACTGTATCATGTTCTTTTCCATCTGAAAGAGATGTTATTATTGAATCCATTACATGGTTAATGCTATGATTTTTTCGAGCAAACTGATACGCCATAAATATCTCCTTCAGATCGGTTTGATTTTCTTTTAGACAAATATTCTGAGATTTTGACAGAGAGGAGCTTAGCATATCGCTTATTTTGCAACTGAATACACAACAAAGTGTAAGAATAAGGAATAAAAATCTAATTATTTTCATCATATAATACAATTTCCTATATTAAAAGTTAAATATACTGTTTTTAGAAAAACCATTTACTCTGAATACATTGATTGGGAATGGAGGAAGTATTAATGCTGGATATGATTCATAATCAACGGAATGTCCATTGTTTTTTAGTCCGTAGAATGTACGTTGTCTAAAACCATGTTCTCTTCTTATAAAGTTTTCCGTTAACATGGCTCTTTGTTCTTTTGCTTGGTGTGACATATTATTAAACTTATCTCCAAATATATAAGCATCACGTACATGTGCCATTTCGTGCCCCAAACTCACAAATGTTTCTGCGGGTTCTATTTGCACGGGGTCACTTTTTTTTGTTCCGACGGGTAACATGGTTTTTTTTGTATTATTCCATATTATATTAGTTCCAACTTGAACATTTTGTGCCCCTTTACGAATGATAAGAGTATGATCCTGACGCCCCTCAAAGTATGATACTAATCTATTCCCATATTTCCCCTCTTTTAGTAGACCTAGGGCATTCGTGAGATCGTCAACAAATTCCTGATTATTCCCTGAATACACTTCACCAGTTGCGCAATTATAGAACCCGTATTCACCTTCTGCATTTTTCTTATATACAAAAGTTGCCTTTTCTTCCTTATAATAAATCTCTTTCCCTTCTGGGTCCACCAGTTTCACTGGATTCCAGGCGCAATAAGCATAAGGACTAATGCTCAGGTATTTGTCCGCCATCGGGTCGACGCTCAGGAACAAGCCCGACAGGTCGCTGTCGTAATACCTCGCTCCGAAGTAGCAATAGCCTGTCTCCGAGTCTTTCTCCTTGCCGGTGAAGGTGAAGCTACTTTTGGAGCAATATTTGATAACCGTATTATGTGGTTTTGAGGTCATTGGTTATTATGATAACGGATTACAAACCCCTATAGTATACTGTGTCAGATTGCAAATTAGTCCCTCTGTATCAGATTGCAAATAAGTCCCCTCTATGCCTTTCACAGGGCCTTGTACCACCCACCGTGAAGTGGTATTTACAATTTCAAATTTTGATAATAACACCATCTTTTTCTGCTGATAATTGCACGATAGATTCATCCCTCCATTTTTGACTATATTCTTTGTTATTGAATGGGTTGAATGGTTTAAAATACTTGAAAGGAATATTAATAAGAGCATCTTCTGAATAATATTGATGACCTATTTGTTTTTTGTCAAAGACTGCTATTAGATAATTGTCAACAAGTGCACATCCTTTATATCCTTCCACGCTATTTCTTTTTATAAAATAATCAAAAACAATAACTGTATCAAACGGCCGCGCATTTGAAGGATATTCATCCCAGAAATCGATGATGTATATTAAGCTGGAGTCTTGGTCACGTCTAACAAAATTTGTTTCAATATCTGAAATGTATTCTCTCAAAGGTTGAATCAAGCAAGGATTTATCTGATGTGAATTATTGGAATCCTCTGTGATTTTTTCTACAGTATTAGTATCCTTGCAAGAAGAAAAAGTAATTGTTATAGCTAAAGCAAAGAGAAATCGTTTCATATTATTTGGAATTAATTGTGCCAAAGAAAAAGCTCTTATAACTTTTAATTTTCCTAATATATATGGGATATCTGACTCCTACAGCCCACAGTTCCCTTGTCCTTGGAAAATATGTATAATAGTTGACATTCCTTGCATGGTTCACTTTTCTTACTTTGTCGGAATTGATGGATGGCTTATTTTTCGAATAGCCCATGCTTGAAAATTCTGTTTCTTGAGATGTCGGATTCTCCCAATCCCTATATAAAGGATGTGAATGGACCATAGTAATCAAATCCGAGTCCCCATACCTGCCTCCAGACACATCTTTTGAATTGAGTGATTCTTCTTCTGTATGTTTTGTACCCAAACCATAGTTATTGCCTTTATATCGATCAAGCCGCCATTCCACATTTGTATTGTCTGCCATGGCCAGGAAAACGTTAGTTAATGCATCTTGCATTCCCGCATCCCCAAAAGTGGAAGATGTTTTTCCCTTTACACAAGATAGTTCTTTAATAATAGAATGGTATTTCTTCCCCCGAAAACTAACAACTGTTCCATTTGAGAATCTCAACAATTGTTTTTTTTCACCTCCATTGGCATTTTTTCTAGTAATATAACCATTCCCATCCACTTCCCATACGTCCTTCCCGTCAGGATCTACCAACTTCACGGGATTCCATGCGCAGTAGGCATACGGCGAAATGTTCGGATACTTATCCGCCATCGGGTCGACGCTAAGAAACAGCCCACTTAGGTCGCTGTCGTAGTAGCGTGCTCCGAAGTAGGAATAGCCTGTTTCCTCGTCGCGTTCTTTGCCGGTGAAAGCCAAGGGTTTGGCTGATATGTTTGCGTGGTGATAGTGCATTGTTTTTTTATGATAACATATTGTAAATATGCGTATATGTGTAGAATGCATCTTAAAGCCACATGGACATTTTTGTTAAAGAATTGCTTATACAAGGATAGAAAGGACTTGTCGTCTTTTCATTCGGCTATTTTCTGATTGCAATAATGATATTTTTTCGAATAATAGTGGCATGAATTTGGTAGAAGTATTACAGTTGAAACAAGTGCCTTTTCATTTAATGCATATGTCTTATTATTTGGGATAGAAAAACATATTGGGGAGCATGCGCTTTAAGAAATCCAAGCATTTCGGGTCTGGATAATATAACATATTTCCTTCCGAAGGGAATGACCGACACAAATACCCATGTTTATCCACAGAAAAAGTCAATACATCTTCATTCGTGTTGTATTTGTTCCCACATAAAAAATCAATCACAATACAAGGTTCAAAATTCATATCAAGTGTTCCAGATCCCCAGTACGATGGTATTATTATACCAATACTATCAGGGGCTACTTTTGTTAGAGGGAACGACTGTAAACTATCAAAAAGACTTCTCATATAATTAACCTCCATCGAGAAAATTTGTGTGGCATAATGGCTTCTTACGTAATCCATATTATACATTTGAGTCTTGATTACGTCTACGCGCTCAACATATGGGTTGGATATGTAAATATTAACACTATAGAATGACTGTGAAAAACACAGGTTACAGTAACAAAAGAGAACTACAATTATTACTTTTTTCATGATTTTATTGTTTTATAGGTTGGGATGACAAAGGTCCATTTGTTCGAATTATAGTTAACCCCTCAACGCCGTATTTGTGAGATGTTCTTTGCAGCATTCCATGTTTTGCAGCTGCTGGCCATTCATATTGTTGTATTACAAACATTTCTTCTCTATCACCATATGCATCGCCTGTTGGTGTATTCCTGCGATTACAATACTCTTGATAATCAGTGGCCGCATCATAGGCGTGTCCAAACTCGTGAAGTAACGATATAAATGGTGCTGAATATTCTTCCTCCTCAGCATCGGGCTTACATTGTGCAAGTCCTTGTGTTGGGTTAAAAGACATACCCTGTATTTTTTGTAGAACACCATTCCCTGTTCTTTCTTCGTAGTAGGTCTCTTTATATTGGGATATTTCTAAATCATATTCAGATTCCCCACTAAATTTATAAAGTAAAAACCTCGAGTTATTATCGTCATAAATAGCATCCAGTGCCTGCGCTGTTTGCTGAACAAATTCATTATTCCCATCATAAGCTGTCCCATCCTCATAAAACAATCCTTTTTCCATCCACTTAATCCGTTGAGCGTTGGGATTATATCTATCGGTCAGAATCCAGATTTCTCTCCCATCTGGATCCACCAGCTTCACGGGATTCCAAGCACAATAGGCATAAGGACTAATGTTTGGATACTTGTCTGCCATCGGGTCAACAGACAGCCACATGGTCATCAACTCGTGGTCCATATAGCGGGCGCCGAAGTAGCCGTAGCCGGTTTCCTCGTCCTTCTCCTTGCCGGTGAAGGTGAAGCGCTCGTTGTAGGTGGAGCCTGCGGCGCGCTGGTTTATGTATCTTTCGCCGAAGGGGAGGTACTGTAGGTGCTGTACGGGTGCGCCGTTAGCGTCGCTTATCCAGCTGGCGCTGCCGAGATGGTCGCCGTGGTAGTAATACACTTCGTCCTCAGGGTCGTTGTGGCTCGCACAATAGGCCATGGTGGACTTAAATGAAGACAAATCGATTTTCGGGGTCGCATAGAGTTTTGTCGGAGTCTCCGAAATCTCTTGTCGAAGAGGTTCGTCGTCCCCAACCAGACCAAAAATACATTCCAGATCGTCGCCGTAGAGTATCCTGTCCTTGCTTTGGCTCACACAATCCTGGAAAAGCGACTCAGCTACTCCATAAATTTCATTGTCCTCAATGATGTCCGGGATACCGCCTCCTCCGATTCTGGCGCAGAGGCGGTCACCGCCGACATAGTAGTGTTTTGTATAGCCTTTGTTTGTGACGACGACGTATGGCGATGGATATAGCGTCACTTCGTCCAGTGTGCTTGATGTGACCAGCAGTTCGGCATTGACATCCAATACGGTGTTCTTGCCTGTCAGCTTCAGTGTGCGTTCGCCGCCATGGTCGTAGGCATAATAGCTGTGTGACTCGAAATCCGCCACAGTGTGCAGGCGGCTGTCCTCGGTCCAGAACAGGAAACGGCTGTCGTCGTATTCCTGTTTCTTAACGGTGTTAATCTGTCCCAAATTGCCGGCTCCGTCCCATATCAACTCGGTAAGCGTTTGACATTTATTCTCATAGATACGTTTCGGAGCATGGGATTTGTTCTCGGAACAGTATCCATAAAAAGACTCAGTGTTCACAGAGTATGTGGCGGAGGCATATGTGGTCTTTCTCGCAAGTCTGCCAGAGGCGCTGTAATCCATATCGATAGCATACCTCATGATTGAGTCGTTTGAACTGACCAGGCGGTTCAGCGCATCATAATAGTAGTAGTTGGTATATACTCCTCCAAGAGAGCCAATCGCCGTGGAGCTGTTTTGGATTTTGGTGATGTTCCCCACGCCGTCCATTGTGTACCGAATCTTCTGCATAGTACCTGATGGAGACACACTGATGAGCTGACTGAGTCTGTGCAGAGCGTCGTATGTGTAATCGGCTTGTGTGCCGTTGCCATAGTATATTTGGCTGCGTTGGCCGAAGTCGTTGTAGGTTATTCCAAGGATATAGTCGTGGTGCGCCGAGCCCTTGTCGCCGCACATTGACGCCAGGTCGCCGCCGTATAAATAAGTATATGTCACCTCCTCGCCGTCGGGATATGTCATTGCCAGCATCCTGCCCCAACTGTCGTATTGGTATCCGGTGGTGAATGTGTAGGCAATGGTTGTGCCGGGCAAGACAATGGTGCGTTCTTCGTTGGTGACATTGCCCAGTGCGTCGTACGACAATACACGCACCCCGGTGCCATCCTCTATGCTGACCGGACGTCCGCGGTCAGGACCATTAATGCCATAGGTGTATGTCACATTGTTCTCCACAGTATTGCTGTAACGTTTTTTTACAAGCCTTTGGTATGTGTAATCGTAAAAAATGCTGCCGAGAGGGTTGGTCTCACTGACCATGTTCCCGGCTGCGTCGTATGCGTAATGCGTTGTGCCGGCATCGGGATGCACACGTTCCGTTAAATTACCGAGTCTGTCGTATACGTATGTTGTGCTGAAGTCTTCCGGGTCGGTGGATGAGAGCAGCTGCCCCAAGGCGTCGTATGTCATCTTTGTGATTCCACCCAAAGCGTCGGTCATCTGCACCTGACGGCCGTCGTAATCCGTGTACTGCACGGTAGTGTTGTTGTTGGGGTCGGTGACAGACATCGTGAAACAACGGCGGCCACTGGCATTGTTCATGACGTCATATTGTTTTGTTGTTGTATAGCCCAGCGATGGCTGACTCACCTCGGTATCGCGGTCAAGGATGTCGTAGAGGATAGTGTCAAGCAGTGTGGAGATATGGTAATTGTAATCGCCAGGAGGAGCACTCGCGTTTTCACAGAAGATGTCGTGTTTCCCCGTGGTTCTGCCGAATGCGTCGCTGAACTCGCGTCCCGAGACCTGCGTTTTCATCTGGTTCTCGCTGGTGATGCCTTTCTTTGTCTGGATGACACGCCCCGAGCCGTCGGTTATCACCACCGTCTTGGTTATCAGGTTGCCATGATCGTCATAATGGGCGGTCACCGCATAAGGCCGTGTCGAGAATCCGTAAGTGAGCGGCATCGCAGCATTGTAGTAGTTGATCGGATAGTATTCGTTAACGAGTGATGGCGTGCCGCTGACGTTGAGAGGGGATGTCACCGAGACAAGCCTGCCTAGATTGTCGTAGGTGTAGCGCATTGTGCCGCCGCCAGGGTCTGTGACCTGTGTCGGCTTGCCGAATGGCAGCAAGTAGGCTGTCATCACGGAGTCATGATACGAATCCTTGATTTTAACAGGATAAGTGTGGGTGTAGGCGTCGTAGGTATAAAAGTACTCCATTCTCTGCATGCTGTCATTCTGTGGTTTTCTGGCTTTATTGAGATTGCCGTAGTTGTCGTACCAGAATTCGAATTCCGATATCCCTGAGCCATTATGCAGTGACTGTCTCTTGACCTTGCCTGTTGTCCAGTACTGGAATGACGTGTGGCGCAGCCATTCGGAACCCGATGTGCCTGTGGCATAGACCTTGAAGCTGTCGCGAAGGCCTATGAGGTTGTGTCGCCGTCCTGTCAGATAGGTCGTTTGCACATACAGTCCGTCGTCGCTGCGGGCAGTGTCACCCTCGTCGATGTACATCAGTATATTGTGGTGACTGTCGTATTCGTAGGATTCGGCCGTGGTGAGCTTTGAACTGGCAGAGCCTTCGTAGAAACGTGTCACAACCCTGTCACGTAGACTGTAGGCGTTGCCTGAGCATGTGTCAACAACGCCGTCGTCATATGCCGCATAGTCGTACTGATACACCTTCTCAATATACTTGTTCCCCTGTCCGTCGCAGGTCAGCTCACGCTTCGGGCGCCCCTTGACGAGTATGTTCTCATTGTGGAATTCGCGGCGGATAAAGCGGTAGACAGTGTTGTCGGCGGGATTTATCTGGTTTGTGACCACGGTCCCATAGCCATAGGATGCACGCTCCAGGCGGTCGTAATGAGGAGTGGAGTATGCAAAACGTGTCACTGTGGTGTCGCCGCCGTTGGGGTTCAGGGGGTCCTTTGTGGCGACCTGTGTCAACAGCCATGCCCTGGACGGCTGGTTGTAGTCCGGTTCGGAAAGAGTATAGTCTAACCAGATACGGCTTCCTGTGAAATTTGTGACTCTCTTCAGCAGGTTGGTTCTGCCACCGCGGTGGTAGCGTACTTCCATACTGCCCTCGCTTCCGGAGGTCACCAGGTCAGGAAGACCGTCGCCGTTGACGTCGACCAGCTGCATACGATCGCGGTTCGCGCTGCCGCCGAAAGGTGTTCCGTTGAGTCCGAAGGTCGCTTTGAACAGTCCGAAGAACGTTGCTCCAAATGTGGCGCCTGCATTAAGCGACTCATTATAGCTCTCCGACCAGTTGAAATTCTTGATGTTCATATCGTATGTGTCCGACCATCGGCCACCGCCGAGATTGAGCTTCACATGCACTGAGTCTATTGGATGCAGCAGGTCGTCCCAATCATCAATGTCTATATCCATAATTCTGCGCCATACCATGTCTGGTAGCCCGTCGCCGTTGATATCCATAAATGTCCGTCCTGTGCGATTGGCCGAGCGGCTCAGTCCGGCGCCCAGCTCTATGCTTCCCTGTGACACATTGAACTTTTTCAATGTGTTGGATACGTTGATATCCGCCGACGCCGACACACTCTGTCCCGAGTGCACACCGTCGAAGTCCCAGTCCTCCGTGTCAAGGAAGCCGTAACCAATATTCAAACGGACGTCGCCGTCTTGGTTTATGTAGTCCGGCAGCCCGTCGCCGTTGATATCGGTCCATGAACCTGAGGAGCGGTCCCAGCCGATGCTGAAGGATCCGCTTGTGCTGCCGTCGCCGCTCAACGAGAACTTGGCTTTGGAGGGAGTGCCTGAGATAACACGCTCATGATGTACGGGCGATGCGCCGAAACTCGTGCCGGCACTGTTGGTCACCGATTTCGTTACATCCTGGATATTGATTGGAAGGGCCTTCTTCTCTCCAAGTCCTCCCCATTGCGAGCGGTACTGGACATAAGCGGGACCCACGATATCTGGGTAACGGTCACCGTTGAGGTCTATATAATCCACCTCTATATTGCTACTGCCGTGGCTGTACGATCCGCTGTACCCTGATATTCCCAGAGTGTAGTTCTGGTTGCTGGAGCGGTTGACCTTGCGCACCGTTTTGACAGGGGTGCCGTCTGTTTGCACAGGCACAGCGTCGTCATAGTCTGCGTTCTGAGCCAGGAAGGCTGAAGAGTCGCCAGACACCCGTCCGACGGAGGAATACCATTCGTCCTGGAGGCTATTGCTCATGGTGTCGAGTCCAATACTGTTCTGCGCGCCAAAAGCGACCCATCGCCAATGCTGGGCATCAGCGGTCATAGGGACCCATCGGCTGGAGTCGTTGATTATACTGTATTGGCTGCCGAATGTCGATGTGAAACCATCAATCGTTGGCATGTTGAAACCGTTATCTGGTACAGGATTGTTGATCCGGTCTTTCAAGCCTGTGGTGTCGCTGGCTTGTCCGGAAAGACTCTGCGCCGAAGGCACGAGACTTCCAGGGCGGATAATGATATTATCGGCATCACTTCCCAAAGGATGGTACGCGAACTGACCCCATCCGTTGTGGAGCCTGCCGAACAGTCTCTGGTATATTGTGCTGCCCCATATGCGGCTGGACGGATGAATAACTCGTTTGTCACCGGCTGTCCACATCGTAATCGTGTCGGGCAGGTCTTGACTCCAAAAGCGTATCCTTGCCCTTAGGCTTACTTTGTTCCATTGTGCATTGGTGTCGAAGGTATTGAGGGTGATATGTATGACCGAGTCTTTGTCAATATTGCCATGCCAGTTCAAGGCCCCTGGTCCGTATTGGATGGCGCCAACAGGTTGCTTGATACCAATGCCGATATTGACCTCGGGGTTGATATATGTCCCGTCAATACAGTAACTGCCGTTGTAGGGTGCCTGGAAACATTTGTCATCCGTGAGCAGGAACCCATTGTCGCTCAGATAGTCCACACCTTTAAGGCTTATCTTGATATGGTCCTCGACATTGTCGAACTGTTTGTCGTCGCCGGACTTGAGACGGAAGAAAAGAATATCTCCTTTTTTGACGGTGACATTGGCATATGTGGAGTCGTATATACTTCCGTTTCCGCTGACAAAGTCATCGCCGCGATAGCAGTCAGCACATATGTGGCGTGACATCAGCAGAGTGTCTTTCGCGCTATGCAGGGTGTCGCCCATAGGCATAATATCACGCGAGTGCTGTATCGTGTACGTGACACCATCCGCATGACGCGACATCGCGCGTCTGTCGGTGTCGTCCTCGATAAGCCTGACCCATGACCTGACAGTCGCCGTCCCGCTGTCAGGCGCCACCCACACACGGACAGCTTCGGTGGCAGGGACTCCGTCCATGGCAAGATTCCTACTAGAGCAGTCCTGCACAATCTTTCCACGATAGAGAATAAATGTTGCATGATCAGTCGTGTCGACCCTCATGACGACAAGCCCCATGGAATCGCACTGTCTTATGCACGATTCAAGGATGGAATCCACGATATCGTTCTGTATGGAGTCGTGGAGGATAATCGCTCTGCGGCAGGCGACTTCATCGTCAACCTCGCCGTCGAAAATAATTCCGCCGCACTTAGAGGATGTCGCATTAGGAGGATCATACATGGCTTGACTGTCTCCAGGGTCTGGTTGTGATTGGTATCTATTGAATGTGGGTTGTCCGTTGACAAGATGGTTGAACAGGACATCACCGTTGTCCACAATGTCTATGAGGCCGTCACCGTCGACGTCGGCGAAATACGTGGGGGTGGTGGACGTCGACTTAGACCACGATCCGCTGCCGCTGGCTATGGACTCCACAGAGGCCTGCACCCCGAAAGTGTTATTTGTGCCTCCCTCTACAAGAAAATGGGTGGCTCCTATGACACAGTGGGGGTCACTGGATACGATGTCACCGTTAGTCAGCAGAGACTGTTTGCGCCAGTACATTTTCCCGTTCCGCACAAAGACCTTGTCGGCGATACCGTCGCCGTCCAGATCCACTAGAGTCATAAGAGACTCGCTTGTGCTCTTGCCCCTGTGGTAGTTGCCTCCGACGCTTGTGGTGGAGTGAAAAATATTCAGTCCAAGTCCCACGCAGATTGTCCCTCCCACACTCCAACTCGAGGAATGGGACAATCCCAGTGCGGTGGCGCGGTTCACGCTGTCTCTTCGATACCGTGGTGTCAGAAGGAAACCTCTCAGGTCATCGGTGGGGGTGTTGATTATACGCTCTTCACCGAAGAGGGTGTCCATATCAGGGGCGTCGTAGTAATCGAATTCCTGACGGACGATACCTCCAGCGACACCGCTGATTCCATCGGCGCAGGCTTTTTCCAACGAACCCCAGAAGTCGGTAATGCCTGATATGTTGTCAATTTTGTTAATGGCTGTAAGCCGTGTCTTGAAATTGGATTGGTAACCGCACTCTGTCTCGAAATAGTAGGCTGTGATGACGCTGTCCCTTGATCGTACAGTGATCATGCACAATTGTTTGGCGGTCTCTTCCTTGAAACCGAGACCGCAGCTTACAGGTATGTCGCTCTGGTCTCTGTCCCTGCGTGTGAAAGACACATTGTAAACCCCGTCCTCGTTTCTGTTCCCAGTGTAGACAATGCTGTCAAGATATATCTGGTACCCGGGGTTTGTGCCCGGTGTTGTATCAATATCATAGAAGTATCTCACCCAGTTGCTGTCTGGGTCGCGGCTCTCGCAGAGCATCCAGCGGGCGATGTTGCCGTGTTTGTCCGTGAGGGTCGACGGGTTGTCCGCGTCCATCCCTCTTGTCGGGTAGTGTCCATAATAATGCGTCACTCCGCCACGGTCTGTAACCTCCCACCAGTATTTAGACATAGTATCACCATGCCGGATAATGCTGTCGTGCGCGTCGCCTGTTCGGGCATAAAACCGGACATTACCAGTCATCCGGTTTTGCTGCTGGTTGGTGCGGTGCGGCATTGGAAGCATGACGCCACCATTCCTGTTAACCATCTGCTCGCCGCCAAGAAGGTATATCTCGGTCTCTTTCTCGCTGCTGTAGCGCGGCACACCCCAACGGGTGTCAATAGAAACGCTGGGGACGCTAAGGTCCCAGCCCACACCAAGCCACCCGTTGCCACCGCCACTGCTATAGCCGAGAGTCAAATTGGGCTGCATTCCGTTCCTGCCTTGCGGTATCCATAGGGAATAGCTCAGATTTGCCGTGCCGTCCTGGTTAGCGGTGGGCGGCTGAATGAGAGCCAGGCCTTCCAGAGGGTTCACAGCTTCTAGGTCGGTCATCATTGTCGGCACGAAAGCCTGGGTCTCTGGCATCTCGGGGGCTTTAAGGAGCTCGTTAATGAAATCCGTGAAATGGGTGGTCAGCGACACTATCTCGTGGTTGGCGGTGTCGACGACGATGCGGTCAAGGCGCTCCCAGCGACGCTCAGCGGTGTTGTAATAGCTTGTGTATATGTCGTCAGGAGTGAAGCCAGTCGGTATCCTGTCAGGATTGTAGGCAATGCGAAGCTCGGCGGCGGGGCTGAAATGGTCGCCGGAAGGCAGCAGCCGGTAGCCGGCGGCGGCAGCGGTCATGTTCTCCATGCCTTGTGGCAGGGCAGGAAGCTCGGACGGATGAAGCGCCATCACACTGTATTCTCCGCCACGCTTGACAGCGTCACCTGTGGCTGTAAGTGACAGTCCCTCTGTCCGCAGATCCAGCCTGTCGCCGTGACGTACCTTAAGCCTCACCGCTCGACTCTCATTTCCAGACCTGCACGCCGCCGTGTCCCCAACGCAAATGGTGTCTGATGCACATGTGTCGCTGTGTAGCGCTGTAGGCATCTCTGGGGTGACATATCCAGTGTCTTGTCTGTCGCCACAGTCACAACTAAATATCAGAGCTGACAGCATCAGGCTTACCAGCGTATATGATACCATTGATTTCAAAGTTTTCATAATCGTCATGTGATGTTGGGTTTATGGCAATATTGTTTGTTATTCGGCCAGGATTCCCGATTCTCAATCCTGGAATAAGAGATGGTCTCAATCCGCGACCATCTTCAATGTTCGTCTCACACCATCGGCAGTCACAGTGATGTAGTAGACCCCTGAGACTGGCACTACTCCGTCAAAACGGTACATACCCCTGTTGCGTCCGCTGAATCCGCCGACCTTGACTCCGGAGGTGTTGTGAACCTCGATATCCACGGAACCGCATCCGTCCACGGAAACAGTGTAGCGTCTCCTGCACGGATTGGGGCTGATTGACACAGAGACACCGTTATCACTGGCAAATGCCGGGGAATAACCTCTCATCCCAAAGGACGAAGCTTTCACAAGCCGCAGCAGCGCTGTGTCGGACGGAAACTCAACTCTGCTGAAACAGTTGTCTCCGTTTGTCACGCTGTCGGGATAGTACATGTCTCCGTCGACTAACAAAGCCAGCGTGTCTCCCTCTGCGTCTGTGCCTTGCGTGGAGAAGACAAGTCGGAATGTCAGAGTCCCTCCACCTTCCGCGGCGTCGCCGTTCCTTGTCACCCTCGCTTTCCATGTGCGCCGCAACGTCTCCGTGCCATGCTCGCTGTCCACGGCGTATTCCATAGGAGCTCCGTCATCACCAATCAAACAATACTCTCCCTCGCCGAGACTGTCAGCGGAAATGGTCAGCAAGGCACCGTCATGCCCGCTACGGCTGGTTGGCTGGCTCAGTCCGTACACGCTGTCGACACCGACTCCGGTGACACGATGATGCCATGCGGAGTCAAGGCGGTACCGCCACAGGTGTCTGCCGTCAGGGGACACATAGTCGCCCGCCCCAAGTGTCACGCCGTACTTCACCGCCAGATGGGTCTGTACCATGCGCAGCGCGCTGAAGCCTGTCCTGCCTTTGAAATACATTACCTCGGCGACTCTCAATCCACCGCACGCAGTGTCAACTCCTCCGATAAAAAGGGTCACACTGTCGGGGGCATCCAAAGTGTCATCCACAGGGGACGACTGCATGAGGCTGTTGATCACAGGGCCACGGCGGTTCACACTGTCGTACTGCATGGCGGAGCCAGGAAAAATCAACCTTCGGGTGCTGAGGCCGTTGTCGCCGGCGGCGCCGTGACAGAGTGTCCATACCATGCGTTCCGCTGTGTCCTCTCCAGTTGTGTACACCGCAACAACCGTGTAATCGCTGTGATACGGCACTATACAGGGTATCGAAGCACATACAGCCTCTGTGGGATTGTGGTTTAGGCAGAAGTCCTCTGAACCACCAGCCCACCTATATGCAGGCTTGGGTTGGGCCGATGCAAGGATTGTGACCAAAACACTGGAAACAAATATTGTAAGCAATCTTTTCATGTTCACTACTATAAAATATTGTGTATGCAAATATACATTGTTTTTCCAATACAGACACATGTGTTTTGAAAAAAAACATGCCTGGAAGCTTAATCATTTTGTTTTTAAGCGTTTATTGTTCTTTGTGGCATTTACCACTCTAATGAAAGAAGGCTGCTCCCTTCTGTCATGCCACAAAGGACGGCAGCTTCCTGACAGCCTTGGCTTTCGACTTGCTTGTAAGATCGGCGTATATGTTAGTGGTGCCTATGTCCGAATGGCACATCAGTTTCTGGACTGTGTATATCGGCACATCCTTGGTCAGCAGTATGACGCAGAAGGTGTGTCTGGCTATGTGGAAGGTCACGTGTTTCTTTATCTTGGCTTTTTTACACCATTTCTTTATGACTGCGTTGGCCCACTGATTGCTGACGTGGCCGAATACCCGCTTGCCTTCTCTCGTCATCCTCCGGAGCATGGTTTCGGCGGCGCTGCCCAGAGGGATCCTTTCCATCGTGCCGGTCTTTTTTTGACGGAACTCTATCCACAGGTGCCTGCCTGTACTCTTGATATCCTTCCACTCCAGCTCCTGTATGTCGCTGAACCGCATGCCTGTCATACAGGAGAACATGAACATCTCCCTGATTCTGCGGTATCGTTCTGGCAGGGTCGTCCGCTCCATCCTTTTCAGCTCAGACTCGGTTAGGAAGCATTTCTTCCCCTGCTCTTTCTTCGGGCGATTGACACTTTGCAGTATCCTGTCATCGAACAGACCGTTCTTGTATGCGTCACGCAGCACGCAGGATAGCTTCTGGAAGTCCAGACGCACTGAGCCAGGCTTCAAGCCCCGCCTCCGCAGATGCTCTATGAATCCCTGTAGATAAGACGTGGTGATTTGGTCAATGTCGACGTCGCCGTATTCACGAAGGTGCATGACCATCGTATAGTATGACAACCTGGTTTTTTGCTTGATGTTGCAGCGTTCAGCGAAATGCATGGCGTACTGCGCAAGGCTGACGGGGCTCCTCTCCTCGGCGAAACCGTCACCAAGACTGGCGGTGTACTGGAACCTGCTCTCTGATGGCTGGCCTTCGGGGGTTGAAAGGGTTATGCTCAGTCCACCGTTGGGTGCGAACTGGATGGCCGTAACAGAAAACGGAAAGTTTGAGTTGATTTTAATATTCATAATGACAGTGATTTATATCAGGAACCAAGAATTAATCAGAAAATAAAGATACGTTTTTTTCTGTGATTCAACATAAATTGCTACTTTTGCATATCAAACCACCTCATGATGTGCCCGACACCAAACATAAGAGTTTTCAATAATACGCACCTTGCCCTGCCTATCGCAATGTCGTTTTTGTACAACTTTTCGAAAAAAAATGTTTGCGGGTATTCATGGGAAAGCCATTGTACTACAGGTTTTCACGACGATTTCTTTTGTTGCACTTTCACCGGCAAGGAGAAAGACTCGGAGACAGGCTATTGCTACTTCGGAGCTAGGTATTACGACAGCGACCTCAGTGGCCTTTTCCTCAGCGTTGACCCGATGGCCGACAAGTACCCGAGCCTTTCGCCGTATGCCTACTGCGCCTGGAACCCTGTGAAACTGGTGGATCCGGATGGAAGGGAGATTAATCCAGTTTACGATAAAAATGGGGACTATATTGGAAACACAAAGGAAGGATTCACAGGCGTCCCGATAATAATTGATGACCGTAGATTGAAACAATGTCTCTATGCAGAAGGGACTGAAATAAACAATTTAAGTTGCGAAGAAGTTGCCGCATATGGTCGATATTTTGATAATGTGGCAACACAACTTTCAGGTGAAGTACAATCAAGAATATGGACAAATATTGTTGAATCTTATAATGGTACTGAGGTCGGTGAATTTACATTTGACATAAGTGAGATAGGGGGAAAGATTGAATATGATTTTGGGGAAATATTAAAAGGGAATTTTGCAACATTAAAAAATGAAAAAGTGTTAGGCAGACGAGTTTACCCAGAGCGATATGAAACTACTGTTGAGAATGTCATCTCAACTGTTGTATATCATGAATGGTATGGTCATGTCAAGAAGGGTTATAGTGGATGCAATGAAAAAAAATCTAACAATTGCGATCATTATAAATGTTATGAGGCTGTTATTAATTCACCCATTTTTAAATCCACAACAGAAAAGTATCAAGAGTTTTACAATGAAACGTACAATTTTTACAATCAATAATCCTTTTTCGTTGTTTCTATTATACCTTCTATTTTTAGGATATCCGTCTTGCAAGGCTCAAAAGCCAATTATTATCCATGAAGAACAAATCAATTTGTTTTTTTCGGATTATAACGATAATTGTCTTACTGGTTTTGTAGTGCTTAAGCAAGACTCATTGATTTTTTTTCAAGAGATATTAACAGTATATGACAGCGATAACAATAGTGAATGGGATACAATCAGAATCCTATCAATATACAATAAAGACACATTGAACAAATATTCATGTTTAACGCAAAAAATCATGAATGACAGTGTGTATTATGACGATGACAATAATCTAGTTTGTTCGGGTGGGTTTGATCCATATCTAATTATGTCAATAGAAAAAGGTGAGTCAAAGGAGGTAAAAGAGTGGATATATTTTAAAAATGCAGTATTTTCGCCATCTTTTATGGAATTTTCAAATTTTATATGGCGGAATGTTCGGTCACACAGGAGAGCAAGTTGTATTCATGTTAAATGGTGATATGAGAATATATATATTGAAATAACCGATCGCAGTGGTCATCAAATACAATAACTGCGCTACCGTCATAATCCGAAAAAAACTCTTATAGGAGCAATTCAAATAACAATGGGTATAATTAAATCAATTACATAGGCGAAATCTAACATAACCAGTAAAATGCATTACAATAATAACATGTTGGGTTGTTGTTTTTGTACTTTCTATAGTGCACGAAATGATGTTTTTTACTTTTTTGAAAATACTGATAATCAGCATCACTATTATTGTACAAAAATTATCCCTTTCATCGGCAAGGAGAAAGACTCGGAGACAGGCTATTGCTACTTCGGAGCACGCTATTACGACAGCGACCTCAGCGGTCTTTTCCTCAGCGTCGACCCAATGAGTGATAAGTATCCGAGCATTTCGCCGTATGCCTACTGCGCCTGGAACCCTGTGAAACTGGTGGATCCGGATGGAAGAGACACACTCAACTATGCTGATAGCAAGTTTCTACGAACCCAACCGGATATTAGTAATGTTTTAATCATTAATGCACATGGCCGGAGTTGTCCTCCAGTAATCCAAAACAACAATTATAATTATGATGACGATTTGCCACTCATGTCCAGACAGTATGCATCAACTATAGCAGATTGTATTTGGAGTACAAATGTGTATCAAGAAAATAGCTATTACAACTATGTTACACCAGTATTTTTGATATCATGTCAAACAGGAGAGACTTCCGTCCCTTTCTATTCTTTTGCTGATGGGCTAGACAAGGCCCTCTCCAATATCCTCGTTATCTCACCTGTAGGAGATGTTCATACAAATTCAGACAAGAGCTCGGGGTCAATGTGGTTGAGTCCTAAAGAAGGTGAAAGTTACGATTGCTATTGGCGTGTTTTGTATAAAGGACAAGACATTGGTCACATTGAAAATAATGAAGTTAACAACATCTCCTCGTTACTATCTGGTATGCAGAGAAAGGTAGAGTTATATAATGCTAATCATCCAGATAATCAGATTTGTTTGCCTGAGTTAAATCTACAATAATCAATTATCGTCATGAACCACTTTAGATTACTGTTTGTATTACCTGTATTTGTTACCATCAAACTGAGCTTAAGTCATAATCGCATAAGTACAGCAACCGAAATCCTCGACATCAACATTTATCATGAAATTACAATAGATGACAGCACTCATCGTGATGACTTTTGTGAATACTTATATTCGAAAGACATATCAAACGACACTCTACATTTCAATTTTATGGATGGAGAGGATTTTGGCCCGATACATTTATCTGATGATGAGTTAAAACAAGTCTATTGTGAAATAAAGAGAGGTAGCATTGAAGCTTATAAAATATTATGTCTTCATTATTTCTACTCTCACTCACAATACATATCGAGATTCGATTTGGATAAACTAATTTGTATAACTGATTTTTTAGCTCTAAAACACTGTTATTATGAAGGGTATTGGATTTGTGGTAATTATATTTTTGACTATTTGGATTTCTGTGCGGATGAATATTATGTCGCCATAATGATAAAATACTATGAAAAATATTTTGAGTTATCCCAGTCGAAAACTGCTGCTAAAAAACTGTACGAAATCTATAATGGCAATTATTCTTTCCATGATAAAGATCCTATTAAAGCAAGGCATTATGAAGAATTCATCTCCAACAAATAGTTTGATATCTATAGGTTGTTAAAAAAAGAAGTGAGTTATAGAAAAAAGGATATGATTATGCGCATTGGGTATTTTGCTTATAATGCCTTTGGAGTGTTATCCGATGAATGTGAATATTCAGCGAGATGTGCAGCAGAGTCCTAATTCCTGCCCCAGCCTACTAGCCTAAAAAATACAACTAATTGAACCGACCAGTACATAAAATAGGCAATCGAAACCGCACTCATAACATGCGGATTCATCTCTTTGCTTTCGCCGTATGCCTACTGTGCCTGGAATCCGGTAAAGATGGTGGATCCGGACGGGAGAGAATTCAGCGAAAAAATGGAAGAATATGCTAAAAAAATAGAAGACTATTGCCAACGAGAGATAAATCAGTTAACGGAATTACAAAGGAATGGAGAATTAACAGAACAACAACAGGATGATCTTAAGGAGTTCCAAAATACAATGACGGAGATTAAATCAATGAGAGATGATGAAACCACTTTTTATGATATTCAATCCGGGTCGTTTGGCGAAAACAATAAGAAAACCAAGGGAATAACTCAATACTATGGCTACGGAGACATTGCCTGTAAAGGGGAAAAACAACATTGGATTATGGTATCACTAAATACTGATAGAAATGCGTTGACAAAAGAAGGAGAATTATCTTATGGCGGATTGCAGACCCTTGCACATGAACTTAAACACTGCTATCAGTTTTACAATAAGGAATCATTTTTTATTCAACCTGCCGATGGTGGAGATTTCAAAGTATTTAATACCGAAGCTTTAGAAAAGGCTGCTTTCAGGCGAGGAGCCGCTTTTCGTTCAATAGATAGATATGATCCTATTCTATACTATGAACTTCCGAAGTCAACAAGTGATTTTATCAATAAATATCCAGATAGTACAATCATAAAACACAAATAGAAATGATATCAAAAAAAATTCTTTTATATTTTGGATTTTTTTTAATAATGAACACAATGAACGCACAGAAGGATGAATCTGAAAAAGACACGATTCCTCGTTTTCCTGTCTTTCATTTTGGAGACCAGTTAGAAAACAAGACTTTTTACACAGGAATTGATGGTAGATTCGTACTGTCTTTTGCTAATGACAGCATTGTACAAGCACGCTTCTTTGCGGTTGATCGGTTTCAGCGTTATCAAAAAATACGCTATTATGCCAAAGGAGACACAATAATCCTTCACAACACCAGCCAAGTGAGATTTCCATATTCTTTATACAAATTTAAAGATACAGATAATATAGAACCTACGACAGGCATTCCTGTAATTGTAAAATTCTTCTATCCTAAGCAAGGTGTGTGGAAAAAAGAAATACAAGACCAACTTTTGTTGCATGAAGGAATTTATTATATGGATTCGTCTTCACGTCAGCTTTATATTCCTTATGATGATTGCCAGTACTCAAATATTATTATTGTGAATCATGGGAACTATTATGCACGGGTATGTAAAGACATAGATACGTCAATTTATCCCTCCTACAATTACTTAAAAATAGATTTGAGTAACAGATACTTGTTGTGGCAAGAAGCGCTGTTTAATAAGTTTCCTCTCGTGATAAAAGGTGACAGCATCTTTCCTATTGACAAAGAGAAAAACTACCAGTGTTGGATTGACAATGGCTTCTTCTTCCCAACAATGGTAAAAAGGCACGATAAACCATGGGAAGCCAAGGATATTCCTAGCAATAGAATTGGATTGGAAGGAACTAAGTTCGAGTATTAAGTCTTGAATAGGGAAAAGGTGATAGTGACCGAATATTTCTTAAACCACAATCGGTCATTAGAGCAAGAATTCTACTAATACCACCTGATAATATCTATTTATGCCGTATCAGCATTTCTTTCGGCATTCTATCCACCCCCCTGTCTTGCCGAAACCCGCTAGGTTTAGCCAATGATGCAGCCAATCTACTCGAAAAACAATCTAACATGAATTCTAACCACCAATTGGGGGTACAACAATTCATATTAGGTGAAGCTCCATTCGACTTGTTGTTGACTGTAGTAATGAATAACGTACTTTACATAGCAATCACGAGTTAGTTTTGATCTGGAATCTATCTAATACTATCAGGATGACTTTTTTATTGATGACATCCCTTTTTTTCGTACTTTTGTATTTTAAAATATATATTCTATATATTCGTCAAAGCATTGAAAAACAAAGTATACATAGAAACATACGGATGCCAGATGAACCTGGCCGACAGCGAAATTGTTGGTTCGATTCTCTCTAAAGAGGGCTATACCCTCGAGAAGGACATCAACCAGGCTGATTATATACTGATAAACACCTGCGCCATACGTGACAATGCGGAGCAACGTATCCGCAAGCGCCTGCGTGAACTGCGAGCTCTGCAACGCAACCGCCAATGGGTGAAAATCGGTATTCTTGGCTGTATGGCGGAACGCATCAAAAACCAGCTTATGGAGGAGGAGGACAACGTCTCTTTTATTGTTGGTCCCGACGCCTATCGTAGGCTGCCAGAAATGCTAAGCCACCTTCACGACGGCGAGAAACTAGCAGAGACTCTGCTTAGCGACAGCGAGACCTACGCCGACATAGAACCTGTGAGATACGACACCAATGGCATTACCGCCTATATTAGCATCATGCGCGGATGTCAAAACTATTGCGCCTACTGCGTGGTGCCATACACTCGCGGACGCGAACGCAGCCGCGACCCTCAGACCATTGTCGCCGAAGCTCGCACTCTCTTCGAGAAAGGATACCGCGAGGTCACTCTTCTTGGCCAAAACGTCAACAGCTACCGCTGGCAGAACAATGACACTACTGTGGGTTTTCCTCAGCTCATGGCTATGGTCGCCGAAATAGACCCTCTTCTTCGCGTCCGCTTCGCAACATCACACCCCAAAGATCTCAGCGACGAACTGCTCCAAATCATGGCGAAATACAGGAATATCTGCCACTGCATCCACCTTCCCGTCCAATCGGGAAGCGAACGCATGCTCAAGCTCATGAACCGTCGCTACACTCCGGAATGGTACCTGAACCGCATTGACGCCATCAGACATTATCTTCCCGACTGCAGCATCACCACCGATGTAATTGCCGGATTCTGCGGCGAGACGGAAGAGGACCATAAAGCCACCCTTGAAATGTTCCGCACAGTGAGATATGACTATGCCTATATGTTCAAATTCTCTATGCGCCCCGACACCTATGCCGCAAAACATCTTCAGGATGACATCCCCGACGAAGTAAAAACCCGCCGCCTCGAGGAAATCATAGCACTGCAAGGCGAGATAGCCCTTGAGAACAACACCAAAGAAATAGGCAAAGTTTACGAGGTCCTTGTCGAAGGGGTGTCCCACCGTTCTGACAAGCAACTATTCGGCCGCAACAGCCAAAACAAAGTCATCGTCTTCGATCGCCATGACTTCAAACCTGGACAATATGTCAATATAAGAGTGACCCGCTGCACCGCCGCCACTCTTATTGGCGAGGCTGTGACACAATAATAAACATCTAAAGACGTTAATTATAGATGATTTGAGCTGGTATTAAGTAAAGTTTAAAGTTTAACTTTTAACTTTTAAAGATGTCTCTGTATTAATATTCAACAATTTAAACATCAACATCAATACAACTTAATTTTATAAAACTTATTATTGGTTCAACTCACATCACAACACCTTATACTCTAACAATCAACGGCAAAGACAGCAAATGAGTAACAATGGATTTTTCAACAAACACCCCTGGGTGCTGCACGCTTTGTTTGCACTGGGTCTCTCGTTGGTTATTGTAATAATAACCTTTATCGTGCTGAAACACTATGGTCGTGTAGGCAAAGAATACCTTACCCCATATGTCGTAGGACAATATGTCGACGAACTCGACGATATGGATTATGGCGACCTCCGTTTGGAATTCGTCATCATAGATTCCATATACCAACAGAGTCACCGCGGCGGATATATCCTGCGCCAAGACCCCGATTCGGGCTCCCTGATCAAAAACGGCCGTAAAATATACCTTACCGTGACATCCTATGTCCCCGACAACGCCATTGTTCCTGACCTGCGTTCGCTAAGTGTGCGCCATGCTATATCACAGCTTGAGAATGTCGGCTTGCATGGAGGTCGTATAACTTTTGTGGACGACCCACACCATGTGGTTTTGCAACAAAAATACAAAGGACGTACTGTCAACGAGGGTCGTCGTCTGGAAAAAGGAGCCATGATCGACCTCGTCGTTGGTCGTGGAAGCGGCTCAGGAATGTCTATAGCCCCGTACCTGGTAGGCATGTCCCCCTCCAAGGCAAGAAGCAACATCCTATCCGCCTCGCTTAATGTTGGCGCCGAACACTATGAAGGCATCACCGATATGAGCAGAGCCATCGTTTACAAACAGTCGCCATCATATACCGGCCGTGCCGAGGTCGCATACGGTACCGGCATAGAACTATGGTATTGCGACAAATCGGTGGTCGCCATGGAAGAGCTGGAACGCATGAAACAACGGCAAATGGAAGACTCTATTCGAGCTCTTTATGAGCCCGTGGATGGTGATAATTCCCGCCATGACCCATACGAATTAATCTCACTGGATGAATTCTAAACAATTGCTGTTTATAGCTATAGAAAAGCACAATATTATTCTCTATTGAAAAAAATCGTCACCATACTGATTCTTTTTGCCGCTATGCATTGCTGCATGGCCCAGGAAATTCTGTCGCCTCTATCGTCATCGTTTCGACATCAGTCTCCTAAAAGCTCCGACACCGTCCTATTGGAGTTGCCTTTCTTCGACGATTTTTCCGACTACGAAGGTTTTCCCGACCCTAAACGATGGATGACACGCCAGGCTTTTGTCAACAAAGACTATGCTCCTGAGCCTCCTTCTGTAGGTATGGTCACCCTCGACGCCCTTAACGAACACGGCGAACTCTATCCTCACGCCTCAACAAACCTTTTCAAAGCAGATACATTGGCTTCACAGCCAATACGACTGGACTCTCTGACAGGAGTCTATAACCGCCGCCTTTCACCTTCCGACTCCATAATCTTGAGCTTCTTCTTCATTCCTGGCGGATGGTATGGGAACCCTTGGGAACTGGTCGGCAGCACACCATCCCAACAAGACTCGCTTTTTCTCGATTTTTATGATTACCAAACCGACCAATGGGATGTCGTGTGGGCCACTCCGGGATTCCAACCCGACACCGTCGGCATTAAAAGCCATTGGCCCTGGCACTATGCAAGTGTGAAAATTGACAGCGCAAAGTATTTCAATCGCAACTTTCAATTCCGTTTCCGCAACTATGCCAGCCTCGACGCAAATCCCAAAAGCGGCATCTCTGGCAACTGCGACCATTGGAGTATCGACTATATCTACATCAACCATAGCCGCAACAGCGGCGACAGCCTTTTCCGTGATGTCGCCTTTGTCGAAAAGGCCCCATCCATGCTGAAATACTATTACGCCATGCCTGCCCGCCAATTCACTCCAGCCGATATGACAGACAGACTGAATATCAAGATTGTCAATCGCTACAACCAAACATTGGCGTCAACATATCACTACGTCGTTACCAACAACGACGGTAGCCCCGTGGCCAACTATGAAGGTGGATATGAGAACATACCCGCTTTCTTCCCCAATGGCAAATACCAAGAGATGCCTGTGCATAGCACACCCCCTGTAAACTTCTCATACCCTGTCAACAATCAACCATCGTCATTTATTGTCAAACATATAGTTTGCGAAGGCGTTGGCGGTGACAACAGAAAAGGCAACGACACAATAGTATTAACTCAAACCTTTGGCGACTACTACGCCTACGATGACGGAGTACCTGAAAACGGCTATGGCGTTGTGACATCAGGCCCTACCGGCAATAAAGTATGGCTGGCAATGCGCTATGACCTCCATAACGTTGACACTCTCACCGCTGTCGACATCTTTTTCAACCGAACCCGCGATGGCGAAAACGAGGATGTTCGTTTTCAAATATGTGTATGGAGCTGCCATAACGGTCTCCCGTCAACACTTATTTATAAAGACAGCGAGCACAACACACCTGCTTTTGACGGTCTAAACCGCTTCCACCGCTATATTCTTAAAGAGGCCCTGAAGGTTTCCGACACCATCTTTGTAGGCTTCGAGCAACTCTCTAACGATTATATCAACATCGGCTTTGACCGCAGCAACGACTCACGTCGATTCACTTTCTATCGTGTCGGCAACGAATGGATGCAGAGCATTTTGAAAGGTTCCGTCATGCTCCGGCCTGCTTTTGGAGCCTCCGCTTTGGTATCTCTCGAAAAAAATCCTGCCTCATCCCCCATAGTATCTGTCTTTCCTATGCCATCTTCCGGATCCATAAGCCTCGAGATTGACAACACCATTCCTCATGAGCGGATACAACTCTCTCTCTTCGATATGCAAGGTCGTAGGATTCTGCAAACAAAATACTGCGGCAATTTGGATTTACACCATCTCAACAATGGGATGTATATTCTCAAAATCAGCGACACCGAGACAGGGTTATACACAACAAAGAAAATAGCAATACGACACTAAACATGGAGAACGAGGAAAGTCAAGAGCTGGAATTATACGAAAACCACCGTTTCACCGTAGACCGTGGTCAGGAGTCCATGCGCATGGACAAATATCTGCAGATGCGCATTGAAGGTGTGTCCCGCACCAAGGTGCAGGCTGCCGCCAAAGCCGGATGTATACTTGTCAACGGCAAAGCCGCCAAATCCAATTACAAGATCAAGCCCCTCGATACCATAAGCGTATTGCTACCAACGCCTCCACGCGAGCTTGAGATCATTCCCGAGGATATACCATTCAATATTGCATACGAGGACGACGACGTCCTCGTCGTGGACAAAGAGGCAGGCCTTGTTGTTCATCCTGGCTACGGCAACTTTACCGGCACTCTGCTCAACGCTCTCACCTTCTACTTTCAAGGCAAAAAAGACCGTAATGGCAACGCCATAGTGCCTTACCTTGTGCATCGCATTGACAAAGACACATCAGGGTTGCTGCTGATAGCCAAAAACGAAGAATCGCAGATATTTCTCGCCAAACAGTTTTTCGACCATACCATAGAGAGGAAATACAATGCCTTGGTATGGGGCGATTTCAACGAAAATGACGGCACTATAACAGGCAATTTGGCGCGTTCGACAAAAGACCGCCGTGTTATGGCAGTATACGACGACCCCGAGGTGGGAAAACACGCCGTTACCCATTGGCATGTCTTGGAGCGTTTTGGTTACGTCACCCTTATAGAATGTGTGTTGGAGACAGGACGCACACACCAGATTCGCGCCCACATGAAACATATAGGCCATCCCCTTTTCAATGACGCTGCCTATGGCGGAGACCAGATACTTAAAGGGACTACATTCTCGAAATACAAACAATTTGTCGCAAATTGCTTCCAGCTGCTGCCACGTCAGGCCCTGCATGCCGCAATCCTTGGATTTGAACACCCTTCCACACATATGCAGATGCATTTTGAATCGCCTATACCCGACGATATGGCCTCTGTTTTGGAGAAATGGCGCAAATACGCTATCAACTCTAAAGAAGAGCTCTAAAAACCAAGTGAAGAATTGAATTGTGAATTATGCTGGCAGTTTAGGCAATCCAGACAGTCCTAGACATCTTTAAACTTTAAACTATAAACTTTAAACTTTACTAGTACTCCCACATATCCTGGCTGATATCCAGCAGTTCTGATTCGATACGTTCCGACTCCCAGATGGCTTCAGTACCTGTAAGATAGTCAAGAATGCTTCGGTTGAAGCGGTTCGAATAGCGTGTAATGTAGCTATTGAACATTCTGTTGATGAAAATAAACTCCCATGAGGGCTGATGTGCGACATTCTGCTGCCATGTAGCCTCATTGCGAACAAGGATACGACGCACAACGGGAGAGAGCATGGGAATCCAAAACAAAGGAACAGATCCCAGATAGTCAGTCACACCATCATGCTCCTTGTAAATCTCTTTGGTTAAACAGAGGCCAAGTATACGCACATTCTGCTCTGTCACCTGCTTATCAATATACCAGGACTCCTTAAGCCTTACCTGTAGCACCTCCTCAGCGTTGAATTCTTTGGGTACTATGACCGTCTTGTACTCGTAGTTCTCGTCATCGTCGACAATCTCAAGTACAATAGTATCAGGTTTTGTAAGGTTATTCACAAAGTAGGAACCATCCATCGGCTCCTTGAACTCATCGTCGCGATAAACAGTCGGTATCTCACCCGAAGCAACGGCATCCCAGATAACGTAAGCCAAGTTGCGACGACCATTAACGCCCTCTCGTTCGATAGGGTAAAAGAAGAAATGGTTGAATTTCTCACGGAAATCGATAGTACGCCATATTATCTGTTCCCAAACAACATCACTCTCTCTGATAAAAGGCATTTCGAAAGGTTCTCGCTCCATAGCGGTATGGCGTTCATAGAACCATGGTGCGCCCTTCTCCTCGTCGGTGGCGACAGTTTGACACATCGCGACAGCAGATACAGCGACGAGAGCAAGAAATAATATGTTACGTAAGAAACTCACAACGGGAAAAGAAAAGAGAGTTGAGAGTCTGGTGACCCTCAACTCTCTTGTTACACTATTAAGCTAAAAATTAATATTCCCACATATCGGATTCAATGTCCCAGATTTCGTCCTCGATACGCTGTGACTCAATAATAGCGTCGGTACCGGTAAGGTAGGCAGAAATCTCACGATTCATGACATTGCTTTCACGATAGCAGTAGCTGTCAAAATAACGGTCAATGAAGATATCGTCATAGGAACGTTCGGCATGGCTGTTGCGCTCATCATAGGCGAGGTTTTTGACCAGCACGTTGCGGACACGCATATCATTCATAGGCACCCAGAACAAAGGAACATCGTAGCAATTACGTTCACCATCACGATCACGGCAGAAATTGTATACAATACCTAACGAAAGGATACGAACCTTCTGACGGGTGTCTTGTTTGTCGATATACCAAGCCTCTTTAATTCTAACAGAATAGACTTCGGAAGGTTCAAACTGTTGACGGTTCTCAACCCATTTACCACCGATTTCATCACCGTATTCATCATACTCAGCCACCCAAGTGGAATCCACTCTAGCCAAGGTACCTATAGCTTGTTCAAACGTCACCTCCTCTTTCATGTCATCAGTTCTATAAGCTACAATTTCTCCATTTTCAAGCGCCTTTTTAATAACGTTGACGAGATTAACACGTCCTTGATTGTCATTATCAGGGTCTGTCGGGAAATAGAAGAACTGGTTGAATTTCTCGCGGAAATCGATGGTTCTCCACACCAAATGTTCCCAAACGACATCGGACTCACGAAGGAAAGCGTATGGCATGGCCTCGCGACCTTGAACCTGATCCTTCTTATAGAAGTCATTGAAGTTGCTCTCACCCTCGTCGCTCTCAATAATATTCTGAGCCTGTGTGCCGCCAATGCCGGCAAACATAAGGAAGAGACCTAGACAAAACAATACTTTCTTCATTGTATTTAGTTTTTTATGATTTTATTTCATTCGTAGCGTCAATGTGAGAGAATGCGACACACCATCAGGTGTTGTGACCTTCACATTTTCGATATAGAATTTCTGACCGCGTTTCAGACTTTTTACGCTGCTAAGCATAGAGGGGTCGAGACGGCTGCCCTTGCCCTGCTGAGGCAACGGGTTTGCAGATGTTGAGAATTCGAAAGAGGCGACCTTGGGGGCCGGGATTTGGAAATCGAAGTCTTCCAATACGGCGCGGAGCTGTGGGTTGGCCTCAATCTCAGCCTTGGTGACCTGATCGTTCGACTTGAAGTTACCGATCTTAAGAACAGGGGCGGGAATACGTTTCACACGATACTCCTTGGTTCCCATATCCTTGACATGACCATCAATCTTGGCAGTGACACGGATGCTCATCTTGCCGATCTTGTTGGGGCGGATGATGTAATTACCATCGCCAGGGGCTTTTGTAAGGGTACCATTGCCGGTTGTGATTGTAGCGGTAACGTCTCTTGAGGCGACACCAGGTACACCAATGGAGACGGGGTTGTCGATACCATTGTAAACAACATTCATCTTGCTAAGCTCGATGACAGCCACTGGAGCCGCCACGAAATAGCTCTCGTCGAAAGGATAGGCCTCCTCACGGCCATCCTTGACCATGTAGACGGTACCATGGACCTTGCGCTCGCCGGGAGCGCCAGCGCCTGCGGTATAGGTGATAGAGCCATCAGGACCGCTATGATATTCCTGGCCATTGATAATGGCGCGGAAGACGCGTTTGGAGTCGTAAGCGCCGACATTGACCTTCATTTCATATTTGCCACCCTGGATGACATAGCTCGAGGTGGGGCGGCAGATGGCGGCGATCTGGTCAAATTTGAAGTCCTCTTTGCCTATCATGCCGAAGAGCTTTTTGATAGCATCGTATTCAGCATTCATAAGCTCGGATTTCATACGTGACAGACAAACGATGTCAGCCACAGCAATGGCGCCATCGAAGTTGTATTCCTCCCAATTGACCATGTGGCCGGCATGAGAGCTCCAGAACTCGCCCTCGACATTCATACCGAAGTTAACCTCGACAGTGTCGTGAGTGAGATTGGTGTCTTGGAAGATGGCAGCCACCTTTTTCTTATAGTCGATAATGGCTTTCTTGATATCGATAGCCTTGCCATCGGGAGATTCGCTGTTGCCATAGAAGTATTGCGTACCCATATCGGTATTGTCCTTCTTGTCGATAATGGTAAGACCACCCAAATCGAGGGCGACTCTTGCACTGTCGAGCAAAGGAGTATCACCGTTTTTAAGAGGGATAACACGTTTTGAGGTTTTTCCATCTTTGTGGGTAACAACCTCGGCCTTATCCTGAACATAGCAGATGAAGCCATAGCGGCTGTCATCGATAAGGTTCTTCAAAGAGTCGGAGTAACTCTTGATTTTCATAGCGGCCTCGTAGTAAGCCACCGACTTGACCGAGTCAGCGGCGAGAGCCTGGTTGAAAAGGTCATAAGCCTCGTAAATCTGGGTTTCAATATTTTTGTTAGACTCGTTCATAGCATCGCCCACGGTAACGAATCCGTTGAGAATCTCGACAGAAACGTTAAGAGCCAGAAGGGCGGTGTACACGAGGTACATCATTGCAATCATCTTTTGCCTCGGGGTTTCCGGGCAATTTGTAGCACCCATATTCTATCTTTTTATAAATTCTACCATTTGTTGAAATTCTGAAAACTTACAATCGGAAGTGCTGATTTTCGGATTCAATCTTTTTTATTTACAAGTGAAAGACAATAGTATCAAAACAATATCAAATCTTCAGATCCTCGAATCAAGCGACGTTCCGTCGGACATCAGACGCGGGTCTGCATTGCAGCCAGCATGTTGCCATAGACGTTGTTGAGTTCGGCAACCTTGCGGGTGAGAGCGTCGACCTGTTCTTTGTACTTGAGGACACCTTCGGCGGATTCGGCGAAGTTGGCCACCATGCTTTGCATGCGTTCCTGAACCTCCTTGGTAGCTTCGAGCTGAGAAGTGGAGTTCTGCATCTGAAGTTCGTACATGGCGTTGATAGAAGAGAGGCTGGAAGCCATCTTCTTGAGTTCGTCGACGTAGGAAGTGTCGCCAGCACGCAGGGTCTGTGCGGTTTCCTGGTAGATATTAGAGAGATTGGTAACTGCGGCGGTAGCACCTTTGAGGCTCTCAGAATATGACGATGAAAGATCAAAGTCATGGTTGATAGAGTCTGTGGTACGTTTGTAAGCAGCCGACAGGTCGCTGACAGCTTCGGCAGCGACATCCATATTGGTGACAAATTTGTCGGTAGCAGCCACAGCGGTGGTCATATTGTTAAGAGAGTTGGCGGAATTGGCGAGATTCTCCATTCCATGGCCAAGTCGCTCAACAAGATCCGGACCTATCTTGGCTTCAGCAAGCATACGGTCAAGTTCCTCGGTAACCGATTCACCTTTGGCACCGGGTGTGACATCCTCAATGCCTCCGTCTTTCATGCCAGCGAGCTCGGGATACACAAGGCTCCAATCCCACTCGATGTGGAGTGGCTCGAAAGCTGAGAGGAAGAAGATGAGGGACTCTGTACCCATACCTACGACAAGCATAGCAGTGGCGCCAGGCCAGTGGTTGATTTTGAACAAAGCGCCGATAATAACTGCCGAGGCACCCCATCCATACAGTTTGCTCATGAAGTTCTTATAACCCTTACTACGAACAAAATTGTCTAATTTACTCATAATTCAAATTGATTTAATTATGTTTACTTATTTTTAATGTATTGTTTCTTTAATAAAAGGAAGTAACAATGTCGGTGATGTCAACTTACATCCACACTATTAATAGACATTGGAAGCAGATTTCAGGTTGTCGCCCTTGACGCGGCCCAAGTAAGGCTGTACGCAACGGAAACCGATATATGACTTGGCGGTGTCCTGATACTCATAGGAGCGAGTCTGAACCTGGATGAAATATTTCTGGTCTTTCCATGAACCGCCACGAATGACTTTACGTTTCATTGCCGGCGAAGCGTCGTCCTTGGCATTGTAGTTGTAGTAAGGTGAGAGGGCGTTAGCGACAACATAGGTGGAGTTGTTGTAAGCGTCCAGACACCACTCAGATACATTGCCAGACATATCATAGAGACCGTAGTCGTTAGGAGCATAGTGACCGACCATGAGGGTCTTGACGCCGCCATCATCGTCGTAGGCGCCCTTCAGAGGCTCATAGTTAGCCAGGAAGCAGCCGTTGGGATTGCGTACGTAAGGACCGCCCCAAGGATAGCTTTCACCAGCGATACCGCCACGGGCAGCGTACTCCCATTCAGCCTCGGTGGGCAGACGGAAGTCGTTCATCTGAGTATAATCGATAGATTCGAGATACTGGTTCAAATAGTTGGAACGCCAAACACAGAAAGCCTTGGCCTGAACCCAGCTGATACCGACAACGGGATAGTTGTCGTAAGCGGGAGATGTGAAGTATTGGCGTGTAAAATCCTCGTTCATGCTATAGGTATAGTCGTGAACCCAGCAAAGGGTGTCGGGATAGATGTTTACGACCTCGCGTTTGATAAGGGAGGAACGGTTGTTCAAACCTTTGGGACGTGGGGCGAACATGGTACCCTTGTATTCATCCTTAACAGCTGTGTTGGCTTCTTTCTTTGAGGCCTCAGCGTAGTCAATCCAGTAATATTCATAGTTAAGCTTGGCAGGGTCGATGGTACGACGGCGATAGAAGCGGTCTTTCTCTGGCAGATAAAGGTCTTCCAAAGCCTCGCGGGTTTCCTGCTCGTCCCAGCGGATTTTCTCCTTCTTGTTGAGGATTGCGGGTTCGAGGGGCTCACCATATTCGTCTTCCTCAATAAGGAAGCCGTCGATACCAGCCTCACCGAGCATGCGGCGTGCTATTGAGTCGACGACCCAATTAACGAATTGGCGGTATTCGTTGTTGGTTATCTCAGTCTCATCCATGAAATAGGAACTCACCTGCATGGTTCTAGGCTGGGGAGGGGTGCCATAAGTGGCATTCTGAGTGCCAGCGCCCATACTGAAATTGCCTTGGTTGATGAAGACCATGCCCTTGAGGTCGATATCCTCAAAAATGGGGCGGTTCTGCACACCTACGAGTTCACCTTTGTCAGAAGAGCCACAGCTCCACAACAAAACAACTCCTGCGAGTAAGAAAAAAAACTTTTTCATATTGAATATTTATTATTTTTCGAAATTAGAGAAGAATGGATAGTGTCTGATATTTATTAGAAAAATCTTTATTAATATAATAGCGATAAATCCTTATTAATCTTATTCAAGAGTGTCTATAATAAATCTTTTCTGCACTTAAACGTAAACATCTATCAAAAGGTTTCGTTTATTGACGTAAACATTACAAAAGATAGCGAGTATTCTGATAAACAGAAGGCAGTTTTGGAGGGATTATAATCTTGAAGCAATAGCGGAGGTATGCCTCGAGGGAACCGAAGCTGAATCCAGTCTTATACACACCCAGCTTGCTTGTTGTCAAGTCATAAGCGAGGCCGATCTTCATCTTGTTCCAGTTGAGACCGCCAAGGATAGAGATGGCGTCTTGGAAACGATAGCTTACACCGCCCCAGAAGAGGTTCTGATATTCCAGCAGGCAAGAGACATCGAACTGGAACACCGAGAAGTTGGCAGTACGTATGAGTGCCGAAGGCTTGAGGCGGAAAGAGGGGTTGGAAGGTATAACATATTCATAGCCGCCCAAGAGATATAGAACTCGTGATGTCTGGAAGTTGAGCTCCTCGCTACGGGCGCCGAGGAAGTTTTTGAGAGAGAGTCCGAAATAGTATGAACCTGGCACTTGGTAGTAGAGACCCAGGGATGCGTCAATAAGGAAATCGCTGACCTCCTCATTGTTCAGGAGAGGGTCGCTGGATGAGGTCGGTATTTCGTTGGGGTTGCCGGACAAGTCGTCGTAACCGAAAAGTCCACCTTGACGAGTGATGCTATAGAAGTTGCCTTCGATACCTGCGGAGAGGTTTCCCGGCCCCCAGTAGATGCGGAAAGCATAGTCGACAGAGCCGCTCACGGTCGAGTTATAGCCGATTTTGTCGGCGAAGAGAGTCAAGCCGAGACCGCCGTGAAGAATTTTGACAGGGGAGTCGAAAGAGAAAAGATAGTCTGTCGGCAGAGAACCGGCATCACCACCTGGTGTTGGTGCGTCAAGACGGAGCCCTAACCACTGTCCGCGATACATCAAAGAACCGCACATCGAACCGGAACTACCAGCATAGGCCGGGTTCACAGCAAGACGATTGAACATATATTGCGAAAATTGTACCTCCTGTTGAGCATGACCAACACATGAAAATCCCAATATCAATAGGAGAATTGATATGTTTTTTTTGATTTCGATTTTCATGTTTTGAAAGTAGTTATTATATTTATAAAGCTTTATTTCAATAAAATACATGCAAAATTACTTTGCGTGGTTATCCCATTACAAAGTAAGTTTTGACATGCAAAGATAGTAAGAATAATCTATTTATAACATTTTTTTTAAAAAAAATTATCAAATAGATATCTTACATACTATAAATCAACAAATAAAACGATTTTTACTTGGAGGGAATGATTTTCAACTCCGGAAACATGGATTGAAGTTCCAATTTGGACTTCTTAATCCTGTTTTTTGTCATTGAGAGTTGTAGTAAAATTGTCACTCCACCGGAGGCGGCATTGTCACGAAAAACAACCTTGTCCTGATAAGCGAAGGGCAGATGTACCAGTTTTGTTTTGGCGACAGAGCGATTGGCGGCGGAAAAGAGCTCCAAGTCATACAATGTTTTCTCGTCATCCTCAAACTGATCCTGAGGTAGTGTGGGCTTTGACGGCTCTGACACCGACGATTTAAGATACTCCAACATACGACCTTGCGAGAGGATATCCAGTAGTTCATGCTGGTTTTTCCAAACACTGTAATGTCGAGGGGGAAGCACTTGCACATGGACGGTATGAGACTGGACTCCGATCTGCTTGGCGGCCTTGCTTGTCATATCCAGCACATTCGCTTTCGGACAACGGTCGTTGATACGGACAATGACCTGCTTGCCGTTTTTGGGATTAGTGACAAGCAGAAGGGTGCCAAACTTATACGTATGATGCGCGGCGGTATATTTGTTCTGACTGAAAATCTCGCCGCTGCTGGTCTTGCGGCCCACGAAACGATCACTATAAAAAGTGCCGCGCATGGAATGCACAGAGACGGTATCGGTGGAAGAGACATTTTGGGCGAGAAGTGTCCTCGGCACAAAAAGAGTGAGCAAGGTGAACAGTATCGCCAGATGTTTTGAAATATGCATAAGCTACCAATTTAGGGCATCGGAATGGAACCATTGTCCATGCAGCCGCAGAGTCTGCTCAATGACATCACGCACACAGCCTTTCCCACCGGCATAGATAGAGATGTAGTCGGAGATCTCTTTTATCTCGACAGCGGCATCGGAAGGACATGCGGCCACTCCACAATGGCTCATGATTTCATAATCAGGAATATCGTCACCCATGCATAGCACTTGTTTCTCGTCGAGGTTGTTGGCCGCAAGGAATTTGCGATATGTCTCCATTTTGTTCGCACAACCCGTGTAAATATGAGTGACTCCGAGGGATTCCATACGGTTGTTGATGCTCAACGAAGTAGCGCCAGAGATCAGGGCTATCAGATATCCTTTTTTGACGGCATACTGAATCGCATAACCATCTTTGATGTTGCCACAACGAACGGTTTCACGGTCGGCATACATCCACACGCTACCATCAGTCATGACACCGTCAAAATCGAAAACAAAAGCTTTGATATCGTGAAGTTTGGATTTGTAATTCATGAGTCAGAAGTTTTTTTTGAAAAAAAGAAAACGAGAGTGGGTAATGATGAATGGGCTTTATTTAAGTCGCTCTGTTCTTTCCGTCAGCATAATCCAGCACCCTTTTGTAAAGGTCGCTCCAACCCTTCCAACCAAAATCCTCACACAAGCTTTGGTTGTGCCAAAGCAGAGAAAGCGTGCCGCCGACAGCAATGGTTTCATCAATAAGCTGACGATAAACGATCTCGGCCTCCTCCGGAGTGTTTTTCAGATAGTAGTAAAATGTGGAGTCCATAGCAACAAAAGGATGAACCATAAGTGGGGTCTCGCTGTCACTTTCCAAGTCAAAGAAAGGATAGGTCGATCCCGTACCCGCACGAAATCCAGGTTGGTCGGCATAACCCATGGTATAGTCGTGCAATATGCCCTCGTTAATCAACGCCGTGTAGGATGCTGGCAATCGGAGACGTAAAAAATGGTAGCGGTTTCTCTTTGTCGGCCTGTGCAATATCGAGGAAAGGCGTTCTGATTCCACGGCGATAAGAGCTGTGTTGTCGGCGGAGGCATATGAGGCATGGAGACCCATTCTGGCGTTGTCGGAAAGGTGTTTCAATAAAGTGCGGAATTCGTCATTCTGATAGGAAATAGGTTTGTCGTTGACATTATAGTCGGCCATAAGCGGGAAGAACATCAGCCTCATCCCCGCATGCTGCTGATTAACGTCAATAATGAAGTCAAAAGTGTCGAACGGGTCAGGCTCGCGGCGCAGCAAGACACGCATACGCTTTCTAAACAATCCCTCGTTGTTTTTCGATACCAAGTCACGTCCCATGCCAAAGAGGGTCCTGAAAATACCTTTATGTCTATAGCAATAAGCAGCGTCGATATCGACGGTGTTCTCAACCTCATAGCTGCGACGGGCAAAGGTCTGATCGGGATAGCGCTCAGTAATTATCGATGCCAGCAGCAGAGCCCATCTGTCCACAACGGCAGTTTTAAGGAAATCCTCCTTGTAGGCGATACTCTCAGTGGCTGGGAAACGGTCATGCTCGTCAGTGAAATGCGGCAGATATTCCTCATAACGCGACAGGCAGTAAAATGTGGCGGCAAGGAGATCGAAAGGCACACAGCTGGCCTGGTTATAGACAGGGAAAAGACCAGGAAGACCGTTGTAATCCACGCAACGAGGCGACTGGTCCACAATAGTGGTTTGGAACAGGATGTCGGTTGAGCGGAGAAAAATGGAGTCGCCAATAGGTTGTCGGCCATAGCACAACTTAGCACCCTCATGTTTTTCAAAAACATTGATATCGGCGGTGATCTCGAAATCGGAATGCAGTATGTGCCGGAAAATCACATTCAGTGTATATCCCAACCTGTTTGTCAGCCTCGGTACATGAATCAACAACATATAATTATATCACTATTAACATTTTAGTAAAAAACCGCCTCGTCTACCATCACCCTCATTGATATGCAGTCAACAGCAGCGACAATAAAAAAACAGCCCTGGCATACACTTTAACTCTAATAATCAGCTATATAAAAACCAAAAGGAGCATATTCTTTTCCCTATCGCAGCATGATAACAGATTGCAAAAATACAACTTTTTTCTAAAACAGAGTTTTTAGGGTCAATGACCAATCACATTTACAGCGAAATCGATATCTCGTTTTCAGAGACAACGAGGCCGACCTCGGCATTAAGCGGCAAGGGAAGGTTTTCCATGCCGATGTGCCCGAAGGGACATCCGACAGCGACAGGGTAATCGTATTCGGCTACAGCGTCGAGAACAATCCTGTATGCATCGCGTCCAAAGGGAACCGCATTGTCATGCATATCGGTGAAAGCACCGACAATCAATCCTTTAAGACTATCCAGTTTTTTTGCTCGCTTAAGAGCCATCATCATGCGGTCGACATGATAGAGATACTCATCGAGATCCTCGATCAATAAAATTTTCCCATCGGTATCGACATCGGAATCAGAGCCCAAAAGGCTGTATAGCACCGACAAATTGCCTCCAACCACGGGAGCACGGCACTCTCCTACCCTACCACACACAGGCAAAGAACTGGTGCCGACGGGGAAATGATATTCCAAACCGCCATAGAACAAAAAGTCGTGAAGAGAGCTAATGGCAGGATATTCCTTGCTTACAGCGTCGGTTGGAATATTGACAGGCATTGTGGCATGAAGCGAAGGTATAGAGCAATGCGTTGCCATATGGCTGTGAAGCGCAGTAACATCGCTATAGCCCACAATCCATTTAGGGAAAGAATCCAGAGAGGCGAAGTCGAGTGAATCAATAATGCGCACAGTACCATAACCTCCACGCACACAGAAAACAGCTTTTATATCATGGTTGTCGATAAGCTCCTGCAGCATCGCGGCACGGTGTCTGTCGGAACCTGCGAATTGACAATCGGCGGCATACAATCCTTCGGGGACAATAACACGCAACCCCCAAGACTCGAAAAGCTTTACCGCAGGCTCAACCTCGACAGGCGAAACCTTGCGGGCTGTGGCAACAAGCGCGACACTGTCGCCCTCATGAAGCCTCATTTCCATAATTCTACTATTCATGTAATTAATAACGTAGGGGTATATAAAAAATTGCGTACCTATACCACATTGTCCCTTAGTTGATTAAAGACAAAAAAAATCAATAATTGTCAAAAAAATGAGACCGACAACACATTCCTTTCAGAAAAAAAACGTATATTTGCACTTTCTTTTTTTATTAAAGTTTAGAGTTTACAGTTTATAGTTTAAAGATATTTACAAACTAATATTCAATAACTTAAATATTAATATCACTTCACTTTTTTTATCAACTTTAACAAACATAAGGAGAGAAGTACATTACTACAAACAATCACAATACCGATTCTATTCACATAGACATAAAACAACCCAAATAATCACTATCCATAAAACTATAACAGACAATGACAATCCGAGAAATAGCCAATTTGCTGAATGCAACAGTATGCACCGGAGAAGGGCGACTTGACGAAGAGGTAGAGACCGCTTTCGCATCCGACTTGATGAGCGATGTGTTGACCCTTAAAGACACGCCCATATTGATAACCGGGCTCTGTAATGTTCAAACCATACGCACATGCGACATGGCATCGCTTGACGTAATCATTGTGGTACGCAACAAAAAAGTCACCGAAGACATGATAGAACTTGCCGAAGACGACGACATGGTAATACTCAGTTGCGCCTACTCGATGTTCAAAGTGTGTGGACTACTCTATGAGAATGGCATTAAGCCATTATTCTGATAGTTCCCTAAACCACACAATTTTTCAAGACATAAAAACCACCAATTACCAACAATAGTCATGCATCAAGAATACACAGTAATAGAAGGCGATTTTGTCAATGCCGGCAAAGCATCCAGCTCGGTCAAGAAAACACTGAAGCAACTCAATGTCGACCCTGGCAAGGTAAAGCGTGTCGTCGTGGCGTTATACGAAGCCGAAGTCAACGCCATAGCACACGCCTATGGCGGCAAAGTCGTCGTAGACATTGATTCCGACAAAATAAGGATGGTCGTCGCCGACAAGGGTCCTGGCATACCCGACATTGCTTTGGCTATGCAGGAAGGCTACTCCACGGCGCGTCCCGAAGTGAGAGACATGGGCTTCGGCGCCGGAATGGGTCTGCCAAACATGCAAAAAAACGTTGACAAACTCAATGTCACCTCAGAAGTCGGAGTGGGCACCACAGTGGAGATGGAAGTGAACTTCTAAATAAAAGGGCCGCTGCGCTGAAAAGACAATAAGGGCATCCCTTTAAACATTAAAAACTTTCTAACATTTACAACCTTTCAAACCTTTACAACCCAAGAAAAGATGTTCGTACACGCGCTAAAGATCGACGACAATAAATGCATCGGATGCATGCGTTGCCTGAAAGCATGCCCCACCGAGGCAATACGTATTACTGCCGGCACCGCCTATATCCAAGAGCATCGTTGCATCGACTGCGGGAAATGCTTTGATAGCTGCCCTGTCGACGCCATATACATCAACGAGGATGATTTCCAGATGGTTCATGAGTTTCCACACTCCGTGGCTCTAATACCTGCAGTCTTTTTAGGGCAATTCCCCGAGGAAATCCGTGTGTCACGAATATACGACGCCTTGATGGAACTTGGTTTCCGCCATGTCTTCGAAGTGGAGTCGGCCGCCAACATTTTCGCGGAAGCCAAAGAGCAATACGCACGTGAGAATCCGGACATACGTCCTCTGATTTCGAGTTTCTGTCCCGCCATTGTACGATTGATACAGATTAAATACCCGTCACTCGTTGAAAATATCACTCCCATCAAGGCTCCACTCGACCTGTCTGCCTTGTACTGCCTCGAAGAGCTTAAGAGACGGGGCATACCGCGCGAAGAGATAGGACTTTTCTACGTAACTCCCTGCGCTGCGAAGATAGCAGCTGTGAAAGCCCCCATCGGAGAGAAACGCTCCATAATAGACGGTGTGATCAACATGGACTCTCTTTTCAACCGCACCTACCGCAAAATCAAGGAGCAGGGCAAAAACCACATTCCCAAGCAAAGCCGCACCATCAACCTTTCGTCAGATGCCATCCTCAGCACACTTACCAATGGAGAACGGCGAATCTGTCTTGCGAAAAAAAGCTACTCCATTGACGGCATACAGAATGTTATGGACTTCCTTGACAAACTGGAGAACGAGGAAGTGGAGGATGTGGAGTTTCTGGAGCTGAGAGCCTGCGACCAAAGCTGCGCCGGCGCATTGCTCAGTTACGAGAACCGTTTCCTTTGCGGTGCCCGCATGTACTCTCGTGCCCGTAAAGCAGCGGAACGCGAGCGCAATGGCGAAGTACCACGTGAGAAAGACATGGACAAAATGAAGCAATACCTGCTGGAAAACAGTCGTGTAGAGCCGCCTCAGCCACGCTCGATGTTTGTACTTGACGCTGACAGAAGCAAAGCCTTCGAGAAAATGGAACGCATAAACCAACTCAAGGCAAGGTTGCCTCAGATAGATTGCGGTCTGTGTGGAGCACCCACATGCGAGTCTTTTGCCGGAGACGTGGTCATCAACCGTATCGGCCTGTCGCGCTGCATTTTCTACCAACGCCATCTGGAACGCAAAGACGATATCACCCGTCAGGAATGTATCGCAGCCATGAACGCTGTATGGGGCAACGACAGGATGAAAGAAGAATAGTTCTTTCGCAGCTTAATACCCATAAACTTATGAAAAGAAAACTATTCCTTGCGGTTATGCTTATCACAATAAATGCAGCCGCGCAAGACACTCTTTCGACAGACGCTCCGCGCTTTTCGAAGCACTTTGCTGAAGCAAAATTTATTTTTGGCCCAGTCGTTGAACAAGACGATCGTCCAACACAATTCAACGTAGATGTCGGCATCGGCATACAGTACACATACTTGTACGACCGATGGGGATGGTACGGAGGGTTGTCGTATATCGACGGAAAATACAAAAATTATGTCGGTGTTACGGGTGGTGCCGCCTATAGGGTTTCAAACGCGAGCAGCAAAATTGATTTTCAAGTCTATAGCGGACTTTCCTGCGGATTTGGATTAACCAGCAACAATCATTTAATAATCTATCCTGGATTGGATGCCGGATTGCGTATTGCTCCGGGCGCAAAAGCAGGACGGAGCAGATTTGCCTGGACAAGTTTCACGATAGGAAGAACCCACTTCTACAACAAGCCCGTCTACACTGTAGGCTTCAGCGTCAGTCTGACGGCCATTCCTGCTGTGGGGTACTTGCTTTTGAACAGCCTTTTTTAACAATAAACATTAAGGACTAGTAGTTCCACCCTGCGTTTCAAGTGGCAGCTCTATCACCTGACCGCGTTTCTGGAAGTGCTCGAACAGGGCTTTGTAGAACTTGTGACGTGACAGCGTCTCGCTGTTGCCTATGACAATCAGTTTCATACGCGCCCGCGTGATGGCGACATTCATTCGACGCAAATCGCCGAGGAATCCAATCTCGCCCTTCTCGTTGTCGCGGACCATACTTATTATTATCACATCGCGCTCCTGCCCCTGAAAGCCATCAACGGTGCGGACAGTCACCTGCCCACGCAGGCGACGATAGAAACGTTGCATTTTCAGAAGCCGCCTAATCATACGCACCTGGCCACGATAAGGAGAGATTATGCCAAAATTGACATTGTCGCTCACAATGCGTTCAACACCAATCATATCGACATAGTCACGGAGTGTGTGGACAACAAGACGAGCCTCGTCGATGTTGAGCCGGCTCTGTGCCCTGTTTTGGCGTTCCGCGAAACCACATTTTACGGTGTCAATCCACGTCAGCGGTGTGTCCATGATATGGACCAGACGGTCGGCGACCTCAGGAGCGGCTTTCAGGCCTCCGTGATAGAACCATTGCGAAGAAAACGCCATGATGTCGCGATGCATGCGATATTGGGTATCAAGCAGAGTCACACACTCTGGTTTGGAGCCAGAGACATAACGCATCAAAGTGTTGGACAAGCCTTTGCGTGCCGCGTCGACACTTTTCACAGTAGGTGGCAGTTGCTGATGGTCACCACCAAAAACAACTCGGTCGGCCTTGAGTATCGCCGTCCAACAAGCAGGCTCGAGGGCTTGAGCCGCCTCGTCGATAAAAAGTGTGCTGAAATGGCGATGCTCCATAATATGGTAGGCACTTCCAATAAGTGTGCTACTGACGACACTGGCTTGTTCGAAGAGGTCGGCATTGATTTTGATTTCCAGTTCCATCTGACGCTTGCGGAGACGACGCAGCTGATTCTGGCGCTCATGAGAAGGTTTGCTTCCCGAAGACTCCCTCAAGGTACGACGAATATTCCATAGCTCCGGATAGTCAGGGTGGTCGGCATATCGGCGCTCATAGCTGCAAGCAAGCATTTCGTCGCTCATCTTCAATGGATTGCCAACACGCAACACATTCAGACCTCTCTTTGAGAGTTGCTCACTAATCCAATCGACAGCGGCGTTGCTAGGAGCACACACAAGAACCTGTGTCTCACGCTGCAAGGTCTCGAAAATAGCCTCGACAAGTGTGGTTGTCTTGCCTGTACCTGGAGGACCATGGATTATGGCCACATCCATAGCGGCGACAACATTGCGTACAGCATTGTTCTGGCTGGCATTAAGCCAAGGTATGGTGACCGGAGGCAACTGTCGGAAACGTGGGTGAAGATTTCCGACAAGGGTTTCACGGAGCCTGACAAACTTCTCGTTGTCGGAGCGCATAGCGGCATGGAGCGACTCGTGCATCACACGGTATGAAGTGTCGTCGATGGCGGCACGAACACCGAGCAAAGCATGCTGAGCCTTGTCCTGCAGAGAAGAGAGGGAGCCTTTGTTTGGCAGCTGGATTTGAAGGACACCCTCCTTGTAGCTGTCGACAAAACAGAGATATGGCAACTCCACGACACCTGTCCCGTCTTGAGTGAGATGGAAGAATGCCACAGGTCTCCCTGGCTCGAAATCATTCTCCAACTCCTCGCCGTCACACTCATAAGCAATGGTAAGTATCAACTGGTTAAGGGCATTGTAGCCAAAACCGCTTATGCTGACAGGATATTTGCAGTCAGCCTCGCTAACACGGCCGCTTATGTTGTCGACACTGAGAGAACGGCTATAAGCGGCGCGCTCATAGTCCTGCTCTATCCTCAGCAACTCGTCAAGAGCCGCCAACCGTGCTATGCTGTTTTTGATTTCCATTACTAAAACTCAGTAACGCAAAGTCGGCTGTATTAGTATCTCGCCACAATTTTTGTCAGGTCTGCCGAACATATTCCACTCCCCGCTCATATCAATACAATAAAACGGATGGAAGCACGTTATGTAATAAAACGAAAAATCATGAGCAATACTGGAAAGATTATCACAGGAGCCGCACTGCTTGTTTTCGGCAGTGTATGGGCTTTGGAAATAACCCATGTTATTAACATCAGCTTTGAAGGATGGTGGACAATATTCATCATAATACCATGCCTTATTGGCGTTTTTTCATCAAAGCATAAAACCGCACCCCTTATAGGTTTAGGAACCGGTGTGTTGCTTCTGCTTTCGACCAGAGGCGTTATCGCATGGAACGATTTCTGGAAATATATCATTTGTCTGACTGCCATCATTTGGGGTATCATGCTGCTCTTCAACCGCAAAAGTCTGCCCGGCATCTCCTCGCCCGACAAAAAGACCGTCAAAGAGGTTAAACAAATCAACCAAGACGGACGAATGATACGCCAAATAAGCACGACTTTCGGCAAACAATTATATGAGTTCTCCGGACAACGCTTTGAGGGTGCCACTGTGGAGACAAGCTTTGGCTTTGTAGGCTTGGATTTGCGCAACGCCGACATTCTCGACGGAGCGATAGTCGATATCGACTGCAATTTTGGCGGCATGGAGATTCGTGTCGACAAGAACATACAAGTAAAACATGCCGTCGAGACCTCTTTCGCCGGCCTGGAATACAACGAACTGCCCCACCCCATCGAGAATGCCAAAACCATTTATATCAAAGGGAAATGCTCCTTTGGCGGAATTGAGATAAAATAGTCTTGACGCAAAAACAAAGACCCGATGCTTCATCAGATTAACTTAGTGGAGATATTCAGCGCGTTTTTGGTTATGTTCGCCATTATCGACATAACCGGGTCCATTCCAATATTCCTTGGCATGCGCGACCAAGGCAAACAAATAAAACCATTCCAGGCCACAGCCGTAGCACTTGGACTATTTGTGGTGTTCTTTTTTGTTGGAGACGCGCTGCTAAAGCTGTTCAGCATTGACACACCCTCTTTTGCTGTGGCAGGAGCCGCGGTCCTCTTTATCCTCTCTCTGGAGATGATAACAGGACGCGAGTTCATCAAAAACGAAGGCTCCTCGTCAGGGGCAAGTATAGTTCCCGTGGCCTTCCCTCTCATAGCAGGTCCCGGAGCCATAACGGCACTCATCTCGCTGAGAGCGGAATATGCCGACATCAACATCATGATTGGCCTTATGCTCAACATAGTTATAGACTATTTCGTAATACGTCACCTGTACAAACTTGAGAAATGGCTCGGCGGCGACCTCATCTATGTTTTCCGTAAGTTTTTCGGCGTCGTTCTCCTTGCCATAGCCGTAAAACTTTTTGCAAGCAACATTCCTATAGTCTTCAACCTTCGTTGAGTACAGTGGTCCTTAACAACTGTCAAAAGCAATATATATCATCCTGAAATACAGAGTAAAAGCATGTCAAGCTAATAAATAGCGACACATTCGAACAATAGCTTTTTTCTGGCGGCGGAAACGATGTTTTCCGCCGCCAGATTTTTTGCACATAGGAGCTGCTTCATAGCCACAGAAAATATTTTTTGACAAACGCTTGTATATATATAAAAAAAGCGTATTTTTGCAATGTGAAATAGACTACCTATTTCACCATAAAGTATTATATAATAATTAATTAATATATTAATCCACTAAATTAACCAATAAGGAGTTTACACAATGACAAAAGTTAAATCGCTGGCCGACCTTAAGGCCATGAGAGAAAAGCTTCAGTCGAATCTGGACATCCGCGAGAAAGCAGAGAATCCAGAATCGCTTGTGCAAATCAAAGTCGCTATGGCCACTTGCGGTATTGCTGCCGGTGCCAAGAAAGTAATGGAACACATGATGCAGAAAGCCGACGAGCTTCACATCCCCGCAGTCTTCACACAGACTGGCTGCATGGGTTATTGCCACGCCGAGCCCACCCTCGAGGTGCGCGTCCCTGGCAAAGACCCCATCGTTTTCGGTCATGTCGACAACGACCGTGCCGATGAGATCCTCACCAAATACGTCCAGAACGGCGAACTGGTTGAAGGCATCATCCCCGTTAATTACGAAACAATTGACAAGTAAAAGTTTAAAAGTTGCAAGGTTTAGAAGTCTAAAGGGTTCCCTGATTTTTGGCGACACCTTTTAACTTTTTTACTTTTAAACCTTTAAACCTCAAAAAAGAGAATTATGGCAAAATACAAAATGCATATCTTAATCTGCGGCGGTACAGGATGCAAAAGCTCCAACAGCCTCCAGATTATCGAAAACTTCCAGAAAATCCTTGCCGAGAAAGGTCTCTCTGACGACGTACAGGTTATCAAGACCGGTTGCTTCGGTTTCTGCGAACGCGGCCCTATCGTCAAGATCATGCCCGACAACACCTTCTATACCCAAGTGAAGCCCGAAGATGCTGAACGCATCGTAAACGAGCACATCATCAAGGGTCGTAAGGTTCCCGACCTGCTCTACACCAACCCTGAGAACAAAGAGCATGTCAGCGACTCCAAACACATGGACTTCTACAAGAAGCAGATTCGTATCGCCCTCCGCAACTGCGGTTTCGTTGATCCAGAGAACATCGAGGAGAGCATCTCCCGCGGCGGTTACGAAGCTTTGGCAAAGTGCCTCACCGAGATGACCCCCGAGCAGGTTATCGCCGAGATGAAGGCCTCCGGTCTCCGTGGCCGTGGTGGTGCCGGCTTCCCCACAGGTTTGAAATGGGAACTCTGCGCCAAGAACAAAGCCGACCAGAAATATGTCATCTGCAATGCTGACGAGGGTGACCCCGGTGCATTCATGGACCGTTCCATTCTCGAAGGCGACCCCAACAGCATAGTCGAAGCTATGGCTATCTGCGGTTACGCCATCGGCGCCAGCAAGGGTCTCGTTTACATCCGCGCTGAATATCCTCTCGCCATCGAGCGTCTTAAAATCGCCATCCGTCAGGCCCGTGAGTATGGTCTCCTCGGCGAAGACATCCTCGGAACAGGCTTCAACTTCGACATCGAGCTCCGTTACGGTGCCGGTGCATTCGTATGCGGTGAGGAAACCGCTCTTATCCACTCCATGGAAGGCCAGCGTGGCGAACCCACTCTGAAACCTCCATTCCCCGCTGTCAGCGGCTACATGGGCAAGCCCTCCAACGTTAACAACGTCGAGACTTTCGCCAACGTTCCCGTCATCATCACCAAGGGCGCTGAGTGGTTCAGCAGCATCGGAACAGAGAAATCAAAAGGTACCAAAGTTTTCGCCCTCGCCGGCCAAATCAACAATGTGGGTCTTATCGAAGTCCCCATGGGTATCACTCTTCGTGAGATTATCTACGAAATCGGTGGTGGTATCAAGAACGGCCGTCAGTTCAAAGCTGTCCAGACCGGTGGTCCTTCCGGCGGATGCTTGACTGCAAAGCACCTCGACACTGCTATCGACTATGATAGCCTCGTCGCCGCAGGTTCAATGATGGGCTCGGGCGGTATGGTCGTCATGGACGAGACCAGCTGTATGCCCGCCATCGCCAAGTTCTACCTCGAATTCACTTGCGAGGAGAGCTGCGGTAAGTGCTCACCCTGCCGTATTGGTAACAAGCGTCTCTGCGAGATCCTTGAGAAGATCACCGACGGTCGTGGCAGCATGGAAGACCTCCAGGAGCTCCGCAACCTCGCCGCTGTAATCAAGGACACCGCTCTCTGCGGTCTTGGTCAGACCTCACCGAACCCCGTACTCAGCACCCTCGACAACTTCTGGGATGAATATGTTGAGCACGTCGTCGACAAGAAATGCCGCGCAGGCGTCTGCAAGAAACTCATGAGCTATGTCATCGACCGCGAGAAGTGCATTGGCTGCGGCAAATGCGCTAAGGGCTGCCCCGTCGAGGCTATCAGCCGTACCGACTACACCGCCCCCGGACACAAACTGGCTTCTATGGTTATCGACAGCACCAAATGTATCAAGTGCGGTGCTTGTATCAACAACTGCAAATTCGGTGCCATCTCCATTCAATAAATAATGTCTGACCTGTCGACTAGTCTGATCAGTCTGACCAGTCCGACAAAAAAATAAAGAATAAAGAAATGATTAATCTCACAATAGATAACAAAGCGATTCAAGTTCCCGAAGGCACCACTATTCTCAAGGCTGCCCGTATGAACGGTATCGATATTCCGACCCTCTGCCATTTCGAGCTGGACGGAATGAATTTTGAAAACAAACCCGGCGGATGCCGCGTCTGTGTTGTCGAGGTCAAAGGCCGCCGCAACCTGGCTCCCGCCTGCGCCACCGACGTCATGGAAGGCATGGAGGTGTTCACTCACACCGCACGCGTCATCAACGCCCGCAAGACCGTCGTTGAGTTGATCCTCAGCGACCACCCCAACGATTGCCTCCAGTGCGAGAAGAACGGCGACTGCGAACTGCAGAGCCTCACCAAACGCCTTGGCATCAAGGAAATCCCCTTCAAAGGCGAACAATCACACTATCGCAAAGACAGCACCCTCAGCGTTTATCGCGACATGGACAAATGCGTCATGTGCCGCCGCTGCGAGTCTATGTGTAACAAGTTCATGACCGCTGGCGCCCTTAGCGGTGTCAACCGTGGCTTCCAGGCCGTCGTGGCTCCCGCTTTCGAGCAGAACCTCGGCGACAGCAGCTGCGTCAACTGCGGCCAGTGCGTCCAGGTATGCCCCGTCGGAGCCCTCACCCTTGTTGATGACATCGCCAAAGTTATGGAAGCCATCGCCGACCCGACCAAGAAAGTCGTCGTCCAGACCGCTCCCGCTGTCCGCGTTGCCCTCGGTGAAGAATTCGGCATGAAACCCGGCGAAATCGTTACCGGTAAAATGGCTGCCGCTCTCCGTCGTCTTGGTTTCGACCAGGTTTACGACACCGACTGGAGCGCCGACCTCACCATCATGGAGGAAGGCACCGAGCTCCTCGGCCGCCTCAAGAAAGCCCTCGCCGGCGAGCCCGTGAAACTGCCTATGTTCACCAGCTGCTGCCCCGCATGGGTCACCTTCTACGAGAAGAACTTCCCCGACCTGCTCGAGTACCCCTCGACAGCAAAATCACCTCAGGGAATGTTCGGCGCCGTCGCCAAGAACTATCTAGCTCCCAAGCTGGGTGTCAAACGCGAAGACCTCATCGTCGTCTCCATCATGCCTTGCCTCGCCAAGAAGAGCGAGCGCGCACGTGAGGAACTCAGCGTCAATGGTGACAGCGATGTCAACTTCACCCTCAGCACCCGCGAGCTTGCACACATGATCCGTCAGTGCAACCTCGACCTCAACGACATGCCCGAAGAGGACTTCGACAGCCCGCTCGGCGAATCGACAGGTGCCGCTGTTATCTTCGGTGCCACCGGTGGTGTTATGGAGGCCGCTCTCCGTACCGCTTACGAGCTCCACACCGGCAAGACTCTTCCGAAGATCGACTTCGAGGAGACTCGTGGTTTCAACGGTGTCAAGGAAGCCACCATTGATGTCGACGGTTTCCCGCTGAAGATAGCTATCGTATACAGCCTCGGCAATGCTCGCAAGATGATGGAGCAAGTCCGTCAGGGCAACCCCAACGGCTACCACTTCATCGAGGTTATGGCATGCCCCGGCGGCTGCATCGGCGGTGCCGGCCAGCCCTACCACCACGGCAACAGCGAGATCATCCGCAAACGTATGGAGGCCATCTACCGCGAGGATGCTGGCAAGCCCATCCGTAAGAGCCACGAGAACTCCGAGATTCTGGCTATCTACAAGGAGTACTACGGCGAACCTTGCGGCCACCTCAGCCACGAACAGCTCCACACTCACTACTTCGACAAATCCGACAAACTCGAAGCAACGAAATAAATTGAATAATAGGACCTATAAGACTTATAAGACCTATAGGTCCTATCTAAAAAAATAGAATTATGGCAAATATCAAATTATCTGAAGATAAAATAAATGTTATCAAGGAAATTGCTAAATCCTTTGGTAACCGTCCCGGTGAGGTCATCAATGTCCTCCACCAGGTTCAGGGCAAATTCGGCTATCTGCCCGCTGAGGTGCAGGAAGTCGTTGCTCACGAACTTAACATCCCCGTGTCGCGTGTTTACGGCATCGTCTCTTTCTACAGCTTCTTCACCATGGAGCCCAAGGGCGAGCATCCTATCGATGTATGCCTCGGTACCGCTTGCTACGTGCGTGGCGCTGAGAAAGTTCTCGACGCTTTCGCTCGCGAGCTGAACGTACAGATTGGTAAATGCACTGCCGACGGCAAGTTCTCACTGAACACGCTGCGCTGCGTCGGTGCCTGCGGTCTTGCTCCTGTTGCCATGATCGGCGACAAGGTCTATGGCCGTCTGACCCCCGACCAGATTCCCGGCATCATCGCCGAATACAAATAATCAGCTATTTGATTATACAATGACAGAGGGCGGTTCAAATGAACCGCCCTCTGTTTTTTGTCGACACAATCAGATCGTTACAGCAACGCCTCTATCGGCACAGTGCTGTCCATCAATCCAATGCGGGTATCCGCTGCATGCCGGTTGACGCCGGTGTAGGCCAACGAGGCATCTTCGTAACGACGGAACTTCAAAATGGCGTCGTTCATTTGGGCACGGTTAAAGACCCCGATGCGCAGCAGCAGGTCGAAGTCGTCGATGGTGAGACCAGTGACTCTTTCGAAGAGCGACGGTTCCAGCTTGCGGATGACATCCTCGAGGCTCTCCTCGCGGTAGTCGGTCAGATACATGAAGATGGGGATGCGCGTGGCGAATTTCATCAGCTTCTCTTGCACTTCGCGCCGCTTGCTGCGATATTCCTTCTCCTCGGCCGTCAGTTCCTTCTTTTTCTTGGGGTTGTCGCCCGCTTCGCGTTTCAGTTTCTTTATCCGCTCTGCATGGTTGACGATATTCTCAATGATATCGCTGCCTAAGGCACGAAAGCCCTCTATTTTCATAATGGTAGCCAATGCCTCGGGGTTGTCGAGCACACGTTGCAGGGTGGCGTTGTCAACGTTGACCAGCTGGGCGCTGTTCCATCGGCGTGCCAGCAGGGTGCCGCTGGTGCCGTTGTCCACGAAGTCGAGTATCTCGGTGGCATCCACCCTCTTCATCGAGCTGCCGTCGAACTGCAGGATGGGCAGGAAGTTGATGAAGTCGTTCACCTTGTCGGTGATGCGGCGGTTGCTGTCCACGTCTAACTGGTTGGCGTAGGTCACCACCTCGCGCAGGGCGCGGTTGGGCGCAAAGTCGAAGACATAGCAGGTGGGCTTCAGGATGGTCTTCTTCGTGGGGTCATCCTTGTCGGTGGCTGTCCATGGGCTCTGCACACGGAAGGCTGTCTGGAAATAGGTCTCGGGCGAAGAGCAATTGCGAAGCATCAATAGTCCGCCCAATGGGCGAAGGGTGACACCAGTGGTCAGCTTGCCACAGGTGAGGGTGATGGTGCGTGTCGTCAACGGGTTGTCGCCCATGGCATCACGCACAGGGCCGAGAGCATCCACACCGATGCCTGCCTTCGTACCGCTGCAGTTGATGATTTGATAGGTCTGGTAGAAGCCGTTTGCAGGTCGGCGCAGCAGAGCCTCCATCGCATCGCACGAGGCCACATTGGGCAAGAACCACATGGTGTGGGCACAGAGGTCGAGCAAGCGGGTGTCTTCGAATGGTAGCGGCGGATGCTCATTGAGCGGCGAACTGCTGTCGCCATAGATGGGTGTCTTGCCTCGGATGATGTCGAGCCACTTCTGCACGGCCTTCTCGTGGACGAAGGTGGCTGCACTCTTGTCCTTGGCGGGTTCGGCCCGGAAGAACTCGTTGAGGTCGAAGCCGTCCATGTCCCATTGCTCTATCATGGCGCCGAGGTCTTGCGGCATCTGGTAGGTCATCATCACCATGGTGGGCATCTCCAGATAGGGGCCGCCGACGGCCTCTTTCCTTTTTTGTTCGTCCTGGTAGGTCCAGTTGAATATCTGGTTCTCCATAAACTCGCCTGTGGCGAGAGCACGGAAGGGTGTACCGCTGAGGTAGAGGAAATGCTTGCCGGTGATGGGGATGTCTTCATCGTCCCACGCGCGGCCACTCTCCACGTCGATGCCGCTCTCGCTCATCACCTCGTCCTCTTCCGCCTGCCGCCGTTTGGCATCGGCATCGCCGAGGTCAAGCAGACTCTTGGCATTGTCGTTCCAGGCGCCGAAGTGGTACTCGTCCAATACGATGAGGTCCCAGTCGATGCTGTGCACCCACTCGTTCTTAGGCTTGATGTTGCCGTATTTATCTCTGCCAAGATAGTCTTGGAACGACCCGAACACTACCAGTGGCTTTGGCGAGGATAGCGACGGAAATCGCTCGTCCATCCTGCTGCTGTAATACCGCCATCCTTCGAAGTCTCTATGTCGCAGCAGGTCGTCGCGCCACGAGTCCTCGACGGCGGGTTTGAAAGTGAGCACAAGCACCCGCTTTGCGTTCATTCTCTTGGCCAATTGGTAGGTGGCGAAAGTCTTGCCGAAACGCATCTTGGCGTTCCATAGATAGTGGCTGGGGCGGTCAGGCTCCTCTGCATCCATCTTGGCGAAGTAGTCGGCAGTGTCTTTTACCGCCTTTTCCTGTTCTGGTCGCATCGTGTAGTCGAGGTCGCGCACTGTTTCCACGTGCGTCTCGCGGTGGCGCACAGCCACGTATGCGGCCTTGGCTTCGCGCAGAGAGCAGCGGCACCACTCCCCTATCAACTCTTTGCCCATGCGACGTAGCATCTCATGCAGGTCGTGATCAGAAAAACTCTCGCCGCTGCCGTCGGCATAGAAGGCGTTGTCGTGCCACAGCAGGTGGTATGTCTTGTGTGGCTCGGTGATAGGGTGCTGCTCGTCGATGCGCTTCCGCACATCCGCACGTGTCGTCTGCCCTATCTTAATCCAGCCGGGAAACGACGTGTCGTCATACATATAAATCTGCGGCACCGCACGCCGCATCGTGGGGAGTATCTGTTCTGTCGTCTGCATGGGTTCTTTGTGGGTTCTTCGATCCTTCGACGGTCCTTCGGTGATCCTTCGGCGGTGTCGGCCTAATCCATCATCCGTGTTTTCTTCTCTTGTTTCCTTTGTTTCTTGGCTTCTTTCTGTGCTTTTTTGCGCTGCCGTTTCTCCCATCTTATCTTGTCTTCATTTGTGACCTGCAAATCTCTGCTGTTGATAAGTCTAACCAAATCATCAATGCTAAATGACATGTCCGGTCTGTCAATTTTCATCAGTTCTTCTGCGGTAGCCTCGTTTTTCAGCATCCTCATTACAGCATCGAAAAGCATAGGATCTCTTAACGTGATAGTATTATTGTTGTAGTAACTACTAAACCTACTGGCAACAAGTTGCCTTAATTTATCTTCGTCGAAACGTCCTTCCTCTATCGTTTTGCGGAGACAGCGCTTCAGCACCGTCTCGCGTGGTACAGGTTTCCCGTTGCCTGTTATCAACTCGGCTGGGTCCAATTGGTCGAGTGATGCCACTACATCGGCTTCGCTCATCCAGAATGGCACCGAAAAAGCCATTCCCAATCCATAGCGTCCCTTCAGTAGACTTGTACGCAGTTTCTCTCTTATGGAGGCAATGTTAATTTCTGGATGTTCTTTCAGAAATATCTGTCTTTCAGCCAACGTCGATGGATGAGTGTGGGCTCTTGCCACCTTTGTTTTATTCTCAAGTCTCTCTTTGTATTCCTGATAGAGGGATAGGTCTGTCTGTTTCAGAATGCCCAATGCCTTCTTGGCCTCATTCCGTAATGTCGGATTGTCGGAATCCTTGAATGCTATTGCCTTACAATAGTCTTTATATGTATCAATCAAAAACATAGCTTTATTCCATCGGTCGTATCATACTTTCGATAAAGGCAATCTCGTCCTGCGTCAGGCCGTATTTCTTATACAGCATCTCGTCTGTCCACGGGTGGGAGAAGTCCTGAAGGGGGACGTATAGATATGTATCGTGAGTCATATTTTTGTTTTTGCGAATACCTACCATAAATCTGAAGAACTTTGTCTTCATATACTCGGAAACGCATTCCGCCTCTGATCTATCCTTGGTATATACAAAGAGGAAAGTTTCAGAGCATATCATATTAGGCTCTCCCATTTCAGCCTTACCAATTATTCTTGCAGGAATGGGGTTCCCTAACTGCCCTGCTGCTCCATCGGCCTTTGATACAAATAGCTTATATTTCGGGACAACATCTAAATTACGAGTTATTTTTACCTCATCTTTCAAATACATTATTTGACGTTTGCTTTCATATCGGCACAATATTCTCCTATCTGTTTTTTTTGTGGTTACGAATTCTTCAATATTTCCAACCAGATTAAATGGATTTCTTTTTGACACGATACTCTCAAATGAAGACTCTTTGAATGATTGGACTTTCTGTAATATACTAATCACATTGGCATCACGTATCATAATATCACCACCTTCGTCTAGATACCTCTCGCTTTCTACAATGTTACCATCAGACTGATGAAGATAAACTTTGCATTTTCCAGATTGTTTTGCATTTCGCATAAAGTAGCAAACGCCACCTTCTATCTGAACTTGAGGAAAACAATCACTAGCATTTATATAATCATGTAGCACTTGGATATGTTTGTCTTCAAGCATTTCTTTTCTGAATTCATCAAGGTGTTTTCCTCCTGTCATCCACCTCGATGGCATAATCATCACAAGAAAAACAGGTTTTACTTTCTTTGCCTGTTGAACGAATAGTTGATATATCGGCATAGCACTAGAGCCGGTACCACCTCCGTCACTCATCTGGTACGGTGGATTACCTATGATTACATCGAATTGCATATCTTTATGGAATATTTCTTTGATTGATTTGTGGATAAAGGGATAGGCGTAGGTCTCGCGGCTATCGGTACGGAGGTACTCGCCTTTGCTGGCTCCGCAGTATTCACAGCGGCCTTGGGCGTTCCAAGTGTGGTGGCATCGCTCATACAGCAGGTTGCCCTGTGCGTCGTCGAAAGCGGTACTGACGCTGTATTCTCCGTTGGCCAGTTTGGAGCAGTAGAGTGTTCGGCGGCTCATCTCGGCGGTGAGGTCGGTGCAGGTAATGCCGAAGACCTGCTTGGTCATCACGTGGTCGATACGCTCCTGCAAATCGGGTATCTGCTCTTCAAGCCCTGCAAGCAGCCGCTTGGCAATCTCGCGCAGGAAGACGCCACTCTTGCTGCAAGGGTCGAGAAACTGCGTTTTCGGGCTGCGGAACAATTCCTGCGGCAGCAGGTCGAGCATACGGTTGGCCAGCTCCGGCGAAGTGAAAACCTCGTCGCTCGAGAGGTTGGCCAGACAGTTGAGAATATCAGGGCTATAATTATTCTTCATAGCGGTATAATTGAGTGTAATGCAATGGCGGATAAGTACGGACAGGCTCGTCAAAGTTCTGTGCTTCGCCCTGCTCGTCGAAGAGGGAATACTGGTGCGTCTGGTTGACAAGGAAATCAAATTGGAAGTCGCGCCGCGAGAACTGCATGCTGCCCGCAATGGGTGTCCATTCACAGAAGGTGATAGGCCTGTTATCCGCAGTGCGGTAGGTGAGGGCATCGCCACAGACGATGTTCTTCTTAAGCATATAACGTAGGCTTTCCTCATATCCTTGGGTGTAGTTCTTTTTGCCTATCTGTTCCCTCACCTCGGTAAACAGTCGCAGTCGACAGGCCTCGGCATTGTCCTCTAACAGCTCAATGCCATAGCAAGAGCCTACGGCAATAAGACTCTTAAATTCCCATTCCGTTTGTGACTTTACAGAAGAAAGTAGTGAAAGTTTGCGACGCAGAATCTCGATAAGGAAATTCCCGTCGCCACAGGCGGGCTCAAGGAAACGGCTGTCGAGCCGGAACGATTCATCCCGCACCAAGTCGAGCATGGCGTTCACCTCCCTTGGATTGGTGAACACCTCGCCATGCTGAGCCACCCTCTGGCGGCTCTTAATTTGTGATTTTGTGTTTTCGTTGTCGGGCATAAAAAATCCGTGAATCTTTCTGTCCTACTCCGAGGCTCGCCAAAGCCTGTACTGTAAACGAGAAAGCTCACGGATACCCGCGAGCATTTCTGCTTTCTACTACAGTACTTTGAAATTTGGCGATTTCGGAGTAGCTTGATAAGCAAAAACGCTTCTATATTATTTATTTATCTTCTAATTTACTATTTCGATATATTGTTTTTTTTATTGTTATTATTTACTATTTCCGAGTGCAAAGATACGGAATATTTTTTTATTGGCAATCATTATTCTGTATTATTTTTCGCAAGCCCGAACATACAATTGTGATGAATGTAAACTTATGGCTGCATTTTCATTATTTGGAAATACCGCTAGATAGTATTGTTATCTAAATAATAATACCTGTCACTCCTTGCACGTTATTAATTATTCTGCAAAGCTTTTCTTTAAGTCTTATAGGGCAGTTAGGATGATCTGTTAGATTTTTTATCTTAAGCAAATTATTTTTAAGTTCTTCCATACTCTTTTCATTCGCTTTCCTTGCTCTTATTGAGAGCTCATCAATTAAGATTGTCGTGAAATCTATCACAAGTTTAATTACTTTAAGCATTATGGTTACTTTCTGTATTTCTTTAATTGGATTTTGTTTTAGAAGCAAGTCAATAATTGACGGAACATTTGTCTTTCGAGTCTTATTGTCGTACAAATGTGCATAACAGGTACGAGTGTCAAAGTCATTATCCAGAACCACATTGTCAAATATGCTGTTTATTTTAGATGCATCTTCTTTAATGGCTCTAGCATCTTCTGGTATCATGCTCATAATTGATGCCCAAATTGTTTTTGATTGCACGTCTTCTGAATAACCATATAAGTGGCTAAAAGCAGCAGTGATAGTAATAATATATCGTCTCATGTTTAACATGGCTTCACCACTTGTTTTAGAAAGTAAAAACGATTGTGTAATCGCAGCCATATCTGCTCTCATGAAATAAATAGTAAGTTGCATGTTAAGTATGACGAGAATATTGTCAATTTCAGGTAACTCTATTGTATTACTCACCAATCCGTTTAATTTGTCAACTTTCTCCATCTGGAGTGCATAGTCGTCAATCTGTTTTATGTCATCCAATATCCCCTCTAAAGCAATAGGTAATTCTTTATTATTTGATAAATATTGAATGAGGGGCAAATGAAGACTATTGTCTATTGTGGAAGGTTCAATTTCAACAACAGTAGAAACACCCATCTTTCTGAGACACTTTTCTATTTCATCACACAATTGAGTCATACCTGTAAACACCTCCAGGTAAGCACAGTATTTATCACTTGCTTTTTCAAGATTATTTGCTTCTAAAGTATATGAATACACTCGCCTCATATCAGCATCATAATGATACGTTAGGTTGCGATGTTCTTTGTCGGTTTCATCACCTGATAATTTTTCCAATTTATCATTAATATCCTTATACAAAACTTCAAGTTGAGAATGATCGTCCCAATCACATACTGGTTTCCTATTTAGTGCGTTCTCTATCTTAGTCCATATTGTATAACGCTGACTTTTGCGATATCCATGCAGAAGTTTGTATGCTTCATGCATCCCCGCATAAAGGTTTTTAATGTGAAAACGACATGCGTATGGATTATCAACCTTACAACAAGCAATATATGAAGAACACAAATCCATTTGGATGAACATTATATCCATCCGTAACTCCGCTGTTAATTTGAGGATATCAGGAACATCCTCTTGCTGTAGTTTAATATATATAGCCTTATAATCTAAAACTGCCTGCGACAAGGCTCCAATACACAATTCTGCTGATTGTTCTAAACTTGTTGTATCTGTCATATTATATTATTTAATAGTTAAAGTTACGGTTATCGCAATGATACTCTTGATAGCAACACTCTTGTTTTTATTTTAATTTATTTTCGCGGGGCGTAAAGGATGCTGCAAAGATGCGGATTATTTCTTATTTGGCAAAAATACTTATTAGTGGTCAGTGGTTAGCGGTAACCTTTATTTCGCAATTATTCTTTTGTACGATTCTCCCAGCGCTGGCGGGCGGCTTCCAGGCCTTTGTGCAGCTGGCGCTGCAGAAGCTCTTTGGAGGGCAGTTCGGTCATATACTGCGCCACCTTGATACCCGATTTGTCGAGTTGCAGCAGCTCTATCTGCTCGTCGCCTCCTTCGGTGCAGAGCAACAGGCCGAGGGGCTGCTCCTCGCCAGCCTCCATCTCGTGGGCTTCGAGCCATCGCAGATATAACTCCATCTGGCCTTTGTACTGCGCCTTGAACTTGCCGAGCTTCAAGTCGATGGCTATCAGTCGGTGCAACCTGCGATGGTAGAAAAGCAAGTCGAGATAGAAGTCTTCGCCGTCGATAATCATCCGCTTCTGCCGTTCAACAAAGGTAAAACCATTGCCCAATTCCAGAATGAACTGCTCCAAGTGCGCCACAAGGCTGTCCTCAAGGCTCTTCTCACTATACATCCCCTTCAGCCCCGTGAACTCCAAGAAATAGGGACTCTTGAAAACGAGGTCGGGCGACATCGTCCCCTCGTCTCGCAATTCGGCCAACTCTTGCTTAATCAACGCCTCCGGCTTCGTCGCAATGGCCGTGCGCTCATACAGCATTCCATCAATTTCTTTGCGAAGTCTACGTATGCTTCATCTTTCGGAAGAAGCCATTGTCAGATAAAAATCTCTCTGTAATTCTTCTTTAAGTGGCAGAATTTCCACTATGTGCGACCATGTCAATTGTGTCGACACTGCCGACACAATTTGATAATCGGGAAATT
>JAGCZH010000037.1 GCA_017960475.1 Bacteroidales bacterium | reverse complement strand
TATCGTCACTATCGTGGGCTTGCTTGCAGGAAGGTAGAACTCCTTATATTCTTTTTTGAAATCGAATGCCATATAAATTCCGATTTAACTGTTTGCCATTTTTGTCCAAGTCATTCTAATGTGGGGAATGCCGTCGAGCATAAAGGTGTCGGACGACTGTTTGAATCCTACACTTTTGTAGAAGCCTCTGGCATATTCCTGCGCTTCGATATCGATGAGTGTAGCACCGAAATGCTCCACAGCAGCACGAATGGCATGAAGCATGATTTGCTTGCCGTAGCCTTTGCCCCGCTCGGTTGTGATGACTCGTCCGATGGAAACCTGATTCATGTGAGTTCCGGCAGGGCATACACGAGCCAGGGCGACAACCTTGTCTTCGACGGTCAGCCACAAGTGAATGGACTGCTGGTCGTCGCCGTCAAGGTCTTGATAGACGCAGTTCTGCTCGACCACAAAGACTTCGCTACGCACTCTCAACAATTCGTATAGCTCGTCGGTGGTCAGTTCGTGGAACGTTTTCTTATACAATGTCATAAATAAATGTGTTAATGTGTTAACGTGTTAATGTGTGAGTCCTTGACTAACGAATTAACACATTTACGAATTAACGAATTCAACTCTCAACTTCCAATTCTCAATTTAATAGGTTCTTGTTGAAAAACTCCGCCAGGGTGTCCCAGGGAATGTAATTGTTCTCACCTTTTGTAGAGTTTGCTCCACTTCGGTCGCACACTCCACCGTCGTAGAGGTCGCAATGGGTGGCGCCGGGGATGATGAGCAGCTGCTTGTTCTCGGGCACAGGGTTGGGCTTGCCGACAAAGTTGTAGCCCTCTGTCCTACCCTCCACCATGTAATGATAAGCGGCTTCGCCGAAGTAACGAGAGTGAGCTTCCGAGCCATGCATCACAAGGACGGCGGAGCGTATTTCGTTGATGTAGTAGAGGAAGCGGGCATTGGCGTAGGCCTGGGTACCAATAACGCGCCATCCGTCATTGCTGTTGCCACTGCGCTTGTGGTAGCCACGCGGTGTCTTGTAATAGGCATGGTAGTCTTTGACAAACTGCGGGGCATCCTCGGGTAACGGATCGACGACTCCGCCTGCCATAGCCGTAGGATCGGTGAGGCGCTGTTTGGCCATTGCCTCACGGGCAGAGTGTCTCGATTCCTCCTTGTCTTCACTGTCGTAGTAGCCGTTGCCGCTGATGCGGGTCATATCATACATCGTCGAGGCGACAGTGGCCTTAATGCGGGGGTCGGCAGCGGCTGCATTGAGGGCTATGCCACCCCAACCACAGATGCCAATGATACCGATGCGTTCAGGATCGACGTTCTCCAGTTGTGATAAGAAGTCGATGGCGGACATAAAGTCCTCGGTGTTGATGTCGGGCGAAGCCGTGCGGCGAGGTTCACCGCAGCTCTCACCAGTATATGATGGGTCGAAAGCTAATGCCACAAAACCATGTTCCGCCATCTTCATAGCATAAAGGCCGCTCGACTGCTCCTTGACGGCGCCGAAGGGTCCGCTCACAGCGATTGCCGCCAGCTTGCCAACGTCATTTTTTGGAGTGTAGAGGTCTGCCGCCAGAGTCAGCCCGTACTGTGTTTCGAACGTCACCTTTCGGTGGTTCACATTGTCGCTTAGCGGGAACACCTTGTCCCACTCTTGAGTTAATGTTAGTTGATGTTTCATATTGTCAGTATTGTTAGTTCCCTGCTTGTGGCAACAAGAGACAATCATCAGAGTCACAGTAGCAAGTAAGGATTATTATCTATATTGCATTTTGTATATCATTATTTCCTTTATTATAACCGATCTGTTGTATTAGAATTCGATAATAGTTTACCAGCGCAGTTGATTTTTTTTGCCACTTATGATATCGAATAATGAGGGCTTTGGTACCGGTTTCTGTATTTCAAATACACCAGAGGCGTTGATGAAACCTTGTGTTTTGCCGGCACGTGCGAAAGCGAGGCCTTCAGAGAAATTGAAAAGAGAGTCGAATTGGACATCAACAATAAGGTTGCCAGCCTTGTCGATTGCTCCATATTTATCGTCTTTTTTCACTATGGCGCGTCCCTCGCTGATGGAGAAAACGTTGTCGTATCTGTCACCGAGCATAGTTACTACGGCACCAGTACGGTCGATGAAACACCATTTGCCGTCTTTTTTTACAGGAGCCAATCCTTCGGAGAAATCTTCAGCTTCGTCATATTGTGCATTTATTACAAAGAGACCTGTTTTGTCGATATAACCAACAGGGCCATCTGGAGTTAGTACCGCTACGGCCAAACCATCACTAAACGCACCCACCCATTCAAACTGCGGTTTTATAACCATACGACCCGAGCGATCGACAAAACCGTATTTGAAATTGACATCATCATAAGTTTCATGCTGGACTTCAGCAGCTGCAAGTCCTTCCGAGAATTGCTGCAGATCGCTTATTTCATCTCCCAAGGTAGCAATAGTGTTACCGGTTTTGTCGATAATACTACAATTGTTCCCGTTAACGACAGAAGCCAATCCTTCTGAAAAAGCGATTACGAAATTAAACATAGGATCTATCACCATATTGCCATTACGGTCGATAAATCCATATTTTTTGTCTATCTCTACCGCTGCCAACCCTTCGGAAAAGCCGAAAGCATCGTTGTATTTTGGTTCGATGGCAATATTGCCGTTCTTGTCAATAAAGCCCCAACGATTTTTGACTTTTACCGCTGCAAGGCCATCGAAGAAAAGCCAAGGTGTACCAATGTCGAATGTGTTCATTGTTGTGATATTAATTGTTTGGAATCCATTTTTTTTGAGAGGTCTTCTTATATTTAAGAAACGCTAAACCCCGATTTTTATTATCAACTTGTGAAACAAAAGAAGCCGTCGTCCCGATATGATTTATATAGAATGATTTTTTTTGTTGCCTTATTTGTATTTATTGCAAGGTTCTATATTGTCCCTTGGCAACAGGTACCAGCCACTCATCGCTGTAGACGGACTCAGTATTGGCTTGTATGTAAGGTACTGAATCCAGCTGTCCTTGGTGGCGCCAAGCTAGTAATACACGTCCTCATTGACGGCGGTAATGACGCATGATTTGAGTCAAACGGCAAAATATCCCGATTCCTAGTACCCACTGCGACTGCTGACATATATCAGTACTTGCACGGCGCCGACATTAGCCGCACCGAACGGGATGTCAGCTACTATGTCGAGCAGCTAAATATATCTACAAAAACACTTCTCTGCCACCGTCAAGCGCTTCACAGGCCACAGCGTCAGCATCCTCATTAACAGCACCACAGTGCCAATCCTGAAGATATACCTCAATGATGAGCACCTGTCGCTCACGCAGACAGCCCAACGTATGAACCTCACATTCTTCTCCTACTTCAGCCGCTACAGCACCAAACACCTTGGCCAGTCGCCCAACAACTACCACCGCAGCCTCCAGCCGCAAGAGAGAATGAAGATTGGGAAAAACGATAGTACAAATCCTGATAATAATAAGCTTGATTGCAAATCTGACACAACGAACCGCAACGGGAAAATCTGCCGCGACCGGGTTAAGGTTGCACTAAGCCATAGTCATTCGTTTTCTGCGAGGTCGCTTCCGCATATATCTTCGATGTCGCAAAGGGTGGCACTGGCCATTTGGCGTCTTCTGCCTCGCCGTTGCCCCAGTGGGTGTTGACTCTGTCAATCTCCATCAGTTTAGCGGCAAGTTTTCGGATTTCGGGTGTGGAGCAGTTGCGTGTGAGGGCGGCGTTGAGGGGACGCACATAGAGGTAGTGGATCTCCATCGGACGGTGGAACTGGTAATCCAGTTTCATACTCGGCGAATAGGGCACCATCGTTTTTGTCACCTCCATCATTTCGTCGGCGAAGGAGTAGTCGAGGTTTCTCACGCCGCAGGCTTGTGCCACGTCAATCACTTCGCGCATCTGTGCATGGATTAGCCTTGCGGTGTCGGGGTTGGCAATGAGCTGGTCGGTGGTGGTGTTGTGCACGACCGACATCCCGTTGAACGGAATGTTCCATACGGCTTTCTTCCACCGCGCCTCGTGAAATTCCGCCATCGTGGTCTTGACCCCTGACTGCTGCAGCGCATCGGCGAATTCCTCGATGCGCTGCCGGTCGACACAGTTGTAGTTGCCAAGCCGTATCTGGCCGAAACATTGGTGGTTGACAATGCCGGGCTCGGTCTTGGAGGAACAGATGAAAGCCAAACCGGCCATAACGCTCACGCCGGGGAACCGGAACGCGAAGTCTTTCTCCAGGCCGAGGCCGTTCTGGATCAGCACCACCACGGTGTCGTCCTTCAGCAGCGGCAGCAGAAGGGTCTTCAGCATCGACTGGTTAGTGGTCTTCAAACCCACGATGACCACGTCCGACTTGGGCATTCGGGCAGTGGTGTTGTAGGCGTTAACCTTGTCGAGCCGGAAATCGCCGTCGCACGACCTCACATACAGGCCGTGTTCTTTCACGTATTCATAGTCGCGGTGCAGCAAGAAATGTACATCCTGCCCGCCACGGGCGAGTTTTGCGCCATAATACCCTCCGATGGCGCCGGTGCCGATTACTGATATTGTCAACATTTATCCCTATTTGTCGATATGAATGTTTGAATGCGTAAATGTGGGAATGCGTGAGTAAGACACTTTAACAATCAGACAACCAGCTTTTTTCTCGTTATCCTGAATGTACAATGGTCGCTCCCTCGAAGAATCGTATTCTCAATCCGTACATCAAATTGGCTTTCCGGTTCAAGCTGTGAGAGAATAAATAAAATGCTCTGTCGCGAACATTCGCATTGCTCTGGATTGCTCCTAAGTCCACTTTTTACCTTTGGGCACGAACACTCCAGATAACTAAGTTCATATTCCCTCCCGGGTTCGATTACCTTGCCCATATAGGAGGCGTTATTGTAAGCCTCCGTATAGATTCTATCAAAATTCCCATTATACTTGGCATATATTTGCTTGTGCATCAGGAGGACATTGCCCTTAACGCACTCTATCGCTTCTTCTCTATAATCCATAGTAATTAACTGTTTGTCATTTTGATGTGGGGATTGCCGTCAATTAATCCAATACTTTATAACTACACTGTCGCCGTCGGTTGTGGTCCTTGTATGATAGGATATCGGCAAGGTCTCATCGTACCACTCGCTCCTGAAGGTGGTATCGATGTCGCCGTTTAGTTTCACTCCCCCTCTCCAGAAGCAGTCTTCCGAGAACGACATATAAAGCGTGTCCTGTGTATATCCTTTCAGCGATACAAAAGCAGTACTAATAAAGTCTGTTGTGTCGGCGGATATCAATGTGACGAATTGCTCTTCACCCCTTGGATGGATTACAATCGCTCCGTCAAAAGGATCATAAGGAATTCCGCACGAAGCCATCATTCCGAAGGCAAAGGTCATAAAGCCCCGTGAGAACAATTTCTTCATATTTCAGGCCTTGTTACTTTCAGTGACATTGCTTTGGCTCGGCATAGTGAGCAAACTCCCTCTGCTCTCGCTTTAAGCAACGTTGAATTTCTCTTTGCCTTGTTTGCAACGTGGGCAGCGCCAATCATCGGGGAGTTCTTCGAATGGTACGCCGTCGTGCTCGGCGGGGTCGTAGACATAGCCGCAGATGGAGCAGACATACTTGCCGGAGGCTTTCTGCTCGGAGAAATCCACCTCAGCAAGGACGGTCGGCACGGGGTTGTCGAGGTCCATCACGCGTTTGGCCTCAAGGTTCTCGTAGCCCTGCGGGGTGTGGGTGCCGCAATAGACGGTGGGATGGTTGCGTATGAACTCGCGGATGCGGTTCTGTGTCTCACGGGCAGCGGGCAGATCGTCGAAGACAACAGAGAGCTTATCCTCGTAGAGGGCTTCATCAACATAGGTGATGTCGCCGTGAAGCATATAGAACAATCCGTCGTTCTCCACCACGATGATGCTGTTGCCCTTGGTGTGGCCCTTGGCCTTGATAAGGTAGATGCCGTCGTGGATCTTCTGGCTCTCGGGGAAGTTGTAGTAAGGACCGTCGGTGAAGCTGACGGGGACGAGGTTCGGGAGCCCCTGCAGCTCTGCGGCGTCCATCTCGTCCTTGTTGACAAAAATCTTGGCGTTGGGGAACGAGAGCAGCTCGCCGCTGTGGTCGGAGTGGCGGTGGGTGAGCAGTATCTTGGTCACCTGTTCGGGCTTGTAGCCGAGGGCGGCGAAAGCCTCCATATAGGTGCAGATATCCTTGCCTGTGTAAATCTGTGATGTCTCGTCGGGCACCTCTTCGGGAGTGCCGGCAGGAATGCCGGTGTCTACCAGTATCACCTCGCTGCCAGTGTCTATCAAGTAGTTCTGAAGGCTGCCGCGATAGCGGATGTTCTTGTCGAATTTCTCCATGCCTTCTTCTCCGCCCATGACGAAAGGCTGGGAGTAGAAACCGTCGGTTCTGAATTTAACTGCTTTGATTTCCATAAGTATAAGTATTTTTTATAGTTATAACGTATATTCTCCCAAAATATTGCACTCTTTGCCAACCCCATGTTTCAAATGTTCGTCATCTCCAAAGGGTTTTGTCATATTGTAGAAAAAGTGTATTTTTGCAAATCCAAACAATTGGCAATTGTATGAACACAAAAAAGATATTTATTTGTTTGTCGTTATTCTTGTGGCTTGCGGTACCAACAGCTGTGCATGCGACGGCACAGATTCCAGACCTGCTAATAGTGAACGGCGACACTCTGATGCTTTTCTGCAACCCTTTGGAGGGTTATTTCACCAAGGAACATCCAAGGCCAAACGATATGTATGGATTGGGCTCGACTGCCTGCTGGCGAAACTATCAAGCCTATTTCGAAATACGGCAAGACAGCCTCTTCCTTACGGGCATACGGCTTGGCAACAAAGGCGACAGCACCGACTTCTACCCTTTGGCGAAACTTTTTGGTGAGAAGACTACCCCGGCCGGTGTCTTCGCCTTATGGGTGAACTACAAGCTAAGGTGTGTAGATGGTGAATGTCTGTACTATATCCACATGGGATATTCATCGATATATGAATATGACATCGAATACACCGTGCGACATGGACTTGTGAAAAAGAAAATGATATACGACAACAGAAAAACATTTGTAATTTCTGAAGAACATAATGGAGGTCCTGCAAAATTGCTACAAACCTTTTTGGAACAGCAGATTGATTACAGCATTCTCGACTCTGACGAGATGGAGACATTTATAAGAGTGATGGTGAAAAAGGTGGATGGAAAAGGTCGAATCAAAAAGGTTGAAATAAAGGGAGAAACACGCAATCAGGAGCGTGCTGTGCGTCGTGCGATAAAAAAAGTTCCATACATTTATGTGCTATACTGTTGCGGCAAACCCGTTAAAGACCTTCGCTTAATGATGGATTTGAGAATATATGCCAGCGAGGATGAAAGGCTCAAACAATCGCCGTATCGTGGACCTGATGTCGGAGAATATGAAAAGGAGCGTATTTGTGATAATTATGATGTGGTTAGATCTACGAAATATCTTGTCGACCAATATCGGTACACTTACGAGTTTTGGAAAGACTATCTTGCCGACACTTCGGCTACGAAGAGACGGTACAAGAACTACTTTTGCCAACTGTTTGGCGACTCGTTGTTCTACCAGCACCACTATTTCATGACCCTTGGCGACAGCGCATTGAAATACTACTACCAATATTGGGATATGACCGGCGACCACGAAGAACTCTATTCTAAGATTGTAAGGTTGGAGCAGGAATTGGGTCGCCCCCACAACCCTAAGATTGTAGAAGGTAAGAATCCGGAGTTCGTATATCTTGTGCATCCGGAGGAGATGGACGCAACCCGTCAGGCAGACTCGGCTCATTTGTATCGGCGCTGCCGTCAGGTGTCGTACCACCTCAGGGGGTTTGGTGAGGATGATTTGCATAAGCCGTTGCCGCATGGTATTCAGGAGGAGTGGCGTATGTTGATTCTGAGGGGTCGTTACCTCGAAAAGACATCGCCGGTGCTGGTGAAAGTGACATACGATGGCAAGGATGTCCGCATCAGCTGGCGTGTGGCCAAAGAAATAGAATACAAAACCTATCCTGGCTTAGAACATTTCCGGCACGGCATACGAAGCGAAGGGGAACGTATAATCAGTAGCGACGAGTGGAACCGCTTGAAGACGCTGGCTGACGAGGCAGGAATGGACACCCTGTGCTTGGTCAACGACTACTTCACTTCGCCTCCTGCCATATACAATGTCGAGCACCGAACAGTGTCAGACTACCATGTGGTAAATGACTATAACCATCCTTACTATTCTGAAGAAATCAACCCTGCTTTTTGGCCATACAGGACGTTCTGCAAATACCTGCTGTCCCTCGCCGACCCATCGCTGCCTTTCGACTGCGACGACGAACATTATCGGCCATCGGAAGAATAATAAGGGAAAGTATTACCGTGTTTAAGGTGATTAACGTATGAAGTGCATCGGCTCCCATGCCTCGCCTTCGGGGTAAAGAACAGGTTCCTGCGAGTGAATGCTTTTCAGCAGAAAGGCCATATTGCGGCCCAGCGCGCGCATGGTCTGCATGCCTTCGCTGTCGAGTGCTGCCTCACCTTCTGCACGGCCGTAGACGATATTCCAGTACTGCGACGTGACCATCGGCATGTG
>JAGCZH010000036.1 GCA_017960475.1 Bacteroidales bacterium | reverse complement strand
TGTTTGACGGTTTGCTGCACGGTGTCATCATAACAATCTTGTGGTGGATTGCGGACCAGGCAAGCGAATCGATAGACGAATCTATCAAGGAAGACGAGACCGAGCGCAAGCGCAAGAAATAACCATTGGGCAAAATAGCGGTGCGGCGGCAAGCCACCGCACCGATTTTATTTAAAAGATATGGCTGTTTTTTCTGTGCGTTTTTCACACAAATTGCCACGAATCACCCTTTAATTAATGAATAATCATCTGGAAAATAGTGTTTAAAAAGTCAAACAATAAACACAGACAATGAATAAGATACCATTATCAGTTGTGGTTTGCGCCATATTGGCCATTTCTACGTTTTCTTGCACCGACAACCATAAAAGCGAAACAAAAATGAACACCAACGAAGAATGCCTTATCTGCGGAGCCCCGCTGGAGTATCTCGAAAACGACACACTGATGGAGTGTGTGCTTTGCCACAAGCAGGAGCCGAGCAAGACACGTTGCACGCAAGGTCACTATGTCTGCAACGACTGCCACACACAAGGTATGGACTCCATCATCGCAATGTGTCTTGTCGAGACATCGAAAGACCCGATAGCCATCCTTGAGAAGATGATGTCGAAATCGTTCTGCCATATGCACGGCCCCGAACACCACGTGCTGGTGGGCGCCGCCCTGCTGACGGCCTACAACAACGCCGTCACGGATGACAGCCTGAAAGTCAATCTTGCCGAAGGGCTGACGGAGGTGATGAGCCGCGGACGTCAAGTGCCAGGAGGTGCCTGCGGATACATGGGTGCCTGCGGCGCATCCATCAGCACAGGTATTTTTATGTCCATTGTCACACGAAACACACCGCTATCAACCGACACTTGGCGGCTATGCAACCTTATGACGGCCCGTGCGCTAGAACAAGTGGCCCTCAACGGCGGTCCCCGATGCTGCAAGCGCGACTCCTACCTTTCAATCCTCACAGCCGTCGATTTTGTGAAGGAGCACCTCGGCGTGGAGATGGAACGCGCTGCTGTTACCTGCTCGCGCAGCAAAATCAACAACCAATGCATCGGCAAAAAGTGTCCGTTCTCGCCGAAAGACTAATCAGCCATACGAAAAGAATAACAATAATTGAATGCACCCAACGTACCCGTTCCCGGCGAAAATGCAGAAATGAAACACCAGATTGAATATGAAAAATAATAACAAGAACTCTATTCTCGACTGGGAGAAGCTGAGGAGCCAGCCGCCGCTGGTTCAGGTCATCTCCATCCTGTCACTGGTGATGCTGGGGACGATGATTTTCACGACGCGGCAGTACATCGTCACCTTGCCGTGGTTCACATATGTAGCGCTTGCGGGTGGCATCTGCCTCTTTCTCGGAATATTCCTCTACGCCTACAAGGGCCAGTTCCAAACCTTTGGCAAGTACTTCTTCGGCTTTGTGGTGATTGTGTATGCCGCTCTCATTGTCACCGTCTATGCCGGAATCGGCAACGAGCGCGAATGGAACGACCTCGAGGTCGAATCGTACTATGTTCATAGCACCGGCGGAATCAAACCAAAGAGTCCGTCGTACCTTGCTGTCACCATCGACGACCATCCTGTGCATATCTACAAATACGACCAGTCGCCGGAAACGCTGACCAAACGCTACGGCACCGACTTCAACGACTCCGTCACCGTCGACCTGACAGCCCGACAGATTGTGCCACACTTCTACGTGAAGCCCAAGGCCAAAGTCAAACCGAGAGTGGACGGCAAATGAACATAGCAGTCTTCTGCGGCTCGTCGCTGCCGCGCAACAAGGAAATCGTCGAGGCCGCCGCACCGCCAACAAAACCCCGCAGAAAGATTGATGTTTTATATAATATAAAAGGTGATGGCCATAAGAGATAACGCAATTAAAGTGTACAAAGATACCGCTTGGGTGTGGCTTGGAGTCTTTTTCTTCATCGCTATGGAGGCCACATTCATATATTTATTGTTCGCGTCAAACGACATATGGCTTTATGTCGTGTCAGTTGTCGCTATCTTTTTAATCATGACATATTTCTTTGAAATCAAAAGAAACAGAAACACTATCGTCGTCTATCCCAACTCTTTGCAGATTGAACACGCGCAAAAGATGAAAGATACTTTCGAGTGGGAAGATGTTGGAACAGTCGAAATCCAATGGCCGCAAATAAAACAGTTCTCAGTTGAGTTGAAGCGTGGATCATACTATTACACTATTTTAGTTGAAATGCAAGAGGGTAAGAACTACCGCTTTACTGTCTTTGAACCAACCAAGTTCTTTCTGAAGCAACAGTTGAAGAGGTATCATAAACAATACAAATAGACGAGCAAGTCCCTTACAACATGCTGAAAGAAATGGTATCACAAATTTGACACTACTTACGCTTTCCCTGGCTATGTTCATTATTATGCACTGAAAGAGCCGTATGACTCAATTGCATTACTAAACTGCTTGTCACAGCTAACGCACTCCGTTTCTGACAGCATCAACGACGTGTCGTCGTAGGAAACCAATGGCCTGACGATGTCAACGGTTGGCTTGGCATTATAATGATGCCACTATTTTCCATCACCGGTCTTGGATATGGCATTTTTTACCGACAGGCAAAGAAGATGGACGACAAACTGCAAGAAGACATGGATAGCAACACACGCCGTGGGAAGATATTCAAGGCTATATGCTATTCATCATTGATAGTAATACTATTATTGGTTGCAGTGGATGCGCATTTGGTGAAAGGAAAGCCCGTTCATTCTTGGGAGTATGTGGCATTTCTTCTTATTGTAATACTACTAACTAGTGTTCTTTTAATTGACATTTATGTAAGCGACGATGACATTCACAACTTCTTTCGACACAAAGGTTGGAATATAATAGACAGAATAATCTTTGGAGATCACTATGATGACGAAGAGAAATAAAACCACTATCCACAAATTGGCTTGTTCCTACCATCCGGCACCAACTATAGTTAACAATAATTATGGAATCTCATCAGAATCATACATATTTTTTTAAAACTTATTACGTTACACTAATAGTTAGCATTTTTAGAGCATCTCCAATCATTATTTTCACCCCCAACGACATCACCTATCAACATGAATTATTACGTTGTTGACGCTTTTACAAATCATCCTTTCGGAGGCAATCCCGCCGGAGTAGTGATGTTGGACTATAAACTCATCTCACACAATTCAAAATGTTGTCGTATAGAAAAAAACGACTTATTCCCTAACGATAATTTGATGTTGAATATTGCCGCGGAGTTGCGTTATTCCGAGACCGCCTTTGTGCGGCAGTTGTCGCCATCACAATTTCATGTTCGGTATTTCACGCCTGTGGCCGAAGTGGAGTTGTGTGGTCATGCCACCATCGCCACTTTCTCACTATTGCGACAAATGGGTTTGGCTGCAGGACACTACAAATGCAGAACCCTTGCAGGCAACCTCGACATTGATGTTGAGGAACGTGTATTTATGCAGATGGCAACACCTCGAATTGTGTCGAACGTATCCGATACAGCTCTGATATACAAAGCCCTAGGCATTGAGGATTACTACCCTTCGCTACCTGTGCAAATTGCCTACGCAGGATTGTCCGACCTTATGATTCAGGTTTCTGACGTTGATGTTCTCAACAATCTGCAACCCAACATGGACGCCATCTCCGATGTAACCCAGAAACTCGACGCTGTAAGTTTTCATGTCTTTGCCCTAGCTGACGATGAATACACCGCCCATGTGCGCGATTTTGCCCCACTATATGGTGTGCCCGAAGAGTCGGCGACAGGCACCGCCAATGCCGCACTTGCCCATTACCTTCATCATCACGGAATCATAAACATTCCATGCGAATGCAGCTTTTTGCAGGGTTACACAATGGGACGACCCTCTGTAGTATCCGCACGTATCACTGCCGACGCAAACATTTATATTGGAGGCTCCGCCTATGTTGTCGCAGAAGGATGCTTATTGCCAAACATTAGAAGCAGAATTTGATTTATCGATAGCGCAAATGCAGAAAGCATATCATCCGATTGGGGATAAAAAATGGCGCTGACTTTTTGAAAGACAGCGCCATTTGTATGCGATTAGATTGTTATTTGCGCACTATCACGCTGCCACTACCCTGGTGGGTGGCAAGGATAAGCACCTCGGCAATCTGCACGTGCTCAGGGGCGTTGGCGGCATAGACGGCCACGTCAGCGATATCATCGCCTGTCAGGGGCTTGATGCCCTTGTAGACATTGGCGGCGCGCTCGGTGTCGCCGTGGAAGCGGGTGTTGCTGAAGTTGGTTTCCACCAATCCCGGTTTAAGGTTGGTGACGCGGACGGCTGTGTTTGCGACATCGATACGAAGACCGTCGGTGATGGTTTTTACGGCAGCTTTGGTGGCACAATAGACATTGCCGTTGGCGTAGGCGGCGTCGCCGGCAACAGAACCAATGTTGATGATATGGCCGCGGTCGCGCTTAACCATGCCAGGTACAACGAGGCGGGTCATTGTTAGAAGACCTTTGATATTGGTGTCGACCATGGTGTCCCAATCGTCGTAGCTGCCCTCATACTCGGGTTCGAGGCCGAGAGCAAGGCCGGCGTTGTTGACAAGCACGTCGATGTCTTTCCACTCGGCCGGAAGGTTGTTGATGCACTCCGTTGCCTTGTCGCGGTCGCGGACATCGAAGAGAAGAGTAAGCACGTCGGTACCATTGGCAGTAAGTTCGTTGCGGATTTCCTCAAGACGCTGAGCGTTGCGACCTGTGAGAATAAGGCGGTCGCCGTTGGCGGCGAATTTTCTTGCGCAACCCAAGCCGATACCGCTTGTTGCGCCTGTTATCATTACTATCTTGTTCATCAGAATTGTATTTATATAATGAAAAGTAACGGCGGATAGTTGTTTTTATTGTGTGTCGCAACAGAAAAGGACGCCCGATTATGTAATGAACCCCGAAAGTTGGACAAAAAACTTTCGGGGTTTTATTATGAGGAAAAGACACACGATAGAGGAACGGATACAAGCCGTCGGGATGTGCCAAAGAGGGTACAGTGCAGGTCATGTTTCCAGGGAGTTAGGCAT
>JAGCZH010000035.1 GCA_017960475.1 Bacteroidales bacterium | reverse complement strand
TAAGAGCGCTCTTCGAGCAGAAATCCGACAAATCTGAAAAAATCAAACAAATAAGAGAAAAAAGATTTGAAAGATTTGTTTCTATTTGAAAGATTTCTCGCGAAGCGACCCTCGATTTACGATTCACGAATCACTATTCACCATTTACGCATTTTAACCCTAACTTTTCCCCTTCGTCAAGCATCATTTTCCATGCCGCCTCACGGTCGTTGGGAATCGCACCGTCAAGGATAGCGTCTTTTATGGCGTCTTTAATAACTCCTATCTCGTGGCAGGGACCTATGCCGAAGGTTTCCATGATGTCCAATCCGCTTACTGGCGGCTGGAAGTTACGTATGCGGTCTTTCTCCTCCAATTCCACAAGTTTGTGCCTTACCAACTGGTAGTTGTCACGGAAACGTTTCTTTTTCTCCTCCTTTTTGGAGGTAATGTCGGCCTCGCATAGCAGCATGAGGTCGTCAATATCGTCGCCGGCCTCGAAGAGCAGGCGGCGTACTGCCGAGTCGGTGACAACATCCTCGGAAATCACTATGGGACGTAGGTGGAGAAGCACAAGTTTTTCCACATATTTCATCTTGTTGTCAAGAGGTAGTCGCATTCTCTTGAATATCTTCTTCACCATCAGCGACCCTTTGACCTCATGGCCGTGGAATGTCCATCCAATCTTTTCGTCATAGCGTTTTGTCGCTGGTTTGCCGATGTCGTGGAGTAGTGCCGCCCAACGTAACCATAACGAGTTGTCGTCGCTGGTTCCATTTTGTTCGCCTTGCTTGCGTTGGATGTCGCTCTCGGCCACATTGTCGAGGACTTCCAGGGTGTGGTAGAAGTTGTCTTTATGCCCGCGGCCATTGATGGTCTCAACACCTTTAAGCTTCTGAAGTTCGGGGAAGAACAGCGGCAACAGACCTGACTTTTCAAGCAGTTTTATTCCAACTGAAGGGCGGGAGGAGAGGAGTATCTTGTTGAATTCTGTGGTTATACGTTCTTGAGATATGATTTTTAGTCGTTCGGCGTTGGTTTGTATGGCTTCAAAACAGCGATCTTCGATACGGAACCCCAGTTGAGAGGCGAAGCGTATGGCTCTCATCATTCGTAGGGGGTCGTCGCTGAAGGTGACATCGGGGTCCAGGGGTGTGCGCAAAAGACCTTGATCCAAGTCTTTGATGCCACCAAAGGGATCTACCAGCTCACCAAACCGAGCCGCGTTGAGACACACTGCCATGGCGTTGACGGTGAAGTCTCTGCGGTTTTGATCGTCTTCAAGTGTACCATCTTCTACTATTGGTTTGCGGCTGTCGCGTTGGTAAGATTCACGTCGCGCACCCACGAATTCCAACTCCAAATCTACGCTGTTGTCGGATTGGGAGAATTGATTTCCTTTGCAGTGTATTTGGGCGGTTCCGAAATTGCGGAAGATGTGAACCTCGGGAACATGCCGTGACAGGTCGCCTAGTCGTCGTGCCACCTCTTCTGCCAGCGTTATGCCGCTGCCTACGCACACCACGTCAATGTCGTTGCATGGGCGCTTCAGGAAATAGTCACGAACCACACCGCCAACGGCATAGCATTCCATGCCGAGGCTGTCGGCGGCAGAGCCTATAAGGTTATATATCGGGTTGTCGAGTTTGATATCCAAGTGGCGGTTTCTTTTTTAGTGACTCACAGAATGTCATGAAGTATGCGCACGTTAGTGCTTGTCGAAATCTCTGCGGTCGGCAAGTTCTCCTTTCTCGTCATAGTATTCCCATATGTTGGCGCGTTTGCCGTTGATGTAGAAACCACGGAAGTAGGGCAGACCGTTTTCTCTATAAGAATTGTAGGCACCGTTTTCCACGCCACCAGCAAACTGTGCTTCCAGCATTTTTTGTCCGTTGGCATAGAAAAACTCCCAGCGGCCTTCTTTCAATCCGTTTTTCACCATACCGCGCAGGTTGATGGTGTAGTTGTCGTTGAATTGAAAACGCATCTCGGTGTCGCCAATGTAGTATGCCACAGAGAGAGGACGGTAGTCGGGAGTGAGCTCCAGAACACGCATGGAATCGTAAGGGTCTGGGTAGAAATCGCCGCCGTCACGGCTGTATATCTTCCAGTCGCTGCCTTTCAAATCGTCGCTGTTGAAATTGACTTCAGCATGAGGGTTTCCGTTGTCGTAGAAGAACTTCCACGTGCCGGTGGGTTTGTCGTTGTCGAAATGCTTCTCGTACATGAGTTTGCCGTTTTCGTAGTACATTTTCTCTCCGAGGCGGGTGATCGCCCCTTTTTTACCATCGACTACAGTGAACACCAGTTTGGGACTGCCGTTCTTGTAGGTTGAGAAAACGGTATCGTATGGACGGTTGCAGCTGGCGAAGATAATGGTCGCCAGCACTATGATTTTGAAAAGGTTTATTTTTTTCATTGCGAGGTTACAAGTTTTTTTAGCGTTACTTATTTATTGTGGTGCTGTTGTTAACTATTTTCCAGAAGTTTTTCCGCGGCCGCGTAGGCGCTCACTTTGTTGTCGAGAATATCTTGCCGGGCTTTCTCAATACGCTCTTCTATTCCGGGTTGATTGTAGAAACGCTCTTTCAGCGAGTTCTCAATGGTTTCCTGCAACACTCGTAGGTTTTGTTGGGTGCGTTTGTTGTAGAAGTATCCGTTCTTCTTGGTGAAAGCCACGTATTCAAGCACTTTGTTCCATATTTCCTGTAACCCTTCGTGGCTGTATGCCGAGCAGGGAAGGACAGGCACTGTCCAGCCTGAATCGGGCATGGGGAAAAGGTGTAGTGCGTTGCGGAATTGTTGTGCCGCCAACTTGGCTCGGTCGGGGTCGATGTCGCATTTGTTTATTGCTATCATGTCGGCCATTTCCATAATGCCACGCTTTATGCCTTGCAGCTCGTCGCCTGTATTGGCGAGTTGCAGCAGCAAAAAAAAGTCAACCATAGAGTGTGCGGCCACCTCCGACTGACCCACACCGACGGTCTCCACGATGACGGTGTCGAAACCAGCCGCCTCGCATAAGAGTATTATCTCTCGTGTTTTTCGAGCCACACCGCCCAAGGATCCTGCCGACGGGGAGGGACGTATGAAGGCGTTGGGATCGGTGGAAAGCTCTTCCATCCTTGTTTTGTCGCCAAGGATGCTTCCTTTTGAACGTTCGCTGGATGGGTCGATGGCAAGGACAGCAACTTTGTGGTTCAGTGCGGTAAGCATTTTGCCCAAAGCTTCGATAGTTGTGCTTTTTCCTGCCCCGGGGACGCCAGTGATGCCAAGACGAATACTTTTGCCGGAATAGGGTAAGCATTGCTCGATGACCTCCTGGGCGCGTCGGTTATGCTCGGAGAGGGAACTCTCGACAAGGGTGATAGCTTGCGATAGCATGACACGGTTGCCGTGAACAATGCCATCGACGAGTTGCTCGACGGATGGCATTTCGCGCCTTTTCTTGCGTACTTTTTCGAGGTAAAAATTGCTGATTTGCTCAGGCTGTTCAACCCCTTCTTGTACGTTTAAGGCGCTGTCGTATTCAAAATTTGAATAAGTTTTTTTGTCCTTTTCATCAAGCATAGCTATCTGATGTTTAAATGTTTGGTTGCTTTTTGCTTAATCCTATCGATTTACAAAGATATGATTTTTTTGCAAAAAATTTTGCCGTATTGAAGAAAATATGTACTTTTGCACCCGATTTTCATGGCGGGGTAGCTCAGCTGGTTAGAGCGTCGGATTCATAACCCGGAGGTCATGAGTTCAATTCTCATCCCCGCTACAAACGAGGGTTTCGCATATTTTTGCGAACCCTTTTTGGTATATATCAGAATCTCTTCTCAGTGCTTTATATCCATATCCCATATTGTCGCAGAAAATGCTCATACTGTGGTTTCTATTCTTTGGCAGGAAAACAAGACTATGAGGCATATGTCGACGCACTGTGTCTCGAACTGAAACAGAGAGCCACGGAAAAGCCTCTGAAAACAGTCTATTTCGGCGGCGGAACGCCTTCTTTGCTGTCGTATGGTCAGATAGAGCGTATTATAAATACTTTGAGAGATTATTACGATCTGTCACTGCTGCAGGAGGCCACAATAGAGGCAAATCCTGAGAATCTCAGCAAGAACTATATCGATTCACTCTTTAATATCAATTTTTTCAACCGCATAAGTATCGGGGTACAGTCCTTCGACGACAAGGACCTTCGCGCTATTAACAGAATACACTCTTCGCGACAGGCTTTCGAGGCTATCGAAAATGCCGCGGCACGATTCGATAACATCTCGGTTGATTTGATAATGGGGTTGCCCGGTCAAAGTCAAAAAGGCTGGTGTGAAAATCTCGCCGCAATATCTAGGTTTGGCGACAAGGTGAAGCATTTGTCGTGCTATGAGCTTACTGTTGAAGATGGTTCTATTCTGAAACGTCAGATAGAGATGGGACGAGTGACTCTTATTGACAGTGATGTTATAGCGTCAATGTACGATACTTTGCAGGATTGGTGCGGCAATAATGGTTTTGAGCAATATGAGGTCTCCAATTATTGTCGTCCGGGATTCCATTCACGACATAATTGCCGATATTGGGATGGTACACCCTATCTGGGCTGTGGCGCGGCGGCACACTCTTTCGATGGCGACCATCGCCGATGGAATATTGCCGATGTCAATGCTTACATTTCGGGAGTCATGCAAGGTAAGCTGCCATACGAAGAGGAGATTTTGACCAGACAGGATCATCTCAATGAGTATATTATGACTTCGCTACGCACTGTGGCGGGAATGGCGAAAGACAAGATTCCGTCAGACTATGCCGATGTCATTGGGGAAAAGATGATACCTTTCGTCAAAACAGGTTTGATTGTGGATTGCTCAGATGCCTATAAGCCGACGAAAGAAGGCCTGCTCCATGCCGATGGCATTGCAGCAAGCCTTTTTGTGGATTGATGGTAGAGTGTCTTTAAAGCGTTATATCATTAGTCTCCTATATTCAATTTCCCAATAATGCTTCCGCCGCAACTGTCGCGGCAAGCGCCGGTGACAGACGCCAAAGTATTGTTGCTGCCTTCAATGCGAAGATAGGCTAGAAGGGCGAAGATGATGGCTTCTTTGAAATCAACTATTCTATTGTCGATACTTTCAATGTCGGTTTTCCCGATTTTTTCTTTCACCAGTTCCAGCAGGAATTGGTTGTTGGCGCCTCCGCCAGTGACAAGGACCTTGTGAGGCTCAATGCCACTGTGTGTTATTGCGTCGGCAAGGCGCAACGATATGTGTTCCGCCACGGTACGCATAAGATTTTCTGTGGCTTGTTGATCGAAAGGTGCCAGACATGGCAGAAATCTCTGCTCAAACCATTCTTTGCCGAGAGTCTTTGGAGATCGAACACGATAATACTCCAGTGTTTCGAGACGGGCCAGTAGCGATGTCAGCAATTCGCCTTCGCGAGCCAGCATTCCGCCATTGTCGTATGTCAGCCCCTGTCGGCCGGCGAGGTAGTTGAAAGCCATGTTGCACGGACACACATCGTAGGCGATACGCTGATTGTCGAGTTCATATGAGATATTGGCAATGCCGCCAAGATTGACACAGCAATCGTATTGGCTGAAGAGAAGTTTGTCGCCTATGGGGACGAGAGGCGCGCCTTGTCCGCCAAGAGCGACATCAAGACGTCGGAAGTCGTAAACCACAGGCAATCCTGTCGCCGCATGAATGGCGTTGGCGTCACCAATCTGTGCTGTAAGGCCTCGTTCGGGCTGATGGAAAACGGTATGCCCGTGTGAAGCTATGCAATCGACACGCCCGGGGTGTGTTTCGATGAATTGTTTTGCTTTTTCGCCAAACAAACGCCCTAGCTCAATGTCGGCTAAAGCGTATTCCTCGGCAGTGGCGCGATGCAATGAGGCAAGGCGCTCCTGCCATGCGGCTGGATAACGGTAAGTCTCGGCGGCAATAAGGTGGAAATGGCGTGAGTCGGTGAATTCACAATATGCCATATCTATGCCGTCGAGTGAGGTGCCAGACATTATTCCGATGATGTACATGTCTTATTGTTTTTTTTGAATTTGCAAATATACGAAGTTTTTCTCGATGCTCGAATCGGTTTTTCGAAAAAAAAAGTGCGCTATTAAAGCGAAAACTATTATGCTGTATTTGTTAAAAGCTTTTAAATTATTGATATACATTGTTGCGTGTGGTTGTGAAAATATAGTACGTGTTTATTTTTTAGGCATTGGACTTTGTCATTAGAAAAAAAATCATTATTTTTGCAAACTCTTATTGGTATTCCTTTTTAATGTAAAATAAATTAATACAATATAATAATGAAGAAAATAATCAACACACCCAATGCTCCTGCAGCAATTGGACCTTACAGCCAGGCCGTTCTTGCCGGCAACACTCTTTACATTTCGGGTCAGATACCCATCAATCCTGCCACCAAGACTGTTCCTGAAGGCATTACAGCTCAGACAGAGCAAGTTATGCAAAATATCAAGGCTATTCTTGATGAGGCTGGCTTTACATTCCAGGATGTTGTGAAAAGCACCTGTCTGCTCGCCGATATGGAGTATTTCAAACCTATGAACGAGGTTTACGCAAAGTATTATAACACCGACTGCCCTGCTCGCGCAGCCTTTGCGGTAAAAGGCCTGCCAATGGGTGTCTTGGTAGAAATTGAGACTATAGCAGTAAAATAAATGTCAGACACGTCCGACTAGTCTGATCAGTCCGGCTAGTCCGACATAAAACTAGAACAATGGATTTTAGCTTCACCAAACAAGAAGAACTCTTCCTGCAGATGATTCGCGAGTTTGCAGAGAAGGAAGTGAAACCACTCGCCGCTGAGGTCGACGAGGAGGAGCGTTTCCCCATGGAGACCGTCCAGAAAATGGCAAAAATCGGTCTTATGGGTATTCCCGTACCAAAACAATATGGTGGTGCCGGTGGCACTAACATCATGTATGGAATGGCTGTTGAGGAACTCAGCCGTGTATGTGCCACTACTGGTGTTATCCTTTCCGCCCATACCTCTCTTTGCTGCGCCCCAATTCTTGAGGCGGGCACAGAGGAACAGAAAATGAAATATTTGCCTAAACTCGCTAGCGGCGAATGGATTGGCGCTTTCGGCCTTACCGAACCCAATGCCGGTACCGATGCCGCAGGTCAGCAGACTACTGCAGTATTAGAGGGTGACGAGTGGGTTCTCAATGGCAGCAAGATTTTCATCACCAATGGCAGCTATGCCAACGTGTTCATCATCATTGCTATGACTGACAAGAGCCTCGGCACCAAAGGTATCAGCGCTTTCATCGTCGAGAAGACTGACCCAGGCTTCAGTATCGGCAAGAAAGAAAAGAAAATGGGTATCCGTGGCAGCGCCACTACAGAGTTGATTTTCGAAGACTGCCGTATTCCTAAGGATCGTCAGCTCGGTCAGCTCGGCAAGGGCTTTGGCTTGGCCATGAAGACTCTCGACGGCGGTCGTATCGGTATCGCCTGCCAAGCTCTCGGCATTGCCCAGGGCGCTATGGACGAGACTATCAAATATACCAAAGAGCGTAAACAGTTTGGACGCAGCATTGCCCAATTCCAGAACACTCAGTTCCAGATGGCAGACCTCGAGACAAAGGTTCAGGCTGCCCGTCTGCTCTGCCGTTCGGCTCATTACAAGAAAGACCATGGTATTCCCTATAGCGCTGATGCCGCTATGGCTAAACTTTTCGCCGCCGAGACAGCTATGGAGGTTACCACCAAGGCTGTCCAATTCCACGGTGGATATGGATACACCCGTGAGTATCCCGTTGAGCGCATGATGCGCGACGCCAAGATTACCGAAATATACGAAGGCACCAGCGAAGTACAGCGCATGGTGATTGCCGGTAAGTTGTTTAAATAATTTGTGACTCGTGAATAGTGATTAGTGAATAGGCAATGCATTTGTCGAATCACGATTCACCAATCACAAATCACCAAAAAGAAAAAAAATGAAAATAGTAGTTTGTATAAAACAAGTGCCGGATACCACTGAGGTTAGAATCAATCCCGTGACCGGTACTCTTATCCGCGAGGGTGTTCCCTCGATTATGAACCCCGACGACAAGGGCGGTCTCGAATATGCTCTTCAGCTGAAAGACAAATTCGGTGCCCATGTCACTGTTATCACCATGGGACTTCCTCAGGCCGAGGCGATTTTGCGCGAAGCCCTTGCCATGGGTGTTGACCGTGCTATTCTTTTAACCGACCGCAAGCTCGGTGGTGCCGATACTTTGGCAACGAGTAGCGCCATTGCTGGCGCACTTCGCACCATGGATTTCGATCTCATCATCACCGGACGCCAGGCTATCGACGGCGACACCGCTCAGGTAGGACCCCAGATCGCTGAGCACCTCGATCTGCCTCAGGTCTCTTATATGGAAGACCTTCAGTATGATGAAGCCACCAAGACCTTCACCATCAAGAAACAACTCGAGGATGGATATCAGATTCTCGAAATGCATGCTCCATGCGTAGTCACCGCTTTGGCTAGCAGCGTACAGCCTCGCTATATGACTGTCAGCGGTATCGTCGACGCTTGGGACAAAGAGGTTGAAGTATGGGGTGCCGATCGTATCAACGTTCCAGACGAGCATATCGGCAAAGCTGGTTCGCCAACAAGTGTCTTCAAATCATTCCCCAAGCAGCTTAAGCCTGCCGGTCAAACCTTCGAGGTTTCTCCCGAAGAGGCCGTAGAGCTGATTGTCAACAAACTTAAAGAGAAACACATTATTTAATGTTTGAAAGGTTTGAAAGGATACGCTCCCTTTGGTCGCTAAAAGGTTAAAAAGGTTCGAATTCATCGACCTGATACCTTTAAACCCCTTTAAACCTTTAAAACCCTTTAAACCATAAGAAACAATGAACTTAGCAGAATATAAAGACGTATACGTGTTTGCCGAACAACGCAATGGCAAACTCCAGAATGTGGCTCTTGAGCTGCTTGGCAAAGCTCGTGAATTAGCTGACGCCAACAACGAAAAAGTCGTTGCCATGCTGCTGGGAAAGGATGTGAAACCTTTGGCACAGACTCTTATCGAGCATGGCGCAGACCGCGTTATGGTTGTCGACAACGACTTGCTCAAGGATTATATGACAGAGCCATATACCCAGGCTATCACAGCTATCATCGAAAAAGAGAAGCCGAGCATTTTGCTTATCGGTGCCACCACCATTGGACGTGACCTTGGCCCTCGTGTAAGCGCTCGCAACCGCACCGGTCTTACCGCCGACGCCACCAAGTTGGAAATCAGCGATGACGAGGCTCACGAATTCCGTATGACCCGTCCCGCTTTCGGTGGCAACCTTATGGCTACCATCCTTTGCAAAAACCATCGTCCTCAGATGAGCACCGTCCGCCCTGGCGTTATGCAGAAAATGGCTGCCGACACCAACCGCAAGGGTGAGGTCGTCGATTTCAACGTCGATTTCAACGTCGACAAGATCAATCGTGTCAAGCTCGTCAAGACCGTCAAAGAGGAAAAGACTGTTACCGACATTAGCGAGGCTAAGATTCTCGTCAGCGGCGGCCGTGGCGTAGGCACCAAAGATGGTTTTGCCAAACTCGAGGCTTTGGCCAAGGAACTTGGTGGCGAAGTGTCGTCAAGCCGTGCTATGGTCGACGCCGGTGTTATGGATGCCAGCCGCCAGGTTGGTCAGACTGGTAAAACAGTCCGCCCGGCTCTCTATATGGCTTGCGGCATCAGCGGCGCCATCCAGCACCTCGCTGGTATGGAAGAGAGTGACTATATTGTCGCTATCAACAAAGACAAATTCGCTCCCATCTTCCAAGTCGCCGACCTCGGCATCGTGGGTGACCTCCATAAGATCGTTCCTATGCTTACCGAGCGTCTTAAGACCATGCAGAAGTAACTTTTAGGAGAGCGGACGTCTCCGTCCACAATAAACAAATAAACGGCCCGCAGCATCTCTGCGGGCCGTTTATTGTTTCATTGACTGTGAGTCGAGTCATCTCATAACCCTGTAACCTATAAACGCAAAACCCCGTAACCTTAAAACGTAAAACCTTTAAACGTTAAACGTAAAACATGTATTCTTAGAAGTCAAGGCCTATGCCTATGTAGAAGCCTGGGCGTTTGGTCATATCAGACCAGTGAACATTGAATCTTAGTGGCCCCACTATTGTTTTGTAGGCATATTCCAGTGCCGCACCAATAGTTGTACTGCCTTTGAGGAAGTCCTTCGGCTCCTCAGATTGCTGCAAAGCCTGGAATGACGCCGTCAGATAGTGACTCTTGCCAATCAACACTCGTGCGCTTAATCCCGCGGAACCAAGTGTACGCATCATTAATGTAGGTGTGCTTATGCCTATGAATGTAATCTGTTGATCGAAGAAACGGTTGGCGTCGCTAACCGATAGCATATTGGCATAGGGGGCGATATTAGCACTGACATATCTTCCGTCAATAAAAGGCATTATGGTTAATCGCCCTTTTGAGAAAGCTGTCCTTAATCCGAGTTGCAGGGTGTGTAGACTCGTGGCGTCGTTAATCACATTGTCATATATGTTGTATTTAATCATGTAACGAGTGCCATGAGTTGGGAAGTAAGGGTCGTCGAAAGAGTCGGATCGTAGGCTTAGAAAAGCGCCTACATATATATTTTCTTTGTCATATTCATATATCGAAAGGGAGTTGATGTTGTCGCCAAGGAGAGAAATAAGGTATGTGTAGTCGCCGCATATTCCTGCATTGATGTTCATCTTGCGCCAAGGGGAGAGAGAGAGGTATGTCTCGGCATGTCCAAGGTTATAGTCGAGACTGAATTTGGATTCTCCAAATCGTAACGAAGCATAGCGTACTGCCTGGAATGACACCTTTGTGCCGAAGTCAATACCTTGTCCGGTACTGAGAGTGTGAGATGCTGTGAGAATGCTGTTCTGTCCCAGTCGCGCTGTCAAATCCAGACGGCTTCCGGTGAGTTGGTGGAAATTGATGCCATAGTGTAGCAGTACCGCGGCATAGTCTATGGCATCGAAACGAACACTGGCGCCAAGTTGGTTGATGGGGGATCGGAAACAGTTGAATTGGACTGTGTATGGCGGTTCGTCGCCAAGTATTTGATAAGTGACTTTCTCGAAAGCATTGAGACCTATAAGGTAGCTGACCATGTCTTCCAGTTCCATTATGTGGATGGACTGCTTGACGTTTTGCATGAGGTGCATTTTACGTCGCAGATATTTTTCCTCTTTGGCGTTAATGCCGGAGAATTGTATTTTGTCAACCTGAATGGCGGTTTTGTGCAGGTTAACAGCCTTTGTGGTATTGTGTCTGTGTGAGTTGCGTACCTGTATGCCATTCATTTTCTCTTTAAGAGCCTCAATTTTGTCAGCTTGTTTCTCTACAGCTACACGGCCACGTTCTATTATGGTGTCGATACTTTCTTTGTCGAAACTCAGTAGCGAGTAATCGTTAAGTTGTGGCTGTATGTATATGTCTGTGACATTGAGGGCGGCATCGTAGGCTTCTCGTCCCAGCACGTCGGTGGTTTGAAACACTATGTCAATCAGGCTGTTCATCTGGTTGGCGTTGAGGCCTGGGGCGGAGATGTCTACGCCGATGATAATATCGGCACCCATCTGTTTGGCTATTGCCGCGGGGAAATTGTTGCGCATGCTGCCGTCGGTGAGCACCATGCCGTTTTTCTTGACGGGGGAGAAGAGACCAGGTATTGACATCGTCGAACGCAAGGCGTCAATAAGGCTGCCAGAGTGCCACACTTTGGGTTTGGCACTGATCATGTCGGTGGCCACGCACACAAATGGTATGGGCAGCGACAGGAAATCTATTTCGTCGGAATAGCCCACCAGCAAACTGGCGAGCAAATCCTCGACGTTGCGACCTTGGACAATGCCGTCGTGGAGAATGCTGCGGCGGCTTATAACGGGTTTGTGGAAGTCCCATTTATAGGTTCCAAAGGGAATGGTGAGTTGAAACTGCCGGTTGTAGTCTTTCTGTTGCAGTGCGTCGAAGCGCCGAGGGTAGGTGTCGCGTAGCAGATAGTTCCAGTCTTGGTCTCTTATTATGGCTTGAAGTTCTTCGCCGGTGTATCCGCAAGCGTAAAGACCGCCAACCAGACCACCTATGCTTGTACCCATTACAAGGTCGATAGGTATTCCCTGTTTCTCAAGATAGCGTATCACGCTGATATGCGCAGCTCCTTTGGCTCCTCCGCCGCTGAGGACAAGGGCTACCGTAGGACGTTCGGTGCGAAGGCTGTCCATATGTTTCCTGAAACGGGCAAAAGCTATGCTGTCGCGTACAGGCTCTATGCCATAGCTGAGGTCGGTCTGAGCGTTTAGCGAACCTAAAAACAGAGTGACAAAGAATAGTATAAATGTCGTTTTTTTGAGCATCTTTCTGTCGTCAACCTATCAGTTTTTTGAAAATTGCGGTCATGTTGTCAGCGGCGCGGTCAGCGGCACGAACCACATCGTCGCCGTCGTTTTGGCAGTTGTCTCCAAGGTCCTTGGCGCAGTTGGTGATAACACTCATGCCAAACACCTCCATGCCGCAGTGGCGTGCCACGATGACCTCAGGAATGGTCGACATACCGACAGCGTCGCCACCGAGCATGCCATACATGCGGTATTCGGCTGGTGTCTCATAGGTGGGACCTGTTTCAGCCACATATACTCCCTCACGCAATTGCAGTCCTAGTTGCGAGGCGGCTTCGTGGGCACGTTGACGCAGTGGACGGCTGTAGACTGTTGTCATGTCGGGGAAACGCACACCCATCTCATCGATGTTTTTGCCGATAAGAGGATTGGGCATGAAGTTGATGTGGTCGGTGATTATCATCAAGTCGCCAACAGCAAAGTCGGGATTTATACCGCCGGCGGCGTTGCTTACCAACAGACGTTTTATGCCTAGCCGGCTCATGACGCGCACAGGCAGCGTGACCTCTTGCATGGTATATCCTTCGTAGTAGTGGAATCGGCCCTGCATGGCTACAACCTGAATGCCGTCGAGGGTGCCGAAAATAAGATTGCCTTTATGTCCGACAGCGGTGCTCTGCTTGAAATGGGGTATGTCGGCGTAAGGTATTATGTCGGCGTTTTCTATGGCGTTGGCAAGTTTGCCTAGGCCGCTGCCCAGAATTATGCCTGTGGTGGGACGGTAAGAAGTGTGGCTGCGAATATAGTCGGCAGCTTGGTCGAATAATTCTATCATAATGTCATGAGTTTTTCTTCATTTTGATTTTCTCCATGATTTCCGCGGCGCGCTCGTATTCCTCGTTTTCCTCACACAATCTTAATTCCTCTTCCAATGCCTCTATGGAGTCGTCATCATTGATGTCGTTATAGATGTCTAGTTCTTCTTCTTCCGGGGTGAATCCAGTGTCGTCGATGACGCTGGAGGCCATCTCTATGTCGACCGACTGGTGTAGCGCCAACACAACGGCGTCGCTGGCGCGTGCGTCTATCGAGTGGGTGTTGAATCCGTCACTGACAAAAAGGGTGGCGTAAAAAATACCCTCTTCGAAACGGTCTATGCGTACCGATTTCAACGACAACGCGAACTCGTCAAGAATAGAGATGAGAAGCTGGTGGGTCATAGGACGTTTTATGTCGACCTGCTCTTGCTCAATCATTATCATCTCTGCCTCGTGCTGGCCAATCATGACAGGCACTTTTTTGTTGCCGAGTGGCTCGTATAGCATAAGGATATACATTGCTGTCTGAGTGTAGCCCTGTATTACCTCTGTCGGATATACTTTCTTGTAAGTCAATGTAGTAATGTGTTTTGTATTATTTGTTGTTTTTAAGGTGCTCAACTAGTTTGGCGACGGCTCTTCCTCTGTGGCTGATGTGGTTTTTGACTTCGAGAGGCATCTCGGCGAAACTTACGGCGAAATGGTCGGGCATAAAAATGGGATCATATCCAAACCCCTCTTGCCCATAGCGTTCGGTAAGAATCTGTCCGTCTACACGGCCTTCAAAAAAGAGAGGCTCTTTTTCGTCTTTATCGATCAGGCATATCACTGTGCGGAAGCAAGCCCTACGGTCTGTTTTGCCATCCATCTCACCGAGCATCTTGTTTATGTTGTCGTCAAACGAGCAATGTTCTCCTGCATAGCGTGCCGAAAAAACACCGGGGCGTCCATCGAGAGCGACAACCTCAAGCCCTGTGTCGTCGGCAAAGCAACTCATTCCTGTGCGTTTGTATACCCACTGAGCCTTTTGAAGTGCGTTGCCGTCAAGGGTATCGGCGGTTTCTGGTATGTCGCCGGAGAGTCCTATTTCCGCAAGGCTGTGTATTTTGACAATGCCATTGAGCATTTCGCTTACTTCTTGCAGCTTATGCTTGTTGTTGGTGGCAAAAACGAGTTCTTTCATTTTTTGCTAGGTTAAGTAACGTTTAAAGTTTGAAGATGTCACTGAGTTTAGTTACGAGTCGTGATGACAGAATTGTAACGTTCCCTTTTAATTATTATTGTACAATATTTTCGCTAACTGTGAAAAAAGGGTTTGCCGGTCAGATTGCTTGACGAGGTGATTTAACTTTTAAACGTAAAACCTGTGATGAGCGATTTGGCAAAATCTTATTTGTGGGTCGCTTCGCGAGAAATCTTTCAAATAACATCAAATCTTTCAATTTTTTATATCTTATTTGCTTGATTTTTTTAGATTTGTTGGATTTCTGCTCGAAGAGCACTCCAATGTTATTTAATTGTGAATTGTGAATTGTGAATTGTGAATTGTGAATGGTGGGGTCGCTTCGCGAGAAATATCTCAAATATTATCAAATCTTTCAATTTTTTATATCTAATTTGCTTGATTTTTTTAGATTTGTTGGATTTCTGCTCGAAGAGCGCTCCAATGTTATTTAATTGTGAATGGTGAATTGTGAATTGTGAATGGTGGGGTCGCTTCGCGAGAAATCTTTCAAATAACATCAAATCTTTCAAAATTTTTTATTACTTAATTTGCTTGATTTTTTTAGATTTGTTGGATTTCTGCTCGAAGAGCACTCATTCATGGAAAAATTGAAAATTGAAAGTTGCACCCTGAAGGGGATCTGAACACCTTGAAAATAAAAATAATCCAGTGAAGAAAATTGAAAAAGAGTGACCAGTAACCTGTGACTTGTGACCTGAAAAATCAAAATTCATAATTCAAAATACCTTTTAACCTTTATAACCTTTTCAATCTTTTTTTCTTATTTTTGCATGTGATAATAAAATTGTAATTATTCATAACATATTGTAAAATACACGATATGATAAAAAACATATTGAAAAAGTATACACAGGTGAGTCTTATGCTGCGCATCTTTATTGGTCTATTGATTGGCGCGGTTTTAGGTCTTTTGGCTCCTTCGTGGAGTGGCATAGGTATCTTGGGCAAGATGTTTGTCAGTGCTCTTAAAGGCATTGCGCCACTTCTGGTGGCCGTGTTGGTTATCTCTTCAATAGCGAAAGCAGGGAAGGGGTTGGGGCGTCGTTTCGGAGCACTGGTGACGGTATATATCACCAGCACATTTATTGCCGCCGTTTGTGCTGTTATTGGTAGTTTTCTTTTCCCTGTCACGCTTGAACTTGGTGGCGTTGAAGGCGCTGCTGTCGACGATTCGGCAGGCACTCTCGCCGAGGTTTTTGCCAATCTGTTGACCAATATGGTCAGCAACCCCATTGCCGCCATTGCCAATGCCAATTACATAGCCATATTGTTCTGGAGTGTCATTCTCGGTGTGGCATTGAAGAGTATGGCATCAAAAGCCACTATTAATGTTGTTCACGACCTCAGCGATGTGGTTTCGAGGGTTGTCAAATGGGTCATACAGTTCGCTCCGTTTGGTATTTTTGGCTTGGTTTTCACCACAGTCTCTGAAAACGGATTGTCGGTTTTCACAACCTATGGACATCTGCTGCTTTTACTTGTGGGCTGTATGCTTGTGAATGCTTTTGTTTTCAATCCGCTGATCTCTTTTGTCCTGACACGCCGCAATCCCTACCCACTTCTTTTCACCTGCCTGAAAGAAAGCGGACTTCAGGCCTTTTTCACCCGCTCGTCGGCGGCAAATATCCCCATAAATATGTCGTTGTGCAAAAAACTGGGGCTCGAAGAGGAATTCTATTCAGTAAGTATACCGCTAGGAGCTACCATCAACATGGATGGCGCTGCCGTGACCATCACAGTGTTCTCGCTGGCAGTGGCGCATACGATGGGAATAGAGGTGAGTTTTGCATCGGCATTGTTCCTTGGTATTATAGCCACTTTGGGCGCCTGTGGTGCTTCCGGCGTGGCAGGGGGAAGTCTTTTGCTAATTCCTATGGCATGCTCATTCTTTGGAATAGGCAACGATATAGCCATGCAGGCCGTCGCCATAGGTTTCATTATCGGTGTCGTTCAGGATTCTGTCGAGACGGCTTTGAATTCCAGTGGTGACGCATTCTTTACAGCCACAGCCGAATATTACGACAGGAAGAAGAGGGGAGAGGTTTAAAAAAAACCGAAGGGGTGTCATAATACAGGCGGTGGCGTAAGCCCCCGAATTGTAGTCGGTGCAAACGAATGTTAAAACCCCGAAGGGGTGTCATAATACAGGCGGTGGCGTAAGCCCCCTGGGATATATGTGTATCCACAACATATAGAGCCCCGACAGGGCGGCAAATAAAAATTGGGAGCTATGAAGACACCTCTTCGTTAATGTTTTTTGTCAGTTCAGAAGGAATTCGTATCGTCGATAGATATCTATTAACAGTTAAGAGACAAGAAGCAGCTTCGTGTTATTTTGTACAGAAAAACGATTTTTTTTTGTTTATCTGTACAAAATGTGTATATTTGCACTTGGAATAGAAAATTTTATAATGCTTATTTTTAGGTAAATCCGCGAATATAATCGCATAGTTCACAATTTTGTGGTCCACAAAGTTGTGAACTTTTCAAAAATATGAGTACTCTGCTCTCATGAGTTCCTTCGCCGCTGTACGACGTGACCCCTGACCCACGAAGTGGTGATGAGCACCGTTGAAATAAATCAATGTGGCGAATAAAGGGTGATGTGGCAAAGCCTGCGAACCATAGGTCGCGTGGTATGCCTGCCGTTTGGCGAACTCCTTCACGATATAGCTTTTCCCCACACGGCGAGCACCCTCTATCATCATGGCTGACTTGCCATTGCGCTTGTTTTTCCAGAGCAGCATGTCTTAACCTGAAAAAAGTTGACACTTTTGGGAGCAATACCAAAAGTAAAAATGAGACAAAAGACACAGACACGCCATGTGTACAATGAAGAACTCGGATGTTACGAGTGGAAGGAAGTCGAGACAGACAAGTATGTTTT
>JAGCZH010000034.1 GCA_017960475.1 Bacteroidales bacterium | reverse complement strand
TAAACAAAAATAGTCGAATGTGACGCAAAGTGTAAACCAAAACAGTGAAGGTGTAAACCAAATTAGGGATATGGACGAAACAATGTAAACCAATTCAGTTTAATCATCCCAAATCTGTCAACCAATTTCAGGGAAAGTCAAGTATTTTCCCAAACCCTACCGAGGCATCGCCACAGATCGGTTGTTTACGAAAAAAAGCAGAATGATTTTATAGAATGTGTATTTTGTAATATACAAATAAAATAAATTTTTGTATTTTACAAAATACACGTATATTTGCATCGACAAACAATTTGTTGTTAGATAAGTAACAGATTATGGATAAGTTATTTGAGCGCCACGATGATTATATGGAAAAGGTTCCAATGGACTTTATCAGGGGGCTGGCAGGACATATCGACTGGAACTTACGCCTGATTGCCATCAAAGGTCCTAAAGGTGTAGGAAAGTCAACTCTGATGCTGCAGTATATCAAGCAGCATTTTGCTCCCGACGACAGGCACGTACTTTATTGTTCGGCCGATACATCCTATTTCACGAGCCACAGCTTGGTGGATACTGCAGATATGTTCTACAAGCGTGGAGGCCGGTACCTATTCATAGATGAAGTGCACAAATACGATGGCTGGAGTCGAGAGGTGAAAGAGATATACGACCTTCATCGAGACCTGCACTTGGTGGTTAGTGGTTCATCGTTGCTGCAAATCAACGATGGTCAGGCAGACCTGTCAAGACGGCTTGTGCAATACACTATGCCGGGACTTTCGTTTCGCGAATTCCTTGCAATGAATAGAATCATTGACGTTAAAAGTGTTTCGCTTGACCAGATTCTGAAGGCACCAAATGCTTTCTGCAGAGAGGTGAAAAGATACTGTCAGCCCTTGGAATTTTTTTTCAGGTACCTGAAGGAGGGCTACTATCCATTCTATTTCGAGAATCAAACCATATACCAGAACATCGTTGAAACGGTTGTGAATTACACCATCGACACGGAACTGACAAGGTTTCGTGGAATCGAAATGGGAAGCTGTCGCAAAGTCAAAGCATTGTTGAAGGTCCTTTCGCAAATGGTCCCCTACGAGGTGGATATATCCAAGTTGTCGAAAAATATTGGCATCCAGCGTCCCACCACACTCAAATACCTGAAAAATCTTGAGGAGGCAGCCCTGATACAACGGCTTTTTACAGACGTGGACAGCATAAGTGACCTTCAGAAACCAGATAAAATATTGCTCGACAATAGCAATTTGTTGTACACTTTGGCGGACACCGCACCCGAGATTGGAACAGTCAGGGAGACTTTCTTCTGCAACCAACTTATGTCGGCAGGTCACAAAGTGGAATATGGTGGATTGAAAAGCGGTGACTTCCGCATCGACAACAACGTCATTATTGAGGTTGGAGGGAAAGACAAGGGATTCAAACAAATTGCCGACGAAGAAAATGCATACGTTGCCGCAGACGATATAGACAGCGCCACAACTCATAAGATACCCCTTTGGGCTTTCGGTTTTCTGTACTGAGGATAGTATTTCCGGTCCCCTTATGCCACCATAAAGCGGTAGAAGAGATGAACCCCAATAAATAGCCCACGAAGATGGATCGAAGAAGCCACGAAAAAGGGACTGCGAGCCAACATCGCCGAAGGATCACCGAAGAAACAATAAGCTTGAATGTGTGGCTTTAAGAATGTGTTAACGTGTTTTTCGCTTGATTAATTATTTTTCAGCGGTGCTGACTCGCTACTATGTTTTTTTTTCTAAGGTGCTCGCAGGCATACCACAAGGCCTGCAAAGCAGGCAGAATGCGTTAGTATCTTTCCGAAACACTTCCGAACCATCGCCGTGGGGTGAAGGCAATATAGCAGACAAGGGTTCTGGTAGTTATGATTGTCATAGCTCAATAGAGTCTGGATTGAGCAAAAAGTCAAAGATGTTCAGTAGGAGGATCCCTTTATCGTTCCTATAGGTGGGCTGGAGGCCTCCGACAATGACCACTTTCTGGAAGTTGTCTCCGATTTGCATCAAGGGACGTATTTCTTGCAAGGTCTTCTCTTCGTCAGGGAGGTTAAATGCCGACTGAATATAGATGCGATTGTCTCCTTGGTTGCACACAAAGTCGACTTCAAGAAGAGTGCGCTGGCTTTTGCCTTCAGCATTCTTGGTGTTTAATGTGACTTGCCCCACGTCAACCAGTTGCCCTCTTGCACGCAGTTCGTTGTATATGAGATTTTCCATCAAATGAGTGAATTCCACTTGGCGGAATCCGAGCCGAGCATTGCGCAAACCGAGGTCGTCAAAGTAATATTTTGACGGTGTATCAATATATTTGCGGCCTTTGATATCGTATCTTACTGCCTTTTCTACCAAAAAAGCATCTTGTAGCAGGTCAAGGTAGGTCTTTATGGTGTCTACCGTAATGGTGCTCTGTTTTACAGAATGGAAGGTGTTTTTCAACTTGGTGGGATTGACAAGAGAGCCAACGCTGCTGGCAAGCACATCCATAAGCTCTTCCATATCGGCATCGTTGCGCAGGTTGTAGCGTTCTTTGATATCCCTTAGATAAGTACCTGTGAATAGGTCTTGAAGATAAATTTTGCGTTGTTCGTCGGAATTCATAGTGCTTGCCTGCGGCATTCCCCCATAGGTAAGGTACTGGCGAAGGCACTGTTCTTGGTTCAGGCTGTCTTGCGTAGACATAAATTCTTTGAAACAAAAGGGATGGACCCTCACTTCATCACTTCTGCCACGGAAGATTGTAATCACATCACGCGAAAGGAATCGGGCGTTGCTGCCGGTGACATAGACATCAACGTTGCTTTTTTTCATGAAACTATTAAGCACTTCCTCAAAGAAATCCAGACGTTGCACCTCATCAATAAGCAGATAATACATCAAATCGTCGACAATCTTGCTGTCGACAAAATGAAGCAGTTCGTCAGGTTTTCGGAGCGAAACATTTCTATAGTCTTCCAGATCTATCGCAATGATATGTTTGTTATCAACACCCTTGTCTTTCAGTTGTTTAACAAAGAGGTTAAACAAAAGAAACGATTTGCCAGAACGTCGCATACCGGTCACTATTTTTATCAGGCCATTGTGTCTTCGACTCCAAAGCTTTTCAATATAGGTGTCTCGTTGTACTATCATTCTGTTCGATTTTTTTGCGTATTTACGCAATTATTTCGACTGCAAAGATACGCAAATTATTGTCAATAGAAAGAAAAAAATGACAAAAGTTTGATTTTTATATGTGGAATCTTATCGAGAGTTTAGTGATGCTCTCCCCAAGAGCATAGGGGTTTTTCGCATGATTTGATTTATTTCAGTGGTGCTTAAAGCCTGCAAGCAGGCAGAATGCGTTAGTATCTTTCCGAAACACTTCCGAACCATTGCCGAGATATCTATGGGGGGATTATGAATGAATAATATTTTGTCACATTCGAAAAAAACGTGTATTTTTGCACTCGGTTTCAAAAGTGGAAAAATCATAAAGTTTTGAAACTGGCATTTGTTATGAAATTAATAAATAGGACATTATATACAGATAGACTAAAGCGAATCAAAGGGACTCCAGATATCAAGATTATCACGGGAATCCGTCGTTGTGGTAAGTCCCGACTTTTGCAAGAGTTTATCAAATATATCGAAATGGATTAGCCAGAATATCCTACAATAATGAATAACCAAGAAGGCTTGTATGACCAACTAAAGAAAGCCCCGAAAAAGGCATAAAGAATGCATTAATGCGTTAATGTGTTAATTCGTTAGTGTGTTAGTGATAATACACGAGGTTCCGCCGTGGTGTGAAGGCAATCTAGCAGACAAGGGGTCCGGTAGTTATTATTGTCATAGCTCAAGAGAGTCTGGATTGAGTAGAAAGTCGTATATGCTCATTGTGGTGATTCCTTGTTCATTTCTGTGTATAAGACCTTCCTCGCCGGTGATTATGATTTTTTTGAAAGAATCACGTACATTTAACAATGAGGCTTGCTCTTGACGTCGCTTTTCGTCGCTATCCATTCGGAATGCTGACTGAATATAATATCGTCGACTTCCTTGGTTGCACACAAAGTCTACTTCCAGCTGGCTTCTGTGCTGTTTGCCGTCATCTCCAATTTTCACAACGGGAACAACGCCTACGTCAACGTTGAAACCTCTAATCAGTAACTCATTGAATATTATATTTTCCATCAGATGCGTTTTTTCGTCTTGACGGAAATTGATACGCGCATTGCGAAGCCCAGTATCTGTGAAATAGTACTTATAAGGTGTATCAATATATCGCTTGCCTTTTACATCGTATCGCATGGCTTTTGTGACAAGAAATGAATCGCACAGGTATTCCAGATACGATTTCAATGTATCCGCGGTAATACTTATGTTCTTCATGCTCTTGAATGTGTTTACCAGTTTGGCGGGATTGGTAAGGCTCCCAACGGAAGAAGAGATGATGTTGAGCAAATCCTCAAGTTCATCCTCGTGGCGTATTTTGTACCGGTCTTTGATGTCCTTAATGTATGTTTCGGCAAAAAGATTCTTTAGATAGGATGATTTTTGCTCCTCCGATTTCAAGGAAAGAATGAACGGCAGTCCCCCATAGGTCATAAAGTCGTCAAGTCCTCGTTGCTGACTTCCGTTGTATGCACTCATATATTCAGAGAAAGATAGTGGATAAACTTTTACTTCATCACCTCGTCCCCGGAATTCTGTAATTACATCTTTAGAGAGGAATTTCGCATTGGAACCCGTTACATAGACATCAGCGTTGGGCACACTTAGGTAGCTGTTCAAAACATCTTCGAATTCATCCACCAATTGCACCTCGTCAAGTAGGATATAATACATATTATCGTCAAGCATTCGGCTATCAATGTAATCTAATAAAGAATCAGGGTTCCGCAATTTGATGTTACGTCGGCTTTCCAAATTTACCATAATTATATGGTCATTGTCCACACCTTGCGACTTAAGGTAGTCATAGAAAAGGTTGAATACAAGGTAAGATTTGCCACAGCGTCGCACTCCAGTTATAACCTTAATCATTCCATTGTGCTGACGATCAATTAGCTTTTTAAGATATATGCTTCTTTCTATCTTCATCTTATTCGATTTTTATGTCATTTGTGGCGCGAATTTCGACTGCAAAGATACACATTTTTTTTGTCAATAGAGAGAAAATTGACAAAAGTTTGAATTTTATATGTGTAATCTTAACTGGAGTTTAGTGATGTCCCCCATAGAGCATAGGACCTATTAAGAATGTCGTTTCTTAAAAATTATTGTACTTTTGCATTTCGAAAAAATGGATATATAACCACAAAATCGAAATACAATGATATTTTTACGACCAAATTATACTAAGCAACTGATGAATGCGCTTTAAGAATGTGTTAACGTGTTTTTCGCTTGATTTGATTAATTTCAGCGGTGCTGACTCGCTACTATGTTTTTTTTTAAGGTGCTCGCAGGCATACCACAAAGCCTGCAAAGCAGGCAGAATGCGTAAATGCGTTAGTGTGGGAATGCGCTTTGAGAATGCGTGAATGCGGATCCTCCAGCTCTCTGCATGTTGCCGTGCTTACGTGACTCACTGCATTTTTATGCAAAAAATACTTTGTATTGCATAAAAAAGGTAATATTTTATGCAGTATGTTTTGCTGAAATGCAGGAATGTGGTTGCTATGTCGCACTTCAAAATGCTGGCAATGGAGCATGGGAAAAGTGGTGGTTTGACGAAAAAAATGTTGGGAAATCGGACGATGGTATGCTAAAAAAGAAAGATTGATGGTTGTTTGGAGGTTTTCTTTGCTCATTTGATGAAGGATCCGCTAGGGTGAACGCGAAGACGACAAAAAAAACTGACCCACATACGCGAGTCAGTTTTTTAGAGGGGAGGTGGTTGTTTATTGTTTCAACCTTAGGTTGCCCCAGTTGTCTTTAAGTTTGCCGCCCACTGTCACCGTCGGCTCTTGGAGTTTGCCTTGCAGCGCTGACTCCTGGCGCAGGGCTTTGTCGACGTTGTCGAAAAGCTGCTGGTGGGTCAGGGCTCCTTTGTGCTGCTTCAACTCCTTGAGGAGGAAATAGGTGAAAAAGCCATGGTGTTGCTCGTCGAAGGCGTAGGCGGTTTTGTCGAAGGCTGCCGCGGAGAAGACGACGATGTCGCTGCGAATGCGAAGCCCTTTGGCTTTCTTGTCGCTTTGTTTGATGTTGACCAGGGGCATGCCGTCGCGTTGCATGCCGTCGAAGGAGGCGTCGAGGATGATGGTCACCGATTTCAATGGCACGCGGGCAAACCATGTGCAGAGGGTGTCAACTCTCAGGCACTGGCTTAGGAGTCGCTTGGTTTCGTGTCCCGACAACCGGCTGTCGATGTCGATCTCTTTTTTGCCTTTGAAGGACTTGATTTTCTTGGTGTCGATGTCGCTGGGCGCTAGGTAGGGGTTGTGGTCGTAGTCGCTGAAGCCAAGACCTGCATAGTAGATCACAAAGCTGCATTCACCTTTGGTGGATGTTGCTATGTCTTTCATCCAGTTGATGCCTTCCACCTTGATTCTTTTGATGGTGGCGTCTTCGATGATTTTGACCTGACGGCTGGGGATGCCGAGGGTGCGCACGCAGTATTGTGTGAGTACCTCGCCGTCGTTGTAGGCATAGGGTACGTTGGGAAGCGGGGCGTTGTAGCGCTCGTTGGCAAGGATGAGGACGTAGGTGGAGGTGTTGCTGTTCTCGGCCACTTTGGGTATGTTGTAGTCGATGAACTCGTCGTTGATGAGTTGCTCGTTCATCCTCACAATCTCTTCGTCGAAGGCGGCGTGGACAAGAATCTCTATGCCCACCTCGCGATACTGGGGACCTGTGCCGCTGTGGCTTTGGAGGTCGTAATAGTAGCTGTTCTCGGTGTTGGCGAGACTTTTGATGTTGGTTGTGATGTTGTCTTTCAAACCTTGGGCGCGAAGGAACGCTAGCTGGGCGTTGTTGAGAATGCCTTCTTTGGCGGTGACGGAGATGCGCACCGACTCGCCGTTGTAGCGCGCTGCCTCATAGCGAAAGTCGCCATACTCGCCGCCGTAGTCGAGATGGGTGACCTCGGAGATGTCGGTGGAGGCTTTGAGCTTGATGTCTACCTTTTTGCCGCTTTTGAAGGCGTCGGGGTTCATCTCGTCAATCAGCACTCTTGCGAGCTCGCAAACGGCCATGCTGGCATTCGACTGCTGGCAGAGGTAGGCTCCCGTCGGGTAGTTGTCGGTGAGGCTTTCGAAATGCAGGCATGTGTATCCTATTGAAATGCGGTAGTTCAATTCGGCATGACCGTTCTCGTTGACGCCGCTTTCAAGTGTGGTTTTGATGTTCAGTTTGCTTTCGTCGTAGAGTTTTCGGTCGTTGGGCAGGCTCAGCAGGTAGTTGTTGGCCTTTTTCTTCATGGCATCCTCTCGGCTGTCGATTGTTTTTTGCAGTTGTTTCAGGATGATGTCACGATACTCGCTGTTGACCAAGGCCTCGGACAACTGCGCCGACGCGGGTTTGAATGGCGCGGCGGCTACTAGGAGCAACAAAAGGAATGGAATGATTGCTTTGAATTGTACTTTTTTTGTCATAGGCTATCGGATTGGGTTTTGGTGTTAATTATGGGTGAGAACTTCGATGACTCCCTGTTGTGTTTAATACCGGGGTATATGTCTGTTTTTTTTTTATACATCTTTTTTGATGCCGAAGCTGAATTTTCGTTGCAGGCGATCTTTGGCGAAATAGAGAATGAGGAAATAGGCCGCTGTCAGCGCTATGGGCACTAATGCCGCCAGGGCTTCGGAATCGGTGAACGACGAGAGCAGGACGACGGAGGCTATTATTATCACGGCGGGCAGGATATATGCCAGCAGGACGGCTAGCAAACCCATGCCTTCGTCTACGCTGACGATGACTTGGTCGTCGATATGGTAGCTCTTCCAGTCTTTGGTTTCTACCTCAACTATCTTGTCGGCTTTGTCGACAAAAGCGCATTTCTCGTGCGCCGCGCAGCTGCTGCAGGCGGAAAGGACATGCATCTCTACTGTCACCATTCCGGACTCGACTTTCGTTACCTTGCCGTCGTGTGTTGCTATATGCGACATTTTTATTATTTTATTGTTTGAAGTGGAACTTTATATCTTGAGGGTAGTTTTTACAGTTTTTCACGCACTGCCCTTCGGTGTTTATTTTGAACACCTCGGTGTTGTAAACCACTTCGGCGCGTCCCCATTCGAAGTAGGAGGCGGCGGTGAAGACAAAATCGCACACTTGGTTGCCCTCTTTGTCGATGAAGCCCCACATGTATTCTTTGCTGACGGGGATGAGCCCTTCGGTGCAATGTTGGGCGGAATTGTAGATGAGGGGTATGACTATTTTGCCTTGCTTGTTGACGAAGCCGTATTTGCCGTCTTTCTCTATCATGGCCAGGTTTTCGGAGAAGATGTACTCCATTGAGCGGTAGCCGCTGTTGTCGTACTCGATGGGGAGGATGATTTTGCCGCGTTTGTTGATGATGCCGTATTTGCCGTCGCGTTTCACCATAGAATAGCCGTCATAGAAACCCGACGCCTCTTCGTAGCGGCCGAATTTCTCTTTTCCGTCACGGGATAGGAAAAGATAACTGCCATCGCGCATCACGACATAAAAATCCTCCTGGTAGAGAAGTATTTTCTCGTATACGAAATCGGTAAGCCTTTTGTAACGATTGTCGAAAAGGGCGGCTTTGCCCTCACTGGCGTCGACGGCGAAGAAACGACCTTCGAACATGTTGGTGACTTCGAGGTATTTGCATGGCAGCACCTCTTTGCCATTGCGGTCTATCATTCCGAAACGGTCGTAAAGTTTGACAACGGCGCGACCCTCCTGGAAGGCCATGGCGTATTCATATTTCGGGGCAATCTGTAGCTTGTTGTTTTTGTCGATAAAACCATATCCGGCGGTGTTACTGTCGATATCTATCAGTGCAACGGCAAGGCCTTCGCTAAAACCTGATGTGGTGCGGTATTGGCATTCTATAGCCTTGGCGCCCGAGGTGTCGATAAAACCGTAAAGGTTGTTTTTGCGCACACGAATCATACCGTCGGTGGGGTAGTTGACCTCCTCGTATTCGGGCGGCACAATCTCGCGTCCGTCGCGGTCAATAAGACCGCAGAGGTTGTAGTCTTTGTATACCAGGCAATAGTTGTCGTGGAATTTGTCGACGAATTTGTATTTGGGCTCTACGATGATGGTACCATCCTCTCTTTTGAAGCCGAAGAGGTCGCCACGCTGTATGGTTTGTATGCCGTCGATGAAGACCAGTTCGCAACCGCAGGACTCGTCGTCGACGATGACAACATTATCCTTTTTGTCTTTTTTGGCATTCTTTTTGCCCTGGGCATAGAGGGCATTCACACCAAACAGAAGAAGCAGAATGACTATTATTTTTGTTTTTCCCATAGCGCTGATAAGGGTTTTGTTTGTCTAAATTTCTGTCGCGCCACCGTTTATCCAACCGCTTTTGCCGTCGTTTATCTCAATCATCCACCAATCGTCCTGGCGTTCGTTGATATGGAGTTTTGCGCCTTCGTGAAGCACAAATTTGTCCACGCTCTTGGTGTCGGGGGCACCTTTGACAACAATCATAGGGTCGGTAACAATGGCTTTATTATATATAGACGCATTTCGGGTCGAAATTGCTGCATTGATACCTGAAAAAATTGTCGCCAGTGAAAGAATTGCCAATGCGACAAACATGTATTTCCTTGTGTTGTAGTTTTTTGCTATCAGGAATATGCATAACACCAACAATGTTAAAATAAAAAAAATCAGCCCAGTGACACGCCATCCTTTGGATGTTGTGATATGATTGACACTTTGGATCCATTGCTGAAGTATAGGCTGGGGCAGTTCCTCGATGTTGTCGGTGGCCTTGCTGCGAGCCAAAGCAAGGTTGTCTTTCACCTCACGTTTGTTTGGCGACAGTTTCAATGCTTTCTCGTAGTATAGTATGGCATTGCCTATCTCTTTCATCCTATAGTAGCTGTTTCCGATATTGTAGTATAGTTCCCAGCTGTCGTATCCAGCGTCGATGATGGAAAGATAGAGTTCAACGGCGTTCTGGTATTCTCCGCTGTCGTACAGGGTGTTGGCTTCGACAAATATTTGTTGCAACTCGTCCTGCTGTTTAGCAAAGACGGGAGTCAACGATAGAAACGCTATAATTGTGAGTATTATTTTTTTTGTGAGGTGCATTATGGATTATGTGTTTTTTGAGGAGTTTTTAGAAAAGAGGTCTGCTGGACGCAAATAAAAGGTTTGTTGTTATCGGTTTTTTATTGCGGCGATGTTTGTTATGGTATCCATCGCCTCATTATAGATCGATTGTTTTTTTGCGCTGCTGTCGCCTGGGGCGAAGCGTGCGAAGTCGACATCCTCAAGGGTTTTCAGAATCTGTTGCTGCAGGGTTTGGTCGACGGCTTTCTCTTCCATGTGGCGCTTGATGGTATCAGAAGACAATAGAGACTGCTGGATGTTGAATTTGTCGGCTATTCCACCCCAGAGCGCTTTGTAAATCTCTTCGTAGAAGGCGTTGTCGTCGCCGTCGTGAAGATGACGTTCGGCGTTACGGAGTCTTTTCTTCGCCAGTTTTGTCGCACGCTGCAGACGCATGCTGGCCTCGTCGCTTTCAATGCTTTGTTGGCGACGTGCAAGAATGACGGTGACGCATACCGCTAATGTTGGAATGAAAAGCAGTATCCAGAATAGGGTAGAGGCTTTGCCGTTGCTGCCAGCGGGGCGTAGTTTTGTCTGTTTTTGGATGTGGTGTATGTCGCTGTTCAGTAATTTGATGTCGCTTTTGGCAGTGGCGTTGTTGAGGGGTTTGCCCACTTTTATGTGGATAGTGTTGCATTCTTTGGTGACATATTCTCCTGTGGAGGGGTCGAAATAGGTGTATTTGAACGCCGGCATATCGTATTCGCCCTGGACCTGTGGGGTCACTATCCATTCAAAGGTACGGCTGCCGCTAAGCCCGTTGTCACCCTTGTTGATGTTGTCAATCACGCGGGGCTCATAGGTCTCCATGCCTTTGGGGAAATCAATTATTGGAGCCTCGAGCAGGCTGAGGTTGCCATGGCCGCTGACAGTAACACTATATGTGAAGGCTTCGTTGGCGTGAAGTTCTTTCAGGTCGCTTTTTGCCGATACTTTGAAATTGCCCACGCCGCCGGCAAATCCTTCTGGGGCTTCGGGAAGTGGTTTGACATTGACGGATAGTGAGTTGCTGGTTAATGAGCGCACCACCGCCTGTTGTCGGGTGGGAGTGAAAAAGGGGTCGTCGATGAAGAAGTCGAGCAAGGTGCCGGTGCGTTGGCGCTGCATTTGGGTTTGGATGATTGCGACAACATCGGTTTTCAGCGGGGCTATGGTCAACTTGCCACTCTCTTGAGGATACAGGGCTCCGCGACGTATCTCGGCCACATGGTATTGTCTGCCGTTGTAGGTCTCGTTGTACTGTTTCACTTGTGTCATGTTCTCGCTGAGGTCTTCGCTCCAGAAGCCTTTGTTGCGAGGCAATTTGTCAATTTGGAACTGGGTCAGAGGTACCTGAGTGTATATTTTGTAAACGATGATGGCTTCCTCGCCTTGATAGAGGTTGCTTTTGTTGATGCTGGCTCTTGCGAATAGTGTGTTGATGTCTATCTTTGTATCTTGAGAAGTCTGTTGTTGCTGGCTGGGTTGCGAGGGTTGCCCCCAAGGCCATCCTTGTTGCGAGGCTTGCTGTTGCTGCCGTTGGTTTCGGCTGTTGGGGTCTGCTTTCTCGACTTTTATGCTGAATGGTTTGCTGCTTACTGTTTGGCCGTCAACGGTACAACTTGCCGCGCCCACATTGGCGGAACCCTCGTTGTCGGCTTTTACCAGGATGGTGTATGTGCTTGACACCGACTGTGACATTTTGCCGTTGACAAAAGATGTGGAACTGCTGAAACCTGTGCTGGGGCCGCCGACATGAGTCAACCCTTTCAAAGCCGGCATTTTGAAGTTTTGAGCTCTGGCATTGACTTCAAATGTGATTTGGAATGTTTGTCCGGCCTCGACAGTGGTGCGTGTGCGGACATTCATCACTGCGTTTTGGGCTGTGGTGCCGCCTAGAGCAAAACAGAATAGTATCAGTAATATCAGAAGTTTTTTTATCATGAGGCTTGTTGTGTTGTTCTTGCTAAATTTTGCGGAATGTTTTACCAGTTCTTGTCAATGCGGGATGGCGAGCCTTGTTTCTTGTTCTCCTTGGCGCGAACGGCTTTCATGGTTTGCTGTTCGTTGTTTTTCATTGCGTTTAGCATTCTTTCAGCTTCGCGACGACGTTGCTCGCTTTGTTTGTCCTGCTTTTTATCCTGTTTTTGCTGTTGGTTGTTTTGGTCTTGCTGCTGGTTTTGCTGATTCTGCTGGTCTTGTTGTTGGTTTTGCTGTTGTTTGTCTTGGTTTTGTTGTTGATTCTGATTCTTGTCTTGATTCTGATCTTTGTTTTGTTGGTCGTTGTCGCCGCCACCGCCACCGCCTTTCCTCTGGTTCTGGCTGGGGCGCAACAATTGCTTGGCTAGTGACAGGTTATGCTGTGCGTCCTTGTTTTTGCTGTTGAGTCTTAGAGCGGTTTTGTAATGATCTATGGCGTTTCTGAGACTCTGTTCGTCGTATCCGCCGGTGTCGCGTGCGGCGAGAGCTCGGTGGAGGTATATGTTGCCAGAATTGTAGTGTGCTTTCTCACGCTGTTGCGGTGTTGCGCTTTTGTTCTCGCAAACAGTATTGTAGAGAGACAACGCATCGGCCTCTTTTTTAAGCCTGCCGTTGGCGACAGCTGCGTTATACTGAGCCTTGGAATAATTGCTGTCGGCTTTTAGAGCGGCTTTGTATTTTTCAATGGCGGCGCTGTTGTTTTTTTTGTCGAGGGCTTTGTTTCCGCTGCGTGTCGCCACCCTTCTTTGGCGCGCGACTTTGTGCTTTACTTTGTATGGCTCGGTTGTCTTTTCGCGCTGATAGCTGCTCTGTGGAGATGAGGGTTGCTGCTCACCGCCCTCTGTTGTCGCCGAAGGTGGATTCTGGGCGAAGGCGAGGAAGGGCAAGAGCACTATTGTCAGTATGATTAGTTTTTTTGACATGATAAGGAATAGTGAAAGGTTTTCGTGTGGGTGTCTTTCTTGTCTGTCTATATTTTTTTTCTTTTAATGATTCTGTTAAGGCTGAAGCGGGGATTACGTCGCTCGAGGATAAAAAACTCGACGAAAAGGAACAACAGACCGGCTGCCAGGGGATATTGGTATTGGGATTTGAAAGAGACAAATTGTGCCGCACCGAATTTCTGGCTGTCCAAAGTGTGAAGCTGTTTGACAATTTCCTCAACTGCGGCGTTGCCGTTGCCGGCGTGAACATAGATGCCGTTTCCTGCTTTGGCTATATCGTGCAACATCTCTTCATTGAGGTGGGTGGTGACGACATTGCCTTCGCTGTCTTTCAGCCAGTCCTTGACTTGACCTCGGCCATCGGTGATGGGTATCTGTCCGCCGGTGGCGGTGCCAATGCCTATAGTGCAAACCATTATGCCTTGCTTGGCGGCTTTTTCGGCAGCCTCTTTAGCGTCGTCCTCGTGGTTCTCACCGTCGCTGATAATGACTATGGCTCTGCTTTTGTTGGGCTCCCATTGGGGTTCGTCGTCGTTGCCCTCAATGCCATAACCCAATGTCGCCATGCCTTTCTCAATGGCATCACCAATGGCGGTGCCCTGTTCGCTGATGAGGTCGGTGCCAATTTGGTCAAGGAACATTTTGGTGGCTCCGTAGTCGTTGGTCAGTGGCATTTCAATGTAGGCGGAGCCGGCGAAGACAACCAGAGAGACTCGGTCTCCTCCCAGTTGGCTGATGAGGTTCTGGACAACCTGCTTGGTGCGGGCCATGCGGTTGGGTTTCATGTCTTGAGCCAACATGCTGTTCGACACATCGATGCATACGGCCATATCTATGCCTTTCTGTTCGCCTTCTGCTATTTTGCTGCCTATGCGGGGATTTGCCCATGCTATTATCAGCATGCCTACACCAAGGCAGAGGAGTATGAGTTTGATAATAGGCCGGCGAGATGACACATCGGGCTGCAGGCGGTGTAGTATGGCGCTGTCGGCGAAGGTGTTCAGACGCCTCCGCTTTAGACGTTCCTGTATTATAAAAGCGATGACCATGAGCGGAATGACGCTCAATAGCCATAGCAGGGTGGTGTGTTCAAAGTTCATTGTCTATGCCTGTGTTTTTGTTGGATGTTGTTTTTTTGAGTATCGCGTTTGCGTCAGTTGTCAAGTCGTAGTAGTAATTCTAGTGCCAAAGCCAGAAGAGCGAGAATGAGGAGCGGTTTGAATTCGTCTTTGGTTTGATGGTATTGAGTGACATCGATTTTTGTTTTCTCGACTTTGTCAATCTGCTCAAAAATCTCTTTCAGAGAGTTTTTGTTTGTAGCTCGGTAGTAATGACCTCCGTTGGTGGCTTCAGCCATGTTGGTGAGCAGAGTCTCGTCAAGGTCGGCGCGAGCGTGGAAAGGATGTCCGTATTCGTCGTGATAGAGTACATCGCCTTTGCTACCGACACCTATGGTATAAAGTCTGATGCCGTATTCCGCTGCCAGTTCGGCGGCGGTCTCAGGGTCGATAGAGCCGCGGTTGTTGACACCGTCGGTGAGCAGGATTATGACTTTGCTGACAGCCTTGCTGTCCTTGATTCGGTTGATAGCTGTGGCCAAACCATCGCCTATGGCGGTGCCGTCTTCAAGGAGTCCTATTTTCATTGCCGCCAGTTGTCGGTTGAGCACGTTGTGGTCGATGGTCAATGGGGTTTGGGTGAATGCCTCTCCTGCAAATTCGACTAGGGCGATGCGATCGTTGAGTCTTCCCTCCATGAAATTGTGAGCCACGTCTTTTGCGGCTTCAAGTCTGTTTGGTTTGAAATCCTCACCTTTCATGCTGCCCGACACATCCATGGCCAGCACAATGTCGATACCCTCAATCTCCATCTCTTCGCGGCTCAGTTTGCTTTGAGGCCGCGCCAGGGCAATGATGAGCAATGTCACTGCCAGGCAACGCAATGCGAATCGCAGGTGGTATATCATGTGGCGAGTGGTGCGGCGATAGCCGGCAAACATCTTGGTGGAAGGTATATGCAATGGCGCCTTTATCTGTTTGTGTTTGCGAATGTACCACAGAATCATGAGTGGCACAGCCGTCAAAAGTGTCAGCAACCAAGGATTTGCAAATGTTATCTCTTTCAGCATTTTATTTCTCTCCTGTTTCGTCGTTGTTTAAACGGTGTGTCTCGGCGACTTTGCGTACAAAGTCTATGGAGTTCTGCATGGCCAAGTCGTGTTCGTGGCTTTCGGGCTGCGATTTGGCGAATTTCACCATATCGGCTTTTTGCAGCAGCTGTCGAAGTAATGCCTCGCTTTCCTCACTCCAGTCTTCAATGTTGTGGAAGGCTCGCAAGGTTTGGCGTGTTGTCATCTCGGCGGCCTTTATGCCATACATATTGCGTAGGAATCTACGTATGATGTCGGTCATGTCGGTGTAATACTTTTTAATACGACCTTTTTGCCACAATTCTTTGCGTCGTAGATTCTCCAGTTCCGACAGGGCTTTTTTGTCGGCGGGCACCGGTTTGGCTTTTGGCAGTATGACAATGGGTTTGTTCTCTTTGCGGCGTCGGATTATCCAAATAATAACAAATATTATCGCAGCCAGAAGAAGGGCTGCGACAAACCAGCGTGCTATTTCCCAGAAAGTGTAGGGCTCTTTTTCGACACCGGCTTCAGCTTTCACCTCGCATTTTGTTGTGTCGGCGTCGGCGGCGTATGAGGCTTCGAGAAATAGACTGTCGGAAGGTGCCAGGATGACAGAATTGCCGTCATTGTCAACAATCACGGAAATGCCTCCAATATATTGTTTGCCAGTGTCGAAAGAGGTTACGATGACTTTCTGTTCGATACTCTTGACAGAGCCATCCTTGTCTTTGGTTGTGTCGGCGACAAAGTCGAGAGCTTCAATGGCGCCTTGTGTCATTTGTTGTAAAGAAGGCAAAGTGACCTTGGGCCAACTCGTCAATGACGGGTCACGCGTGATAAAGATATGCAGGGTTTTCTGGTCGCCAATGACAATGCTGCCGGTGTCGAGTGTCGCTTTGACAGAGATTCCCGCGCCTTGAGATGGCAATTGTACTGAGACCAGGCTGTCAGCGGATTGTCCACTCGCATAGGTGGAGATGATCATCATCAAGCCTAAAACCAGTGATTTATATATTCTGTTTCGATTCATTGTGGTTATGAAAAATCTTTCGTCAGAAAATTATCAGCCTCTCATTTTGAAGAGACCTATAAGCGGTTTTACAAAATCTTGTCCAGTGGTGAGAGTGACGTGGTCGATGCCGTATTTTTGCAGCAACAGATCGCTCTGATCCTCGTAATGGCGATAGTGATCCTCATAGGCTTTGCGAACGGAGGGTGATGAGGTGTCAATCCATTGAAGAGTGCCAGACTCGAGGTCTTCGAAAGAGGTGAGGCCGATATTGGGGAGCGTGCGTTCGCGAGGGTCGTCGATACGCAGCACGGCAAGGTCGTGTTTGCCTGCGGCTATTTTCAGGGCGTTCTCGTAGTCGTCGTCAATCATATCGCTCATAAGAAACGCCGTGGAGCGTTTCTTTGTGACGTTGGTGAAATAGCGCAGAGCTTCGGCTATGTCGGTGCCTCGACCCTCGGGTCGGTAACCGATGAGTTCACGTATTATGCGAAGGATGTGGCTGCTGCCTTTCTTGGGAGGTATGAATTTCTCGATTTTATCGCTAAACATCACCACACCCACTTTGTCGTTGTTGTGGATTGCCGAGAAAGCCAGAGTGGCTGCGGTCTCAGCGATAAGTTCCGATTTGTATTGGTTGGTTGTTCCAAAGAGGTGTGATCCGCTGACGTCGATAAGAAGCATGACTGTCAGTTCCCGCTCTTCCTCGAACACCTTCACGTATGGGTGGTTGAGTCGAGCCGTGACATTCCAGTCGATGTTGCGCACATCGTCGCCGTATTGGTATTCACGCACCTCGCTGAATGCCATTCCGCGCCCTTTGAAGGCGCTATGGTATTCGCCCGAGAACATCTGTTGTGAAAGACCTCGTGCCCGTATCTCAATGCGCCTTACCTGTTTGATGATGTCGCTTTCTTGCATTTTTCCGTTGTTTTAGGATGAAAACGCTGTTCTTAGCCATTAGGGAACATCGACACGGTTCAGAATCTCGTTGACAATCTCTTCGCTTTTCACATTCTCGGCCTCAGCCTCGTAGGTCAGACCTATACGGTGGCGCAGGACGTCCATGGCGATGGCGCGGACATCCTCAGGTATGACATAGCCTCTGCGTTTCATGAAGGCGTAGCTTTTCGAGGCCTGGGCAAGGCTGATAGAGCCACGAGGCGAAGCGCCGTAGCTTATCATTCCGTTGAGTTTCTCCAATCCGTACTGCTCTGGATAGCGTGTGGCGAAGACGATGTCGGTGATGTAGTTTTCGATTTTCTCGTCCATATAAACCTCTTTCACCAGGTTGCGGGCTTTGATGATGGCCGAAGGCTCCATCAATGCCGTCTGGCGGTTGAACCCTTCGCCGAGACTTTGGTGAAGAATCTGTCGCTCCTCGTCTTTCTCGGGGTAGCTGATGACCACTTTGAGCATGAAGCGGTCCACTTGGGCTTCGGGTAGGGGATAGGTGCCTTCCTGCTCGATGGGGTTCTGTGTCGCCATGACGAGGAACGGCTCTTCGAGTTTGAAAGTGTTCTCACCGATAGTCACTTGACGTTCCTGCATGGCCTCTAGGAGTGCGCTTTGTACTTTGGCAGGGGCGCGGTTTATCTCGTCGGCGAGGATGAAATTGGAGAAGATGGGACCTTTTTTCACCTGGAACGACTCGTTCTTCTGACTATAGATCATGGTTCCGATAAGGTCGGCGGGCAGCAGGTCCGGAGTAAACTGTATTCGGCTGAATTTTGCGTTGATGGCTTTGGCAAGAGTGGTGATGGTGAGAGTTTTGGCAAGACCAGGCACGCCCTCCAACAGCACGTGGCCGTTTGAGAGTAGGCCGATCATGAGGCTTTCAACCATGTGTTTCTGTCCAATGATGTTTTTGCGAACTTCCATTGTCAGGGCGTCAACAAAGGCGCTCTCTTGCTCAATACGTTGGTTCAGTTCTTGGATGTTTACCGATTCGTTCATTGCTTTATTTTTATTGTTTTCTTACTTTTTAAAATCTTGTCTTGACATGTTCAACAAACGATGACCGATACAAAAAATTGTAGAATTGTCTTTTTTTTTTATTTTTTAATAACGAAATGCAAAGAGTTCAAAAAAAATGTATATCTTTGCATGTTATATTTTTACACAGAAATCAAAAATCTTATTAATTATTAATATCTTATGAAAAGTAAAAAGTTACTAATCGGCTTAATTGTTGCTGCTTTTGCAGGCGGAGCGGGCTTCGTTTCCGCCCAACCGAAGGCAAATTATCAGAACAACCTTATCGAGATTGGCCCCGACAATGTTGCTGGACGAGTACGTGCCATTGTCGTTGACAATGCCGACCCAGAGCATACAACGCTGTATGCAGGCGGTGTCGCTGGCGGTCTTTACAAAATGGTGGGTCATGAGGCATGGCAGCTCATCCCCTATGTTAGCAACAATCGTCAAGTCACACTTCCCATCTCTACAATGATCCAGCTGCCCGACAACAACCTCCTTATCGGAACCGGCGAAGGTATCGTTGAAAATCACGGAATCAATCACGACCGTATGTCGCCTAAAGGACGCGGTCTTTACCTTTATAACACTACCGACAACAGCTTCACTTTGTTGCAGGCTACAGACCCTAACACGCATCCCGAATTCTCTTACATCAATCGCTTGGCTTGCTACAACCGCAACAACCACTGGTACATCTATGTTGCCACCAACGAGGGCCTCTACAGATGGAACCTCAGCGCTTCCAACCCTGATTGGACAGCTGCTCCCCAGCTCGTTCAGGCCGGAAATTTCCAGGACGTGATCATTATTACCGCTGACAACCTGGCTTACGCCACTACCCCAAATAGTGTGTACCGCATTGGTAACGTTACTGGTGAAAGCGCCGCTGTCAACATCACTACCAGCAACAGCGCTTTTGCAACGGCTACTCGTATTGAGCTCGCCGCCGCTTCGGTGAATGGAACCACTCGTCTCTATGCCGTTGTCGCGGATTCCAATGGTTTGCTTGATGGTGTGTTTCTGACCACCAACCAGCAAACATGGAGCCGTCTGACTACCCCGACCATGGTTCCTTTCGATTCAAAGAATCCTGGCACCCTCAACAACGCCATCGCTGTCAATCCTCGCAACCACAAGGAAATATATGTTGGCGGCGCCACTATTTGGAATGGTGAGGGTTATGTTGAGAATTCATACTATCAGTGGATTAAACAATCGGTTTCCGAGACCGAGCTCAACTATGGAAACTATATGGGCACTGCCTATTCCAACATAACAGGAAATTTCGTACACTCAGGTATCCACCAGATTGTTCCGGAGTGGACTATTGAGAATGGTGACACCATTTGGGTATGCTACTATGCCACCGACGGTGGTGTTTATAAAGGATACCATTCTCAGGTTGGAGGCATGGACGTTTGGTCCTATAACTCTCTCAACAAAGGTCTGAACACTGTTCAGTTCAACCATGTCGCTGTCTGCCCCGATGGTTCTGTTATTGGTGGCGCTATAGACAACAGCAGCTTGTTCATCCAGTCTCGTAATAACCATGACGGTTCCGCTCCTATCAACTCTTGGTATGACAATGATGAGAACTCGGTTATGAATCACATGGCCAATGTCGTGTTCAATGGTAATGGCGGTGGCGTCTCCTCTTCCATGTTCCAGATGGTTAAGCCTTACACCCGTCGTTCTATATTTGTATCCGCCGAGCCTGGCTATTTCTACTATATTGGCCGTGATGGTATGACCACCGTCGGCAGCTTTGGCCGTGCATGCACTGACTATGCCGACTATACCAACACCCAGACCTGGACCGCTGGTCCTGAGTTTATCTCTGACCAAATTCTCGGCTCCAACCCCATTCCTAATGTTCGCATATGGGAAACCACCAACAACACGATCTGGAACGACAGCATCTCTTTCACCATCGATACCACCCACACCATTATCCGCAATGGCGAGGCTATGGCTATCACAAACAACACTACCATCCAGCCTGGCGACAAATATCTTGTCACCTCACGCGCCAACTACTACTATCCTTTCTACCATACTTTCACCAACAGCTTTGTTGTGAAGAATCAGCCCACCCACACTATTATTAATTCTGTCGTAAGCCGCATGCTTGTTTGCGCACAGAACGCTCTTGGTGGTGGCGCTGTTTATCTCAACACTACTCCTAACGATTACAGCAAAGTCTGGAGTCTTGCTGAGTCTGGTAGTTTGGTGCCTTCTGTTCAGCAGAAGCTTATGCATTGGGCTAAACTCTTCAGCGTCCGTGTTGGTTACAGCATCTTCGATGCCAACTTCAGTCTCGACGGTAAGAGTGTCTATGCTGCCGTTACCAATGATACAACAGGTGAAAGCTATATCATCCGTGTTTACGACTACACTAATGCAAACGTCAATGACCCTGTCGATATGAAGAGAAAGCTTGGTTACAACGAGCAGTTCCCTGTTTACGATGGTATGCCTCGTATTACCAGCATTGACACTATCTTCGCAGCCAATGGAGCTAATTTCACCCGTCCTATATCATCTATCGTTGTTGACCCACGCCAAGGCCAGGACAACATTATAATCACTTTCGGTGGTTATGGCAGCAACGAGCCTAATATGGTATACATTAAAAACGCCAGCACACCTGCCTCACGTACCATCACTAACATCAGCGTTTCCAACGCCACCAATGGTATGTCGGTTTCCGATCCTGTATACTCAGCTCTTATCGAGTGCACCACAGGTGCTATTTATGTCGGAACAGAGAAGGGCGTTTTCGTTTCCACTTCCAACATCAACCCCGTATGGAATGTGTTTGGTGAATTCGACGGTGTTCCTGTGACTTCTATTGTACAGCAGACCAAGGCTCTGCCCCGCGAGAAATATGTTGTTCGCGAAGGTGTTGAGGATGTCACATATCTTTATGCCAAGACTAAATACCCCTATGCCATCTATTTCGGAACCTATGGCCGCGGTGTTTTCATGGACACTTCCTATGTCACCGACCACGAGAACGAGATTGTTGGCGAAGAGGATTGGCTCGGCATCACTAATGTCACCAAGGGTGAGAACTCTGTGAAGATCTATCCCAACCCCGCAATAGACAAAGCCACTGTTGATATTGCTGTTGTAAATGCAGGCAATGCTGTTGTTAAGATTTATGACCTGGGCGGCAAGCTTGTCCATAGCGAACAACTCGGCTATCTCACCGAAGGCAGCCATCAGTATAGCATCAACTGCAGCAAGTTCAACCATGGCATGTATCTTGTCAACATCAATATCGGAAAAGAGTCTGCCACCTCTAAACTGATTGTAAGATAATAATAATAAAATAGGGAAAGAGGTACTGACTGCAAAGTGGTACCTCTTTTTTTTTGCGAAGAATATTAATGTATAATACCATATATATAATATAATAATTACTATGGCCAATTTAGTAGAAGAATTGAAATGGAGAGGCATGATTCATGACATGATGCCTGGCACTGAAGAGCAACTGAACAAAGAGGTCACCACCGCATATGTCGGCATCGACCCTACAGCGGACAGTCTCCATATAGGACATTTGGTGAGCATCATGCTTCTCAAGCATTTGCAGATGGCCGGCCACAAGCCTTTGGCTGTCGTGGGTGGCGCTACAGGCATGATAGGAGACCCTTCTTTCAAGGCTGCGGAACGCAAGTTGCTGACTCCGGAAGAGATACAGCATAACGTCGTATGTATACGTAAACAACTCGAGCGTTTCCTCGATTTCGACAATCCTGTCAATGGCGCTGAAATACTCAACAACTACGATTGGATGAAAGACTATCTCTTTCTCGATTTCATCCGCGATGTGGGTAAGCATATCACAGTCAACTATATGATGACCAAAGACTCTGTGAAGAAACGTATGGAAACAGGTATCTCTTTCACCGAGTTCTCCTATCAGCTTTTGCAAGGATATGATTTTCTTACCCTTTATCGCACCAAAGGCTGCAAGCTTCAGATGGGAGGCAGCGACCAGTGGGGTAATATCACTACAGGAACAGAGTTGATAAGACGTATGGAAGGCGGTGAGGCCTTTGCACTCACTTGCCCTCTTATAACCAAAGCCGATGGCACAAAATTCGGCAAAACCGAAGGCGGCAACGTATGGCTTGACCCAAAGAAGACCAGCCCATATAAGTTTTATCAGTTCTGGCTAAACTGTTCGGATGTCGACACGGCCCGTTATATTCGCATATTCACCCTTTTCTCCAAGGAAGAGGTTGATGAGCTGGAGCGTCAGCACGCCGAGGCTCCTGAGCGTCGTGTTTTGCAGAAGGCTCTGGCCAAGGATATCACTATCCGTGTGCATGGACAGCAGGCTTACGAGAGTGCCGTTGCTGCATCCGAGTTGCTTTTCGGCAAAGGTACTACCGAACAGCTTAATGCGCTCGACAGTGACACCATGCTCAGCGTCTTTGAAGGTGTACCCCAGTATTCGGTGGCGCGTGCAACCATTGATGCAGGCGTCTCGCTTATCGATATCGCTGCCGAGACGGGAATGTTCGCCAGCAAGGGTGAGATACGCCGCGAGCTTAAACAAAACAGTATCTCTGTCAACAAGCGCAAAGTGGGGGAGGACTGCTGCCTCACTTCCGCCGACCTTCTCACCTGTGGATATATTCTTGTTCAGAAAGGCAAGAAAAACTATTATCTCCTCAAAGTAGAGTAGTGCAAATAATGTGGGCTTTTTTGCCTGCTTTTTGTGCGCTTTAAGAAATTTTTTGTAAATTTGCACTTTCATTAAAACAACATTTCTTATGGAAAATACTATTAAAACATTGAGAGACAGCGCTGCAATGCGCTGGACAGCTCTGCTGCTGCTGGCCTTGGCTATGTTTTGCAGCTATGTATTTATGGACATTTTGTCGCCTATAAAAGACCTTATGCAGGATACACGTGGTTGGGATAGTGCTTCTTTCGGTCGTATGCAGGGTGCGGAGGTGTTCCTTAACGTGTATGTGTTTTTCCTTATCTTTGCCGGTATTATTCTCGACAAGATGGGTGTTCGCTTCACCGCGGTACTTTCCGGCGCCGTGATGCTCTTTGGCGGCTGCATTAAGTTCTATGCCGTCAGCGATGCCTTCATGGGTACTGGTCTTGAGGCTTGGTTCAACTCCCACCTCAATTGGAACGGTGAATTGCCCGTCATTGGCGCCATTCTGCCCTTCTGCAAAGGCATGCCTGCTTCTGCCAAGCTGGCCGCTCTGGGATTTATGTTCTTTGGTTGCGGTTGTGAGATGGCCGGTATCACCGTAAGCCGTGGTATTGTGAAATGGTTCAAGGGTCGTGAGACAGCTTTGGCTATGGGCTCTGAGATGGCTCTTGCCCGCCTCGGTGTCGCCACCTGCATGATTTTTTCACCCTATTTCGCTAAACTCGGTGGAGAAGTTCATGTTGACAACGCCGTCAAATTCGGTGTCGTGCTGCTCTGCATCGCCCTCATCATGTTCATCACCTATTTCTTCATGGATAAGAAACTCGACAGCCAGACAGGCGAGGCCGAGGAGAAAGATGACCCGTTTAAAATCAGTGATCTGGGCAAGATTTTCACCAGCCTTGGTTTCTGGCTCGTGGCTCTGCTCTGCGTGCTCTATTACAGCGCCATCTTCCCCTTCCAGAAATACGCCGTTAACATGCTTCAGTGCAACCTCACACTGACCCCTGCAGACCCCAATACTTTCTGGGGCGGTAGTTCGGTAACCATCGTCCAGTACATCTTGATGCTTGTTGTCGCTGCCGGCTCATTCTCCAGCAACTTTGTCAAGAAAAACAAGGGTGTGAAATACGGTCTTATGGGCATCGCTGTCATCGCCCTGGTTGTATACTGTTATATGGGTTACATGCGTGGCACCGCCGAGACCATCTTCGCCGTCTTCCCGCTTCTTGCCGTCGCTATCACTCCTATCCTTGGCAACTATGTTGACCACAAAGGCAAGGCTGCCACAATGCTTATGCTCGGCTCACTCCTGTTGGTCATCTGCCATCTCACCTTTGCATTCGTTCTTCCTGGTGTCTCGGCCAGTTCCTCTGTCGGAGGAGTCATCGTCGCCTATGTTACCATCCTTGTCCTTGGAGCCTCGTTCTCGTTGGTTCCCGCTGCTCTGTGGCCTTCAGTGCCCAAGCTCGTCGACGAGAAGATTATCGGTTCCGCATATGCGGCTATATTCTGGATTCAGAATATTGGCCTCGGTTTGTTCCCCGCGCTTATCGGTATTGTTCTCAACAACACCAATGAAGGCAAGGCCTCGCACGAACTCGATTACACATGGGCTCTCGTTATGTTGGCAGCCCTGGGTATCGCCGCTCTTCTTATCTCGATTTATCTACGTGCCGTCGACAAGAAGAAAGGCTACGGTCTTGAACAGCCCAACATCAAGAGTGAAGAATAAAAACAAAGTGTTTTTATTGTCAAATAAAGCGCCGCTCATTACAATATGGACGGCGCTTTTTTTAAAGATCAATCTTCAGTTTTTTTTACTGTTGATTACTGGAAAAGTAAATAAGTGATTATGAAAAATACACACCCGTCGGCAACGTGGCAAAAAAACTTGTGGTGAAATAGAAGAAACTCCCGATCTCAGCTTGTTGCCTGCAGGATGAACTTGTTGAACGGCACGCTGGCGCTGAAGACCTTCATTACGTAATCCTTGAAACCGCCGCCCAGAACAACATCATTTGGCACTTCGTGCATTGTGCAGTAGTCGCAATATTTCAGCAGGTCGGCATGTTCCCACTCGTTAGGATAACCCTTGGGCGCCCGGCTAAGTTTCTTTGTGGTAAAGTACGAGTCACCAAAATACTTTTTGTAGTCTTTGTTGTTGCGGATGGCAAGAAAACTGTCGATATTGTAGAATATTTCCTGCCGTATGGCGGCAAGTTTTGTCTTGTCGGGCATAAAAATGCCTCCGCCGAGACTGCAGTTGCCGCTTAGGCCATAATCCTCTTGGCCAATCTGGAGATAGTAGCCCGCTTCGCCACCACGTTTGATGCCGTTGCTGCTGAGGAAGAAAGCGATATGTGTTTTGTAGGGCCGTTTGTCCAAAGTGAAGCGTAAGTCACGGTAGATGCGATAGATGCACTTCTTGGGGTCAGGGTGACCTATGGAAGGGTCAAGGGGGGAAAGTCCGTCGATTATCTGTGCTGTCAAATCGATAAACTCTTCGCGTATGGCATCGTAACGGCTTTTATTGTCCATGAACCATTCGCGGTTGTTATTGCGATGCAACTCATTGAAAAAGTCGAAAACGTCGGGACTCATTTCTTTTCAGAATCGTTGTTTTGCTCGTTTTTGGCTGTAGTGTCATTCTCAGCCTCTTTTTTCACCACTTTGGCTTTGGATGCCTCACGTATTGGCTTCACAATGTCTATCACACCATCAGACACACATTGGAGAGTGGTCTCTTCCATGGCGTTTATAAAAGCGGTGTCGGACATCAATTCCTTGTATTCGTTCTCGATCTGATTGAGGCAGGCCTCCACGGCTTCATGACCCTCAAGTTTGTAGCATTCACATGCTGCTTTGCCGGCTTTCAAACCCTCTTCGCGAGGTCCTTTGCCGGAACATGATATGCAGAAAATGATTGTGCCTATGATTAGAAATGAGGTAATTACTTTATTCATAACCTATTATTTTATTAGTTGTCTTTTTTATTTCTATGCAAAAATACACAAAAAAAGCAAATAGTGGTTTTTGAATGAGTTTATTAGTTTACCATTCACGACTCACGATTCACGATTCACAATTCACTCATGTAGTAGTGCTCTTCGAGCAGGAATCCGACAAATAAAAAAATCAAACAAATAAGAGTTAAAAGATTTGAAAGATTTATAATATTTGAAAGATTTCTCGCAAAGCGACTCCCCAAGATGATATTACCCATTCACGATTCACCATTCACGATTCACCATTCAAAAAAATCTCGTTATATCTCTATGAATATCTATGGAAATTTGTATATTTGCAGACTATATAATATTTTTATCGTTAAATGTAAGTTATTTATAATTAGTATAATATCTAAAAATATTCAATCATGCTTAACAAAAAAGTTTCCGACCTGCTCAACGAGCAAATCAACAAGGAGCTCTACTCCGCCTATCTGTACCTTGATATGAACAACTATTTTGACAAACGCGGTCTTAATGGTTTTGCCAACTGGTATATGATTCAAGCACAGGAGGAGAGAGACCATGCCATGCTCATATACAAGTATATGCAGAACAATGATTGCCCTATCGTTCTCAACGCCATTGCCAAGCCCGACAAGAAATTCAAGAAAGACATGGATGTCCTGAAGGCCGGTCTTGAGCACGAAGAGTATGTCACAGCAAGCATCCACACCATTTATGATGCGGCTTACAAAGTTAAAGACTTCCGCACCATGCAGTTCCTCGACTGGTTCGTCAAAGAGCAGGGAGAGGAAGAGACCAATGCGCGCGACATGATAACCAAGATGGAACTCTTCGGCAGCGACCCCAAGAGCCTGTATATGCTCAATCAGGAACTTGCGGCACGCACCTATAGCGCACCAAGTCTGGTTCTCGACTAATATGCTATCAATCGTGCTTTCACTAAAGAAGCGGGGCGCATCGCCCCGCTTCTTTTTTTATATGTTCCCACAAGAGTAAACACGTTCAAATGATATATGTATAACCTGCGTTTTTTTTGACAAGAGCCATTGTCTTAACCTGAAAAAATTGACACTTTTGGGAGCAATACCAAAAGTAAAAATGAGACAAAAGACACAGACACGCCATGTGTACAATGAAGAACTCGGATGTTACGAGTGGAAGGAAGTCGAGACAGACAAGTATGTTTTCGACGAGACGGACAAGATT
>JAGCZH010000033.1 GCA_017960475.1 Bacteroidales bacterium | reverse complement strand
TTGGAGTGCTCTTCGAGCAGAAATCTGACAAATCTAACAATATCAAACAAATTAAGTAATAAAATTTTTTGAAAGATTTGATAATATTTGAGATATTTCTCGCGAAGCGACCCCACCATTCACAATTCACCATTCACAATTCACCATTCACAATTCACCATTCACAATTCACCATTCACAATTCACCATTCACAATTAAATAACATTGGAGTGCTCTTCAAGCAGAAATCTGATAAATCTAACAATATCAAACAAATTAAGTAATAAAATTTTTTGAAAGATTTGATAATATTTGAGATATTTCTCGCGAAGCGACCCCACCATTCACCATTCACAATTCACAATTCACAAATTTTCAACTTTCAATTTTAAAAAGATGCTCTCAAAAAACAATATAATACTTCTCTTTTGTCTTCTCATCTCATGCTCCTACGCACAGAACAGGACACAAATAGCTCTGCTGAAATATGGTGGCGGCGGCGACTGGTATGCCAACCCCACCTCGCTAACCAACCTCATAGCTTTCTGCAATAGCGACGCTCACATGAATTTGGAGCCTACCTACGCCACCGTCGATGTGGGAAGCAGCGAACTCTTCAACTACCCCTTCGTGCATATTACAGGTCATGGCAACATCGTTTTCTCTTCACAAGAGGCACAGAACCTGCGCAACTATCTTATTGGCGGAGGGTTCCTCCATATCGATGACAACTACGGACTGCGTGATTTTGTTGTCCCACAAATGAAAAAGGTCTTCCCAGAACTCGATTTTGTAGAGCTTCCCTTCAACCACCCCATATACCATCAGAAGTATGATTTCCCAAACGGATTGCCCAAGATTCACGAACACGACAACAAGCCTCCTAAAGGCTTCGGCCTCATTTGGGAAGGACGCCTTGTCTGCTTTTTCACCTGGGAATGCGACCTCGGCGACGGTTGGGAAGACCAAGATGTGCACAACGACAGCCAACAGACACGTCTCCGCGCTTTGAAAATGGGCGAGAACATAGTGCGCTATGCTTTCGAAAACTAAACTTAACTTATTTAGTATTAATTCCGAGACATCTATAAACGTTAAACGTAAAACATCAAACATAAAGCAAAGGGAAGTAATAAAAGGAAGTTAATCTTCGATGGAAGTTAAATAGGAAGTTATGCGCTGCACGCAGGACAATACATATTCATTTGTCCAGTTTAACTCCCTCTTTTACTTCCACTTTAACTCCCTCTTTTTCTCCAGATTTATTTCACCATCCCTTATAATAAATTATTTTACTATATTTGTATTTTATTAGAAAACATATAAACTGATATAATACAATGGAAGACAATAAATTGTTTGCCGAATTCCCTCCTGTGTCAACTGAAAAATGGGAAGAAGTCATCAACAAAGACCTTAAAGGGGCCGACTACGAGAAAAAATTGGTATGGAAAACCATCGAAGGTTTCAAAGTGAAACCTTATTATCGTGCCGAAGACCTCGAACACATTGAATACCTGAATTCCAACCCCAACCAATTCCCTTTCACAAGAGGCAAGCAGGCTGACAGCAACACCTGGGATATCCGTCAAGACATCCAGGAGAAAGACCCTGTCAAAGCCAACACCATCGCTCTCGACGCACTGCGTCGCGGCGCCACCGCCATTGGTTTCTGCGCCAAAAACATCTCCACAGAAGAGGAAATGGCGGCACTTATCAAGGACATATATCTGCCAGCCATTACCATCCACTTCAACTGTGCAAAGAAATATATCGACATCCTTAAACTTTTCGTGGCTGTAGCCCAACGCAACGGTTTCGACACCAAAGAGCTGAAAGGCACTGTCAACTTTGACATCTATAGCCACGCTTTGAAACATGGCAAATTCTGGGGTGGTGAGAATGGCGACCTCGACGAAGCCGCACAGCTTGTCAAATATGCTCACGAGACCCTGCCAAAATTCCGCGTTCTCTCTGTTGGCGGCAGCTTAATGGCAAATGCCGGCTCCAACATCGTTCAGGAGCTCGGATTCTCGTTGGCAGCTGCCAACGAGCTCATGGCAAAGCTCAGCGAAAGAGACCTCGATGTCGACACCATTGCCAAAAACATTGTCTTCAACTTCGCCATCGGTGGCAACTACTTCATGGAGATTGCCAAGATTCGCGCCGCACGCCTGCTGTGGAGCAAGATTGTGGAGCAATACAAACCATCGTGCGACTGCGCCTACAAGGCTTTCATCAACTCAACTTCGTCGACATGGAACAAGAGTCTTTTCGACCCATACGTCAATATGCTGCGCACCACCACCGAAACCATGAGCGCCGCCATCGCCGGAGCCGACTCGATAAGCACTGGCGCTTTCGACACCACTTTCAAACAAGCCGACGACTTCAGCTATCGCATTGCACGCAACCAACAGTTGCTGCTTAAGGAAGAGTCCTACCTCGACAAAATCGCCGACCCCGCAGCAGGCAGCTACTATATCGAGAACCTCACCGACTCTATTGCCCAGTACGCTTGGAAGAATTTCCTCTCGGTAGAGGAAAAAGGCGGTTTCGCCAACGCCATCCGCGAAGGCTTTGTACAAGACGAGATAAGCAAAACCGCCCAGCAGCGCGACATGGAAATAGCCACCCGTCGCACCACCATCATTGGAACCAACCAGTACCCCAACCTCACAGAAAGCATGAACGCGAAAATCGAGAAACACGAATGCGGATGCTGCCATGCTGAGGACGGCACTGAAATAAAGACCATCAAGCCCTACCGCGGCGCCGAGGCTTTCGAACAGCTGCGCCTCGCAACAGAGCAATCGGGCATACGTCCCAAAGTATTCCTGCTCACCTACGGCAATCTGGCCATGCGCCGCGCCCGTTCAGGATTCGCCACCAATTTCTTCGGCTGCGCCGGATACGAAATCATCGACAACAACGGCTTCGCCACTGCCGAAGAGGGCGTAAAAGCCGCCTTGGAGGCTAAGGCCGACGTAGTGGTACTCTGCTCCAGCGACGAGGAATATGCCGACATCACCGAGAAAGCTTGCCAACTGCTTAAAGACAAGGTCAAATCCATCGTCCTCGCAGGATTCCCCAAAGAGATGGTTGAGACCTACAAAGGCTACGGCGTAGACGAATTCATCCACGTCAAGACCAACGTGCTTGAATCACTCACCAACTTCCAAAAGATTCTGGGAATAATGAAATAACGACTTCCCTTGCGGAAACTAAGAAAGAAGGGGTTCCTCCTCAAAGGAACCTCTTTTTGATTGCTCTACAAAACACACTCCAGCAAAATAAAACGATACAATCTTGATTAAATACCCCATCATAGACCGTTATATACTTGGCAAATATCTGAAGAACTTCCTTCTCTGGCTGGTTCTGATCATTGTCATTGTAATAACCTTCGACGTATCGGAGAAACTGGACGACTTCCTAAGCGGCCACGCCCCTCTCAAAGAGATAGTGTTCAAATACTACCTCAACTTCATCCCCAACTTCTTCAACCTTTACGGACCTCTCTTCGTTTTCATATCCACCCTCTTCTTCACCTCCAAAATGGCGGGGAACACCGAAATCATAGCCATTCTTGGAAGCGGCATCAGCTACCGACGCATATTGAGACCATATCTCCACGGGGCTTTGATTCTCGCCGCCTGCATCATGATTATCGGCAACTTTGTGATCCCGAGAAGCAATGTTCACCTAGAGGATTTTGAGAACCAATACATTCATACCCATCACCGCAGCTACTATAGCGACTTGCATTTCCAGACAGCCCGAGGGGTACAAATAAGCGCATTCACCTACGATGTCAACGAAAACAGCGCCGTGTTGTTCCAGCAAGACACCTATTCGCCAGAGGGGGTTCTGACCGACCGCATAAGCGCCAACAAAATAACCTACGACACGACCAGCAAAATCTGGATGGCGATAGGATACGTGCACCGCACCTTCGACGGTGACAAAGAGAGTTACGAAAAGAAAAGCAAAGAATTCCTGCGCCTCAACCTCGTCCCCGACGACTTCAACCAAGCCTCCAAAAGAATCAGCACCATGAACAGCATTGAGCTGAAAGAGCATATCAATGTTGAGTCGCTGCGAGGCTCGGGAACCGTCACAACGGCAAAACTGGAATTGTACCAACGACTGCTGAATCCGCTGGCTTTTATCATCATGACCTTTATCGGCGTAGCCATATCATCACGAAAAACCCGTGGAGGCCTCGGAGTTCACCTTGCCATAGGTATAACGCTGGCATTCGGATTCATCGTGTTCATGAGAATGTGCAACGTGTTTGCCCTCAACGGCAACTTCCCTCCATTCCTCGCCGTTCTGCTGCCTCAGCTGACATTCGGCATAGCGGCGATTATATTAATACGGTTTGCACCGAAATAGTTTTTTTTATACTTCACACACCCTCAGGATTACAGCAGCAATCTCTTTTTCTAAAAACCCTTTCGAACAAAATAACCCATCTACCATAATGACAATACAAGAAATAGAGCAACAAATCATTGACGAATTCGCCAATTTCGAAGAATGGCTTGACAAATACAGCTACCTTATCGAACTAGGCAAGGAGTGTCCTGCCATTGACGAAAAAGACAAAGTTGAGAGCAACCTTATCAAGGGCTGCCAAAGCCGTGTGTGGCTTAGCTGTCGCCACGAGGACGGCAAATTGTTTTTTGCCGCCGACAGCGACGCCGTTATCACCAAAGGCATCATAACCCTCCTCATCCGCACATTCAACGGACAGACCCCTCAGGACATCCTCGACGCCGATTTGCAGTTTATCGACACCATCGGCCTTAAGGAACACCTCTCCCCTACCCGCTCCAATGGGCTTACATCTATGATAAAGCAAATAAAAATGTACGCTCTGGCTTTCAAAATGAGCGGCAAAGCCTAATTACTAATCACAAATTCATTTTTTGCAAGTGGAACCAACCAAAGAGACTCTCAACGACGCCATCGTCAATTGTCTGAAAAACATCTACGACCCAGAGATACCTGTCAACATCTACGATCTGGGACTTATCTATAATATCGATATCGACGACGACTTCAATGTCAAAGTGCTCATGACAATGACAGCCCCCGATTGTCCCGAAGCCGAGTATATGTTCCGCGAAGTCAAGGAAATGATTTCGTATATCCAAGGCATAAAAAGCGTAGATGTAGAGCTTACCTTCGACCCGCCATGGAGCTTCGACAATCTGAGTGATGCCACCAAGGCCGAACTGGGCTTTATTTAATACCATCCACCCATTCAGGAGACATCAGCGATATGAGATTGCGGAAAAAACAGCAACAGTTTATCGACAAGGCCAGTACGGAAGGCTTGGGTTTCGGTGCCATGTTTTGGAAACGATTCAAGCGCAACGTCATGGCAATGATATCGCTATGTGTCATCATTGTTTTCACAATCATAGCCCTGCTCGGCTATCTGATTACCCCCGACCATACGCCCCATTGCAACCAGCAGTATCTTGAGCTAGCCTCGCTGAAGCCTTTCAGCAAAGCCACCTTCGTTTATATCGACAATGGCAACTCTGTATCACAAGGGCCCCTACGCACTCTCGCCAAAGGCAAACCTTTGGGCGCCGAGACCATTCCTGTCTATTCATACGACACTGTCGGCGACAACCTGCGTTATGAGACCGTGACAGGGTCAGTACCCAACGACGGCGAGATACATGCCGTGCCTCTGTCCAGAGTGAAAAAGATAGAGAGACGTCATTTCATATTAGGTACCGACACCTACGGACGCGATGTGCTCAGCCAGATAATGATAGGAAGCCGAGTCAGCCTCTCGGTAGGGTTCATTGCCGTCGCCATAGCACTACTTATAGGCATACTTCTAGGCTCTCTGTCGGCATATTACGGTAAATGGGTCGACAGCCTTATAATGTGGCTTATAAATGTGGTGTGGTCTATACCCACCGTGTTGCTTGTCATTGCCATAACCTTCGCATTGGGCAAAGGATTCTGGCAAGTGTTTATAGCCGTAGGCCTGACAATGTGGGTTGATGTGGCCCGTGTGGTGAGAGGCCAGGTGTTGTCGGTAAAAGAGAAAGAGTATATCGAAGCCGCAAGGGCATTAGGCTACAGCACGCCACGTATCATAATACGTCATATCCTCCCCAACATTATAGGTCCTGTTATAGTCATCACAGCCTCTAATTTCGCTAGCGCCATCCTTCTTGAGGCAGGACTTAGTTTTCTTGGTATCGGCGTACAGCCTCCGATGCCGTCATGGGGCTCGATGGTGAAAGAGAACTACGCTCAGATTCTCCTCGACAACGCCCATCTGGCTTTCATCCCGGGCCTGGCCATAATGATCATCGTCCTTGCCTTTATGATTGTCGGCAACGGCATCCGCGACGCCCTGGACATCAGGAACCAACAATAGCCCTGCCATCTAGCGGCTAGTGACTTATATAGTAAGTACCAGCGAGCCATAACGTGAAGAAAAAACATCCTTCTTTATAGATTTTTTTTATATCTTTCCCAGCAATTCTTTTGTTTTCATTTCCATCTTGCTAAAGGCGAACCATTTCTTTCCAAGGTCTTTCAACGAAGCACCAATATGATAGACTGTATTGTCGATGCACAAGAATCTGTCGTGCACCTTATCGAAGGACTTTACTTCGATGGGTTGGTACTGGGCGTTGTGCTTGGCAAGGTCGAGCAAAAGCTGCTGCGGGATGCTCTTGGTATATATAGTGGCGGTCGCTTTAGGTTTTCGTTTGTCAAGCATAGTTAACACGGTGTCGTCGACATAGTTGTCAAAGAGAATTATCTGTTTTTTTGCGGACCGAATCAGGTCGGAGACGAAGGTGTAAGCATCAAATATCTGTCCGTCAAAAAAGATTCCCTCCATTGGGGGCAAGGATGTACGGACAAAGAAGTCAATCTTCTCCTCGGTTTTCGTTACTCGCTGTTCCAATCGTTCTATCCGATTATTGACAGAATAGCCTTTCAACAAGTATTCCTTCAATATGCGGTTAGCCCACTGACGGAACTGAATGCCTCGTTTGGTATTGACGCGATAGCCAACGGAAATGATGACGTCAAGATTATAGTATTCTCGTTTGCGCATCACCATTCGTTTGCCTTCGGGTTGAAGTAGTTCCAAAATGGAACTAGTTGAGGTTCGTTCAAGTTCGCCGATTTCATAAATGTTTTTCAAGTGCTTGGTGATAGCTTGGCGGCCTGTCCCAAATAGTTCTGCCATTTGTGCCTGTGTAAGCCATACTGTTTCATCATTCAATCGGACTTCTAATCTAACATCATCATCTGGTTGGTAAAGGATTATCTCGCCAGAAGAGGTGGAAATATTTGATTTGTCACCCACCACAGTTGGTAAAAGGGTTGAACTGTCGCATTTTTTGCGACGGTTGGCGGCTGTAGTAATCATTAACTCGTTCTTCTTTGCCATATTTTCTTTTGTATTCAAAGACTTAATATTATCTTCCCCAGCTGTCTCTGTCCAACGAACGATATGTTATCGCCTCTTGCAGGTGGTGGGGCTTTATGTCGGCACTTGCCTCTAGGTCGGCTATAGTGCGGCTTACACGCAGTATGCGGTCGTAGGCTCGGGCACTAAGCCCCAGACGGTCCATAGCCTGCTCCATAATGGTACGGCATTCGTCGGTAAGGACACAATGCTGTCTCGTCAACTTGCTTGTCATCTGCGCATTGCAGTGCACACCGGGATTGTTCTTGAAACGCTCTGTCTGAATGGCTCTCGCCGCAAGCACTCGCTCTCTAACAGCAGCGCTGCTCTCCGACGGCTGTGTCTTGCCAAGGTCTGTGACAGGCACCGGCGTAACCTCAATGTGCAGGTCTATTCTGTCCATTAGGGGTCCGCTGACCTTGTTCATATATTTCCGCACAGAACCCGGAGGGCAGGTACACTCTATCGTTGGATGGTTGTAATAGCCGCAAGGACAAGGGTTCATTGCCGCCACAAGCATAAAGGAGGCGGGATACTCTATGGTCATCTTGGCTCTGCTTATGGTTATGCGACGCTCTTCCATTGGCTGTCTAAGCACTTCCAAAGCAGTGCGTTTGAACTCAGGCAGCTCATCAAGAAAAAGCACTCCATTATGGGCGAGACTGATTTCCCCAGGTTGTGGATTGGAGCCGCCTCCACAAAGACCGACGTCAGAGACCGTATGATGTGGGGAGCGGAACGGGCGCACCGAGATCAGAGAATCCTCTTTGCGCATTTTGCCAGCGACAGAATAAATCTGAGTCGTCTCCAACGACTCTCCCAGAGTCAGAGGCGGCAAAATGCTGGGCATACGCTTTGCAAGCATTGTCTTGCCGCTGCCTGGAGGCCCAACGAGAATCACGTTATGCGAGCCTGCGGCAGCGATCTCAAGGGCGCGCTTGATGCTTTCCTGACCTTTGACATCGGCGAAATCGAATTCATAGTTGTTAAGTGAATTGGCAAATTCCGCCCTGGTATCCACTACGGTTTGCTGTATACTCCCCGTGCCGTTGAAAAAATCAATGACCTCCTTGAGGCTATTGGCGCCATAGACTTCCAAATTGTTCACTATCGCCGCCTCTCGGGCATTGGCGGCAGGAATGATGATGCCTTTGCACTTTTGTCGCCGAGCCTCTATGGCTATAGGCAACACTCCTTTTATGGGTCGCAAAGAGCCGTCGAGGCCCAGCTCTCCCATGATGACATATTTATCCAAATCATCGACTTTGATATCACCGTTGCCTCCCAAAATGCCCAAAGCTATTGTGAGGTCATAAGCTGTGCCTTCCTTTTTCAGGTCTGCCGGAGCCAGGTTGATGATAATGCGCTTACCAGGCACTTTGTATCCTGATTGCTCGAAAGCCGATGTTATGCGCTGTGTGCTCTCCTTGACGGCATTGTCGGGCAAACCGACCATGCTGAAGCCTACGCCGGAACACACGTTAACCTCAACAGTGACCATCACTGCATTGACTCCTATTATTGCACTGCCAAAAGTCTTTACAAGCATATTTTTTTATTTTCAATAGTTCATCACATTGAATGCGTCCTTGACATGACGTATCTCTGTTTTATCGTCTTTAATAACAATCGCGACAATATCGAAACGCACCTGCTCCGTTATCTCCTTTTGTTGAACATAACTGTTGGCCGCCAATATAAGTGACTGCCTTTTGCGGTGGTCCACAGCCTCTTCGGGCTCTATGACATCATTGCCTGTGCGTGTCTTGACCTCTACGACAACCAATTCGTTGTCCTTATGCGCTAAGATATCTATCTCATGTTTCCCAGACCTGTAATTACGCTCCACTATCAGATAGCCCTCCTCCTCAAGATATTTCACCGCCAATTGTTCTCCTGTCTTGCCCAAAGCGTTAGCTTTGATATGTTTCGCGTAGCTGCCATTGGCGCCGCCAGTTGAGCTATTCCGGTCTTTCATGCTCTCTCTTTACTGATTATGGAACGACATCATTTTGTTGACAATACGCTGCGAAGGCTCGACACTGTCGGGAACAGAAAATTGCGTTGGAGCGGCGTCCGGCAACATCGAGCTTTGGTTTTGGAGGTCGGCAATGACACGGTTGTACACCTCCTCCAACACCCCTTTCTGACACATGTAGTAGCTGATAGTCGAATCGTATACCGCCGGAGTGATATTAAACTTAGCGTATAATGAGGCGAAAGCCGCGTCGGCAATGCTGTCGATTGAGTCACGGTTATAGGCCGACATGATATTGCGGTAGCTGTCTATCAGCTGCGCCTCGACAATAAAGTCGGCCAACGTGGCTGTGTCCATAATGCCCTCTGGCACTTGTTCATGCTTGCAGCCACAGAGACTGAAGGATACCAGCATTGCCAAGAGGAGCCATGTGAATCTCATTGTTTTCATATGTGGGCGGAGTTGCGTTGTATATTAAAAAAAAACGGAAACCGCTTGTAGTTTCCGTCGTTGGTGGGAGTTACTGGATTCGAACCAGTGACCCCTTGCTTGTAAGGCAAGTGCTCTGAACCAGCTGAGCTAAACTCCCCTTTGTTTGAAGCCTTTTTGACAAGACTCGCTGTTTTTTTGAGATTGCAAAAGTACTGCATTTTTTTGTCATGACAAAATTTTTTTTGTCGTTCCCAAGCAGCACCATAACCATCTCGCTGACGGACAATATATTATTCTGTGCTTATTTTTGCAAAATTCTGCATTTCCAACAATGATTTATACATACCGTTTGCCTCTAACAGAGCGCTGTGTGTACCTTTTTCGACTATTTTCCCTTTATCCATGACAACTATCATATCGGCATTCTCAATAGTGGAAAGACGATGGGCTATGACAATGGTGGTGCGTCCCTTCATCATGTTGTCCAGAGCGGTTTGCACAGCCTGCTGTGACTCGTTGTCGAGAGCCGATGTCGCCTCATCGAGTATCATTATTGGAGGATTGCGCAAAATAGCACGCGCTATGCTTATACGTTGACGCTGACCTCCGCTGAGCGCACTGCCATGGTCACCGACAAGGGTATCGTATCCTAGCGGCATCTGCTCTATGAACTCGTCGGCATTGGCGAGACGGGCAGCATTGCGGATAGCCTCCATGTCCACACCTTCAAGTCCGAAAGCGATGTTGCGGGCTATAGTGTCGTTAAACAGGATGCAGTTTTGGGACACTACGCCGACATTGCTTCTGAGCGAGTTGATATTCATATCTTTTATCGGCACATCGTCAATAAGAATCTCGCCATGCGCCGGGTCGTAGAACCTTGGGAGAAGATCGGCGAGAGTGGTTTTGCCAGCACCCGAAGGCCCCACTATGGCGACCTTGCTGCCTTTGTTTATCGTCAGACTGAGATTGTCGAGCACATTCACAGGGCTAGAGCCTTCGTCTTGATATGAGAAAGTGACGTTTCTGTATTCTATCGACCGCTCGAAGCCCTTCATCATCACCGCATCGGGTTTCTCCATTATACGCTCGTCGGCATCGATAATCTCATATATGCGCGCCGCCGAAGCGCTACCTTTCTGAAGGCTGCTATAGGCTTTCACCAAAGCCTGTACAGGGGGTATCAGACGTGCGAAGATGATGACGAAAAGGATAAACACCGACGCCTCTATCTCGCCATCAAGAACCGACATTCCCCCCATCACAAGAATAAAACCGAGCCCCACGGTACCCAGAACCTCCGACAAAGGGCTGCCAGCCTCACGCCGACGCGCCACCTTCATCATCCTCTGGCTGTACTGGTCATTGGCTTTCTCAAAGACCTCCTGGCGATGGTTCTCACGCTGATAGGCTTTCACAACCTCAAGGTTGTCGAGAGTCTCCTTGTAGGTCGACATCATCTCGCCAAGTTTCTTTTGGCCTTTCTGGGAATTGCGTTTCAAACTGGAGCCTATTTTACCTATCAGAAACACCGCGGGCGGAAGCACAACAAGGAATAGAAGGAACAGCTTGGGACTTATAAATATTAGAGTCGCGGCAAAGACAATCACATTGATAGGGTCTTTCACCAGCGACTGCAGTGTGCTCACCACACTCCACTCAATATCGGCAAGGTCGGCCGACATGCGGCTGATGAGGTCCCCCTTCCTTTTCCCCGCGAAGAAGGATATCGGCAGTATCGTTATTCTGTGGTACAAGTCGTCGCGCATACGCTGCAAGACACCATTACGGATAGGACTCAGGAAAAAGAGGCCCAGATAACGTGTGGCATTATAGAGCAAAGAGCACAACAGATAAGCTCCCGCAAAGAGGAAAAGACAATGCCACAACCCCGACTGCTCCTTGATGAGATAGATGTGATAGAAAGCCCATTCTGTCAGCTCCTTCTGACTGAAACCCAAAGCAGGCTCAGCGGCAGGAGGGTCAGCCATGCCAAAAAAGAGTTCTATCACTGGAACTATAAGCACAAAGGAGAAGAGGTTGAAAACAATCGACAGCAGATTGAAAACAATGTTGAGGACTATCTCTTTAGGATAATAGCGCAAATACTTGAACACACGCCAGATGGCGTGTTTCTCGGACGTATATGTGCTCTCGTTGTTTTTCAAAATCTGAGGAGTGTTTTACATTTGTGTTATCACCAGCACAGGAGCAGAAAGCGACTGGTTGGGCTTATACTCCAGCCGCTCGGGTCGCAGCTGACGAGAAAGCAGATAATCGTATATGGCCTTGGCTTCATCCATAGTGGTGGCCTCGATACGGATTCTGACCTTGGGGTGATTCAACATGAAATCGGTGTATGCATCCAAAACCATAGTCGCATTCTTGCACAGAGGCAGCAGATTCCTGCCGTTTTTTGGGAGAGGCATAGGATAGCGCCCCCACAGTTTCATGGGCAGCATCACAAAGTCCGTCGCCTTGATGTCACGGCGAAGCTGTGCGGCGTTGCCGATAGCCACACGTGGCAGATAACCTTCCGAAGTGAATATAACCGTGTTGCTGCCTTTTGCCGCCAACGCCAACGCATAGTGTCCGTCATTGGTGTCGACGATATAGCTGTCAGCACCGCTTTTTTGACGCAACACCTCAATAGTGCCCCTCATTGCCCGTCCCACTGCGTCACGCATTATGCCGTCGACAATAGCCATCTCCTCTGGCTGTGCCGAAGGGTAGAGCTCAAAACCGAATATGTCGGTGCCTCCCACCCCGCGCCATTCTGTGGACTTGCCGGCGAAATAGCCCTTCTTGCCGTCGGCGGCGACGCCGAAACAAATGTCGTCGCCCTCAGTGTTGATAGGCAATCCGAGGTTGGTGGGATATTTGAGGTATGTGTCGGTGACGTCAATGAAATACATGTCGTATCCGCCAAAACCCTGCCATCCGTCACTGGCGAAATAGAGTGTCTTGCCATCGGCATGGATAAAAGGACTTTTTTCGTTCCCAGGCGTATTTATAGAAGGGCCGAGATTCTCAGCGCGACTCCAGTCGCCGTTGGGAAGGCGGCGGCACATCCATATATCCGTTCCTCCCTGTCCTCCAGGCCTGTTGCTGGAGAAATAGAGAAACTGTCCGTCGGGGGATATTGAAGGCTGCGACTCCCAAGTACGCTCGCCATTGACATTGCGTCCCGCGTTCTGCAACGGCTGCCAAACCCCATTCTTGCGGACACTATACCAGATATCGCAATTATTGTAACCCTTCTCGCGCGTTGTCATCGAGTAATACAGAGTTCTGTTGTCGGCGGTAAGCGTAACACAGCCCTCTTCGCCATTCTCATTGAAAGGAGAAGGCAGCATTTCGCCACGAGAGTACGCGGTGTCTTTCCAACGGCTGCAGAAAAGGCGCAGCACCTTGTCGTCGTCTTCACGGCTATAGAAGGAGTTGTGGGAATCGACAGCCACACGGCGTAAAAAATAAAGCTCCCTTTTATCGTGAGTGAAGTATGGCAGATACTCGTCGGCTGATGTCGAAGCACCAGCCACAACAACGGGGAAAAAAGGAACCTGGTTCTGTTGCGCCTCGGCAAGGAACTCCGACCATGACAGATAGGTCGACGCCTCCTCATAAACCGCGTCGTACGCCGGATTGGGCTGTTGGTTGGCGATGTCAAAATAGTGTTGCAGCTGCACCACAGCCTCGGAGTATTCCTTGTAAGTGTAGTGCACCACTCCCATATAGTAGTATGCCAATGCGTTAGGGTATTCAGGGCAGAGCTTGAAAAGGCGTGTGAAATGGTTTTTTATCACGGCTGGGCGTTCACCGGCCTTCACCGAAGCCACTCCCAAGTAGAAGTATGGGTCGGCGGCAGTGCGGTGTTTCGACGACACTTTGCGCATAAGCGTGATACATTGCTGATAGCGCTTGTTGTTGTATGCCTCCACACCCTTGTCAAAATCGGTGCGGTCACTGCCGCTGAACTTGTAGTGACAGTCATCGCTCTGCGCCATTGCCTCGACCGGCAGACCGAACAGGATGACGCTGCACAATATAACTATTATTGCCGTCTTGGGCGACATGAATCACAGTTTTTCAGGGTCAATCTCAAAAGCGGGGGCGTCATCGCATCCGCATGTGTTCGAGCAATGCAAGGCACACTCCGAGCAGGGTGTCAGCTCACCGTGGAGACGTTTCTTGACCATATCGCTGAGGCGTTCCCTCAACTCAGCAAGAGCGATCTTCTGGATTACCTCGTCGCAGAAAGCATAGAGCATCAAAGTGCGCGCAGTACGCTCACTGATGCCACGACTGCGGAGGTAGAAAAGAGCCTGTTCGTCAAGCTGTCCCGTGGTGCTACCGTGCGAACACTTCACATCGTCGTTATAAATCTCGAGGAAAGGCTTGCTCTGCACGTGAGCCTTGTCGGTAAGCAATATGTTGCGGTTGCTCTGATAGGCCTCGGTCTTGGTGGCGCCTTCCTCAACAAGGACATGCCCATTGAAAGAAGCCTGTGCCGAATCATCCATAATGCCCTTGAAAAGCTCGTGGCTTTTGCAGTTGGAGAAGGCATGGTCTACAAAAACATAATTGTCGGCCTTCTGCTCTTTGTCGATAAGGTAGAGTCCGTGGACCTCAACGTCACAGTGCTCACCCCGCAGACTCACCTCGGTATGGTTGCGCAGATGTCCTCCATTGAGCGATATGGCGAACGAATGGAAATCAGCGCCATTGTCACAAGCCACATAATTATGATTGAGCAGACCGCTGTCGTCGTTCATGTTCTGCATCTTGTAATGGCACACCTTGCTCTCCGAAAGGCAGAACATCTCGGTGACGTTGTTGGCCATGCTGCGGTTGGAGCCTATGCTGTCGTCACACTGTATAAGGTTAAGTGTCGACCCTTTGCCAACCACAACGACATTGCGGGTTTGCAGAAACAGCGCCTTCTCGCTGTCGGTAACCGACACTATCTGGAATGCGGGCCATGACTTCACGCCGTCAGGGACGAAAACAAACGCGCCGTCAATATAATTGGCATTGTTTATCTTTTCGTAGGCGTTGTCACTCTTGGGACATTTAGAAAGAAAGCCGCCGACAAGGTCTGGTGCCTTAGCCATGGCGTCGCGAAGACTCCCATAGCAGACTCCGTCCTGGTCGACCGTGTATGGCGTAGTGCAACTGCCGTTGACAATGGTGAGTTTCTTGGCGCTCAGGTTGGGGATGTTGCACAGATACTCCTTTTCAGGCTGTAAATCTTTGGGAGGCAGCACTAAAGACTCGGGCAGCATTTCGTCAAAGTCGACATCACGCCACACCTCATTCTTGCGCATCGTCTGCCTGATATCACGAAACTGTTGTATGATGTTTTCCATTGCCGACTCCCCTATTTTGCAGCGTTCAACTCTTCTCTTATCCACTCGTAGCCTTTCTGTTCCAACTCCAATGCCAATTCCTTGGGACCAGTCTTCACTATGCGGCCCTCATAAAGCACATGCACAAAGTCAGGAACAATATAGTCGAGAAGACGCTGATAGTGTGTGATGACGATGGTGGCGTTCTCCGGCGACCGAAGCTGGTTGACACCATTGGCGACAATACGCAATGCGTCGATGTCAAGCCCGCTGTCGGTCTCGTCAAGAATAGCCAGCGTAGGGTTGAGCATAGCCATCTGGAAAATCTCGTTTTTCTTCTTTTCTCCACCGCTGAAGCCCTCGTTGACAGAACGGTTGGCGAGATTTGTCGTCATCTCGACAACCTTCTTCTTCTCTTCCATAAGCTTAAGGAACTCCGCTCCACTCAGAGGGTCCAGACCACGATATTTGCGTTGCTCGTTGACGGCAGTGCGCATGAAATTGGTGATAGTGACTCCTGGAATCTCCACGGGATACTGGAATCCTAGAAAAATACCCTCGTTGGCGCGAACGTCAACAGGCATATCAAGAATATTCTTGCCGTTGTATATCACCTCACCCTCAGTGACAGTGTATTTAGGGTTGCCAGCTATAATACCGGCAAGGGTGCTTTTGCCGTTGCCATTGGGGCCCATAATGGAATGCACCTCCCCTTTGTTGATTTCAAGGTTCACACCCTTCAGTATCTCTCTGTCTCCTATCGAGGCATGTAAATTGCGAATTGAAAGCAGTGACATATTTTATATAATTATCTGTTTTTATATTGATTGCATGGTATACTGATACTACGCATAAATATACAAAAATAACACTTTTTTTTATATTGGACGCCTGTGATTTCTATTATATTGATTATTGGCTCAATTAGCCAGCAATTGACCTGCGTCAGCATAATTCCCATAAATGGGAAGTAATAAAAGGAAGTTAATCTTCGATGAAAGTAAAAAAGGAAGTTATGCGCTGCGCACAGGACAATACAAATTCATTTGTCCATTTTAACTTCCACTTTTACTCCCATTTTAACTCCCATTTAAACTTCAGAATGTTGGAAGCATTAAAGGAAAGTTATGCGCTATGCGCAGGACAATACAAATTCATTTGTCAATTTTAACTCCCTCTTTAACTCCCTCTTTAACTCCCACTTTTACTCCCACTTTTACTCCCATTTAAACTTCAGAATGTTGGAAGCATTAAAGGAAAGTTATGCGCTATGCGCAGGACAATACAAATTCATTTGTCAATTTTAACTCCCTCTTTAACTCCCACTTTTACTCCCATTTTAACTCCCACTTAATATCAAATAATTCTCCGTTAAAAAAGACAATTTTCAATTATCAATTCCGTTACTATTTAATGGAATATTAATCAGGATACATCTTTACACGTTAAACATTAAACTATACTAAACTTAACCAATCGGCCGTTTTATCGTGTTTTTTTAGTAACTTTGCAATTTGAAATAGTAGCATAGTACATTTATACCTATTGTATTTCAATTTAATACAAACACACCAGTACTCCGATCATACAAATTAATTTATCATGGAATCGCCCATCATAACACTTACCACCGATTGGGGTGACAGCGATTTCTTCGCTGCCGCCGTCAAGGGCAGGCTATACTCCATGATACCCGGGGTCAAGGTCGTGGATTTAAGTCACCGGCAAAACTGGAACGACATTACCGTCACATCTTCCCTTATCCGTCACGGATGCATGTCATTCCCCGAAAAAACAATCCATTTTGTCGACGTTTGCTGTGGTCAGGTGCAACTTGACGGCAGCCGCAACATCAATGAGTCAAAGCCTGTTTTGGCACTCTACAACGGCCATTATTTCATCTGCAACGACAGAAGAGTCCTTGAACAGTCGTTTGACAGCGACTGCACATCAGTGGTCGAATTGGAGCCTTCTTCCGACACCCCTTCCAACACTTTCCTTGCCGCAGGTCTTTTTTGCGATGTCGCCAGACGCATCAGCGACGATGAAACTATAGAAGCCATTGGCACTGCCGCAGCGCCAATACGGCATCGCACCATGCTCAAAGCCGTCTCCGACGGCAACAGGATTGAAGCCCGGGTGTCAAGCATCGACTCCTATGGCAACGTCAACTTCAACATCACCCATACCGACTTTGAGAATATCCGTGCCGGACGTCGTTTCCGTGTGGAACTGGAGTGGCGTTCCGGTAGCAGCGACCGATATGAATCCATCGTCGGCGTAAGCCGCAACTACAACGAGGTACGCGTCGGTTCCCTTCTCCTCACTGTCTCATCCACAGGCCAGATGCAGTTGGCTGTCAACCGTGGCTCAGCAGCCCAGCTGTTAGGACTCTGTTACACATCCCGCTGCATATTCACATTCATTGGATAACACCTCAAGCGCCTTGATTGACAAAGCCGCCAATAATAACAGAAAGCGACAGCATTGCCTCGGCAGACAAGTGACTGGCACTAATCTCGGCTCATAAAGCCTTTTCGTCTCCTTCCGCAAATTGCGGATATCGGTATTATAGCTTGCTTTTTTTCAGAATGTTAACAATGCTACTCTGAAGGCATATCTATGGTGTTTTCTAAATATAGAGTTACGAGTCCATAGTCGTATTGTGCTTATGGATGAGGGTGTTTTTATGTCATTATGGACACACCTTTTTTGAAATACATATAGGAGCCTAATCCATAATACATTTTTTGCTTCGTTTTTATGCCTGTTGACTCCCTTTCCGAGTTAACTTTTTTCAGTCCAAGACACTTTAAAGTCATGTCAGGCTTTCGAGATTCGCCCCAATTCCTGTCCACCCTTTCATGTGTGGTAGATGACTGATTGGTGTCGTGATATTAAAATGTTCTTTGTAAAAGTGGTATTGTTGCTTTATTGCAATAAACATTCACAATATCAAATAATCTATCAACAATATCCATTTCCCGGTTAAAGATTACAATCTTTTTCTGTTTATCTTTCTTCTTCAAATACAAGTTTGTTAAATTACCATCAATAGTATTACTAGAAAAAATCGTATCTCGCTTCTTCCATAGATCATCAACAATTGAATCAATCTCTTCGATTTCATCTCCCAAAAGATGAAATGACTCAACATATAAAGTATCATATATTTGTTGAGATGGTTTCTTGTACACCTTGTTTATCTGATATATTGAGCAAACAGAATCTTCAATATAAATATCATAACAATAGTGTTTCTGATTGTAATCAACAGGAAAAACAAATTGATTAATCTTTATTTTGTACGAAACTGGTGGATCGGGACACATCCTTGACATCGCACATGACGATACCATTATGGTAACCAAAATCAGTTTTGGTATAATATTTCTTTTTTTATAAAAAAACATATTCTGCATTTTTATTTTTTTAAGTAAGGATTTGATGCATTATACTGAATGTACTCTGGGATTATAGATGGATTTTCTTTATATCCATTCACAAAATCTTTTTTGATACGATCATCATCATAATACTCCTCACGATTAATATAAAACTGATAATCATTTTCTTGACGATAGGCGTCAAACTCATCTTGGAGATCATAATTAATGAGCCCCCAATGTCCATATTCATCAATTGACGCCATATCAAGTTCCCAATCTCCAGAAATATATTGACTAGCATGCTTTGTTTCGTGAACAAGTGTACCAAAGCATCCCGTCGTTATTTCTACAATAATCCCATCTACACCTTTTTTTCCGTAAGTATGTCCCCCAGATTTTATTGAACCATCAGGATTGGGCAGGGAAGAATAGTAGAACTTCGTTTTTGAATTTCTAACATCATCCATTGACTGCTTTATTTTAGATAATGCTTCATACTCTTCTCTACGGCTTTCTTTCTTGAAACCTCTATTCTTTAATTTAAACATTCTGCAAGACAAATCATTATACACGTCATCAAACATCTTTTCTACTTTTTTTTCATTAAAAATGATTGTGTCTCCAGTAGGATCCATCAACTTAATCGGGTTCCAGGCGCAGTAAGCATAGGGTGATATGAATGGATATTTGGATGCGTATCTGTCCACAGAGATAAACGAGGTTAGAAGTTCGTAGTCCATGTAGCGGGCGCCGAAATATCCGTACCCCGTCTCACGGTCGCGTTCCTTGCCGGTGAAAGGGGAAGGGAAAGTTGCATTATTTCGGATGGCGGTTTTCACGGATTTTGTATAACAATAACGGATTACATATCGTTATTGTGTGCAGTGTATATTGAAAAATCGACCAAAAGGATTATTAGATTATCTGGATTTAACATATTTTACATGATAATTCAATGAATCATTTTTATTTATAATATGCATCAATGTGTCATTGACTTTCCCTGAAATTGGTTGACAGATTTGGGATGATTAAACTGAATTGGTTTACATTGTTTCGTCCATATCCCTAATTTGGTTTACACCTTCACTGTTTTGGTTTACACTTTGCGTCACATTCGACTATTTTTGTTTA